>WRME01000010.1 GCA_009777275.1 Oscillospiraceae bacterium
GCCCCCCAGGGGGGGATTTGGAAATTATGGTAGGCACGCCCGTGTCCCCGTCGGGGGGGGGGTGCCGCCGCAGCGGCGGGGTGGTCTGTAGGGATGACCGCCCTCGGTCATCCGTGGTTACCGCAGCGGCGGGTGTTTTCCCCCGTGATTACCGCAAATTCTGTGGGTGTCCTTGGCTCTCCCTTTGGGAGAGCTGTCGGCGGCAACGCCGACTGAGAGGGCTTAAACAATTAACGGTTGACAAATCCCATTAGTCATTATATAATAGCATTAGCTTAAAAAGGGGTGCAGGATTATGAAGAGAGCGCTTATCACAGGTATAAACGGGCAGGACGGCTCGTATTTGGCCGAGCTTTTGCTGGAAAAAGGCTATGAGGTCTATGGCATAATGCGGCGGAAGAGCGTTGTCGATTACGGCAATGTCGATCATATAAAGGACAGGCTGAATATCATATACGCCGACATGACCGATGGAGTTTCGCTCATAAACGCCATGAAAACAGCGATGCCGGATGAGGTCTACAACCTGGCGGCACAGTCGTTTGTCGCCGCAAGCTGGAATCAGCCGATCGCCACTACCGAGATAGACGGCGTTGGGGTTGCACATATGCTGGAGGCAATACGCATAGTAAAGCCGGACGCAAGGTTTTATCAGGCGTCTACATCCGAGATGTTCGGCATGGTTCAGGAGATTCCGCAAAGAGAGACAACCCCGTTTTATCCGAGAAGTCCCTACGGTGTTGCAAAACTCTACGGACACTGGATAACCAAGAATTACCGTGAAAGTTATGATTTATATGCCTGTTCGGGCATCTTGTTCAACCATGAATCGGAACGCAGGGGTAAAGAGTTTGTCACCCGCAAAATAACCGATGCCGCCGCGCGAATAAAGGCAGGAACGCTCGATTGCTTAGAACTCGGCAACATGGATGCCAAGCGGGATTGGGGTCATGCCAAAGATTATGTCTATGCCATGTGGCTCATGCTGCAGCAGAGCGGCCCCGACGATTATGTCATAGCAACGGGCGAAACACGCACCGTGCGTGAGTTTGCCGATACAGCCTTTGCCGCCGCCGATATAGATCTCATATGGAGCGGGAGCGGCATAGATGAAAAAGCCGCAGATTCCGCAACGGGAAAGACGGTGATACGGGTTAGTCCGCAGTTCTTCCGTCCGTCTGAGGTCGAGATACTTATAGGAGACCCCGCAAAGGCCGAAAAAGAACTGGGATGGAAAAGAGAGATTTCTTTCACAAATTTAGTGAAAATAATGGTTGCTAATGATTTGGCGGCTAACGACTATATCCTTGGCTATAGCGGCTCTTAACTCGTCAACCGAATTGAACCTACGCTCTTCTCTGATGAATCTTTGCAGACTTATGCGTGGGTTGGTGTTATACAGATCCATGTTTTGGTCTATGATATATGTCTCGGCAAGCGGATCGCCGTCACGGGTCACGGTGGGTTTTACGCCTATATTGGTGATTCCGGCATAGATTTTGCCTGATATATTGACCTGTGAGGCATAGACGCCGTATTTGGGGATCAGGTTGCCGCTCGGAAACCTCTGGTTAATAGTAGGCAGACCCAGTCTTCTGCCGACCCCGTTTCCACGAATCACAAGACCATCGAATGTGTAGTCGTAACCGAGAAGTCTGTTGGCGTTTTCGATATTACCTGCGGCTATCAGTCTTCTTATTCGGGTAGAGCTTATAACATCGCCGTCTTGCAGGACGGGCTCTACTATGTCAATGGCGACACCGCCGCATAACCGCCTTAATGTGTCGGCATCACCTGCGGCATTGCGGCCGAATCTAAAATCAGCCCCGCAAACTATGGCGCCTGCACCCAGTCTGCCCATTATATATTCGCCCGCAAAATCCTCCGGAGACATATTGCGGATTTGGTCAAAATGCGGCGTGAGAAGTTTTTTTATACCAAACTCTCTAATCATCTGAGATTTGAGATTGTCGGACATAATCTGCTCCATCTTGCCTTTGCTGTCCGGAGCCGATCCGTTTACAATAAAGGTCATCACAGCCGGAACAAGACGGTACTTGACAGAACACTCGATCGCCCTCGCAAGAACGGCACGATGCCCAAGATGAAGCCCGTCAAACAAACCCAACGCAACCGCTGACCCTATATTATCGCTGATAATCAACACCACCGATGTCAATTGACAATTAACAATTGACAATTGACAGTTATTTAATGCAGAATTAAGAATGCAGAATGCAGAAATGTGTATATTATACATTGTATATTGTTCATTGTACATTGTCAACTGTTAATTGATGTTGCCGACTAAGAGGGCATCAACGAAAATACATAAAGGACGGTTATTATATTTTGTATACGCTTATTCAGAGCATGGGACTTGAGGGTGTCAATGCCTTTCCGGTTGGTGTAGAGGTTTCTCAGGTGAGAAGTCTTCCCGGGTTTGATATTGTCGGTCTGCCGGACACTGCTATAAAAGAAAGCAGGGACAGGGTGCGGGCCGCTATCAAGGGTTGCGGATTCACCTTTCCGGGTGTGAAGATCACCGTCAACCTAACCCCTGCCGACAAAAGAAAATCAGGTCCTCTCTATGACCTGCCTATACTGCTTGCCGTCTTGCAGGCAAGCGGACAGATAAATATAGACCTCCGAGACACTGCCGTGCTGGGGGAACTCTCCCTGTTCGGCGACATACGTCCTGTTCGGGGTATATTACCCATGACAATAGGCGCCCGTGACAGAGGATACAGCCGTATAATCGTTCCGGCGGCAAACGCCGGAGAGAGCGGTCTCATAAAGGGCATAGACGTAATAGGTGTCAGCCATATACATGAGGTGGTGGGATACCTGAGCGGGTCGCTGGATATAACCCCGACCGTAACCCCATTTAGGATAGAGACATCTGCATTTGAGGCGGGGGACTTTTCCGATGTAAAGGGACAGGCTCCTGCTCTGCGAGGGATGGAGGTTGCCGCATCGGGCGGTCATAACCTGCTGCTGGTAGGCCCTCCGGGGTCGGGTAAGAGTATGCTCGCAAAAAGAATCCCCACAGTTCTGCCGCCATTGTCGGTGGGAGAAGCTATAGAGACTACGAATATATATTCTATTTCGGGATTGCTGTCCGAATCAAATCCCGTTGTTTCGGTTCGTCCGTTCCGTTCGCCCCACCACACCGTATCATCGGCGGCACTTAGCGGAGGAGGGTCTGTTCCGAGACCGGGTGAGATAAGCCTTGCCCACAACGGAGTTCTCTTTCTCGATGAGTTTGCCGAATTTCACCGTGATGCAATGGAGACGCTGCGGCAGCCGATGGAAGACGGTAAGATCACCATACACCGTGCCGCCGGAACAATGACATTCCCCTGCTCGATCATGCTTGTTGCCGCCATGAACCCCTGTCCCTGCGGCTATTTCGGTCATCCGACAAAGGAATGTGTATGCTCCCCAAACAAGGTTGAGAACTATCTTGCAAAAATATCAGGGCCCATGCTGGATAGAATAGATGTGCAGATAGATGTGCGGCCGGTTGCGTTCGATGCTCTGAAATCGGACGAGCCTGAAACCTCCTCTAAAGAGATAAGAGAACGCATCCTAAAGGCCCGATTGATTCAATCACAGCGGTATGAGGGTACCGACATCTCCTGCAACGCCAAGATTCCGCCCGGACTTATGCGAAAGTTCTGCCCCGTTACCGAAAGGGCAAGCAATCTGTTGGAAAAGGCGTTTGATTCCATGGGAATGTCGGCGCGGACATACGACAGGGTCATCAAGGTTGCCCGAACCATCGCCGACATAGACGGCGAAGAAACCCTCGATGCAATACACATAGGAGAGGCCATACAATACCGCAACCTCGACCGCAAATACTGGAGAAACTGATGGACATGAACTATAAAAAACCGACAATACTTGTACCAACGATTATGTTGCTGCTCTGCTCCTGCTTGAGGGGCGGTGAGGGTAGCTATAGATCCGAATCGGCAGGTGTGACCGAACCCGACGTTCCTGCATTTGTCTATACATCCGAAACAAGCGCTGAGCAATCGGAACCGGACAAGCCTGACAAGACTGAGGTGATACCTCCTAAGGTAACACCTCCTGAGCCTGTAGAGGCCGAATTTCCTGAGAACATAGATGCTATCATCGCAAAACACGGTGACAGCATATCGGTACACTACACCGATATAGCAAACGGGCGTACATATTTTTGGGGACAGGACAGGCAATACCACATAGCAAGTATCGTTAAGGCGCCCTATGCGTTGTACATATACAGGCTCGCTCTTGAGGGACGGGCCGATTTGGGTAGAGTGTATACCTATGAGGAGCGGCACTTTATAGAGGGTACGGGCAGTATAAAGGACGCCGAGGTCGGCACGCAGTTTACTTTGGAGGAGCTGCTCAATCTTTCTTTACGCAAAAGCGACAACATCGCATTGCGGATAATTGCCGAACAGTTCCCATCTTCGGGGTATTTAGAGTTTGTAAAATCACTGGGTATTCCCCATCCTGAGGATGTCCGCAATATAACAAACGGCAGGATATGCGTCCGCTGTGCTGCGGTGTATATCGATGCCGTTTATAACTTTATAGAAGAGGACAACCTCTACTCCGAGCGGCTGGGGAAGCATATGCTAAGCACCACAAATGCAATGATTCGTGCCAACCATCCCATAGCCCGCAAGTATGGATGATATGAGGAGTATTTCCACGATACAGGCATTGTCTATAGCAACGATCGCCCGTATCTGATAACCATACTGTCGGAGGGTCATGGCGGCAACTACGCCATGTTCCGTGAAATATCACGGGCGATAGAATCCTATCACGACAGTAAATAATTTTCATAGGACATACAAAATCTAAAACATAAAATCATATATTTATTTGATAGAAATAAAAGGAATGATTTTTATGTTTTCTTCACTTATTAACTTTGCATTGTCCAATCTGCTCTATTTTGCGCTCCATATTGAAAACGGGGGGTCGTTTCCAAAACCGCTGCCGCCCAAAGAGGAGCAGAACTGCTTTCGGAGCATGAAAGACGGCGACATGGATTCCCGCAATAAATTGATAGAGCATAATCTTAGGCTTGTGGCACACATCATAAAGAAGTATTACGCAACGGCAAACGATCAGGATGATCTGATTTCGATAGGAACAATCGGACTGATAAAGGCGGTAGGCACCTTTAACTATGATAAGGGCACAAAGTTCGCTACATATGCCTCACGCTGTATTGAGAACGCTATTCCAACATAGCGGCTCTTTCGGAGTTAAAAGTAGAAAACAATGTCCCATTTTCGGAAAAATGGCGCTTGATAGACCACTTAAACGGACGCTTAAAAATAATGGTTCGCAATACTCACGGAGTTGTAGAGTTTGCCCCTTTGTATATTCATTCGTTCAATTTGTTTCAGCCGCATAAATTGCTTGACGCTGAAAAGTTTAATATTACATATTCCGACCCTGCACAGCTTATCAGCACAGCGGACAAGCTACGGTATTACCGTTACAAAAAAGCGTTGCGTCAAATAGATGTAGCCGATTATGCAGGGATTGACCGCTCTACCTACAACAGCTACGAGAATGACGAACGAGATTTATACCCTTTGGAGTTCATGCAAAAAATCACGCAAATTCTTGATGTGAAAATTGAAGATATATTGGACGATTATAATATGTTTCTATATCACGGACAAGGACGAAAAATCAAAGAATTACGCAAAAGCATGAAATTGACGCAATATGAGTTTGGCAAGCTCCACGGTGTAAACCGCAGAACGATTGAGCGATGGGAAAACGAAAAAGTGCAGATATTTAAAAGCACATGGGAAAAGCTGTTTAGATAAAGGACAAAGGTTCACCGCACCAAGTGGTGAGCCTCTTTTATTGCGTCATATAGCTTCAATTTCTGTTCTTTCGGGCAGGACAGCTTTTCAATATGTAAAGTGACCGCCTGTGCGTGTATCGTAGCTATACGCTTTTCAAGTTCTTTTATGTTATCTGTTGTTTTTGGATAATGCACTACAATATCCATATCCTGCCCCCTTTCGTGAGTTGTTAATAATAAAATATATGTCTGCCTGATTGTCCGTTATGTTAATCAAGTGTTGCTGTTATTTTTTCATATAATCCTCTAAACCGTTATCGAGTATAGCAAGCACCTTTTTCCCTTTTTCATCTAAAACCTCAATTCCCTTGTATCTATCAGCAACAAGCTGGCTGTTCATCACGGCGGAAATATATGGTGCGTATGCTTTGAAAATGTAGTCCACGGTTTTTTCCATATCCCCGAGTGTGCGTTTGATAGTCTTGATTTTTTCAAATTTTTCTCCGCTGTCAAAATGCTCCTGTACAAAGCCTGTATCATCATTTATCGCAACACAACGAACTTTTTGTATATATAATCTATCTGCAAATTGCGAATTAAGAAAAGCAGGCTGTAAAACCAATTCTTCTTTTACTCTATGTATTTCAAGCTCAAGCCGTATTTGCACCATTCCGTCAGGAGCAGGGAAATATTTCGGATTCTCTGCTGATTTATTATAGATTCTCGTGTAGAATTGTGATTTACGGCTGCCTATGTAAACGGTGCGTTCATCCTCTTTTCCTGTAACAAAAAGACCCTTTTCAAAGGCTGATTTACAAAAACCACGCCAATCCTCAATAGGAACTACCGCCGTTGATTCTATATCAAGACGTGAAATTCTCCAACCCTCAAACTCACCAAGAAGATGTATAACTGCGTCCTTGTTTCGTTCTATGGCGTGCCAATAATCGCCGGAGAGTTGCACGCTATAAACCCACCCTCGTTGCAAAGCTGTTCCATATTGAAGCGATACAGATATTCCGCATTGCACAACTCTATTTGTAGTTCCGGCTGAAGATAAAACATCACGGCAGGTTTTTCTAAATGTTTCCGGCAAGATTGAAGCGAAGATATTTAACACATCAAAAGTTGAAATTACCCCTTTTGTTTTGTGCTGTCCGAGCGATATAGTTAAATAGTCAATTTTAGTTTTTAACATTTGTTTTCTCCTGTTCTTAAAATGTTACACCCGTAATTACATTTCGGGTGTGTCAGGCGTGGGGATGCTTACCTTGCGGACGCACCCCACGCATCCATATGATAAAGAGTGTTTATCAATCTGAAACCAGTTTTAAAATTGCCTTATCAAGTTTATCCATGTCTTTAACCGTAGGAACAGTTATGCCAATAGGCTTTTGAGCGTCAAATATTGTATATCCTGCTCCTCTGCATTTCGGCTGTATCATTTCGGCGTCTTCCGCAGAACAAAATGACCGTATGGATTCTTTTGACGGTGAGCCAAGAAACAATATATTTAAGCAATCCCTCGAACCGTGGGAGAAGTCGGCGGCCATTCCACGGTGACAGCCAAGCACAACGTGCATATTCAAACTTCTAACCATAAACAAAAGCGTGGCCATATCTCGTTTGACTTTTTCACTTTCTTTGGATTCAAGACTTGCAAGCCATGAAACATATTCGTCTATTAGAAGTAGTCGAAAATCACGGCAGGGGTTGCCTGTGAGCCTGTTCTCAAATTCATTTTTAAATTGTTCCAAACCATGAATTACATTTTTATAACCCCAAAAACGAGGTGCGTCTGTTTTTAATAATTCGTTTTTGAAACAACAGATATATGCCTTTGGATTTTTCCCTGCATATATAGATATATAGCCAAGTAGCAGACGGAGAAAATAGGATTTTCCGGAGCCGCTGTTTCCGAGTATTGCCAAATTGGGATGTAGGTCATAATCCCACTCTATGTAGCGTTGGATGTTTGAATATTCTAACAATGCGCTGTCGTAGGCTAATGGAATTTTTTTCATTTCATGCTCCTTAATAATTTTTATCGTCACGATTTATTCTTTGGTGGCTTTTTCTATCGGGATATACGAACAGCCTTATTTTTTGAACCCCGAATTCTTCCATATCGTAAATTTTTATGCCTAATTCCGATTCGAGTTTTTTCCACTTTGTTCTAAATTCTTCTATGTCGTTACCATTGCCAAAGGCAATCCAAACCCTTACGTTTGGGTCACCTTCGATTCTAAGTATTTCGAGCAAAAAGGGTGATTTCCACGCTTTAGTATATATACCAGATGAAATGCAAGCATTCTCAAACTTTCCTCCCCAATGAATGGGAACACCTAAAATACCTATTAACAATAAAAATCCGAATAACGCCAACACAGGGAATCCATATATAAATATGCCGTGATACAGCTCCGGCGATATTTCGGTGATAACCGATTGTATCATACGCAAAACGGCGTTTTCATATTGATAATCAACGAATCCCCACATTTCCGACCATAGAATTAAAGCCATAATAATATAGATAAGTGCGATAGACCCCTTTATCGGACTTTTGAAAAGCGATTTAAAACCGCACCTCAAGCGTTCTCGTATCTTCTTTGCTCTTGAGGAATTCTTGATTTTAATTTTATCTTCCTTGCTTAAATTAACATTTATATCCATATTTTTTTATCTCCTTGAATTTTTAGTTTGCCGGAGAGGGGTTTTACACCCTCTCACAGCTTGCCGGGACGGTTTGTGCTATTGCTGATTCGTCAACTTAATTTTTTGGCCGTTGGTAGCCATGAGTTTCAGCAACTCGACTTCTGCATTTTCCAAAAACACGACCTTTTCGCAGGCTTCGGTCAGCTTAATGACAATGCAGGTATAAGGTTTGCCCGTCTTCTGGCTAATGCGTTCTTCTAATTTTGCGGGTACATTCATTTCTGTCGCTCCTTTCCATGCGGTAAATTTAATCGGGCTTGTGACCGATTCGCCGCTCTGTAATAATTGTATATCTACATGGTTATATAAGATATTTATTTCACTACTATATATGGAGTTTTATAATATATAAGAGATATTTAATTGTCATTTTTCGCATTATTTAATATATCGCTGATATTTCCATTGTTAAACTGTTTGCATTGACTTTTTAATTGATTTGTTTTATACTGTATAAGTAAATAATTTATAGGAGCAGACACGAAAATGAGTAATAATAACAATAAATATGATAAATTGGATTCTTTAAAACAACTAAGAAAAAACATGAGCTTTGAGGAATTTGGTAAATTATTTACCATTTCAGAATCATCAATGAAGGCATATGAATACGGACATAATCGGTTGCCAATCGAACAGGCAATTTTAATAGCTGATAAATTCAATGTATCTTTGGACTGGATTTATGGCAGAAGTAAAAACATGACTGAAAATGACTTGATGTTAAGTATTTTGTTATGCTTAGATAAAGTTTTCAAAATAAAAATGAAAACATTTACAAGACTTTACAAAGGCGAAAAAGTAACAGTTGAAGAAAATGTTTTATGTGTTTCCAAGGAATTTTCCGATTATATAAAAGACATTCAAGAATTAGTATCGAAAACTACAAATTACGATTTAATTGATGGCAATACATATAATAAATTAAGAGAAAAAATTCAAAACAAACATCAAATTATGCTTAAAAACATTTTTAGTATTGATGATATTAGGACGCAGAAAGATAATGATGTGATTATCGGGGATGCTGATTCTGTAATGATTTTTGGCAATATAGAAAACTCAGAAGAATCCGAAAAATAAACCATAACGGTATCATAAAAGTATCGTTATGGTTTATTTTAATAATATATAATTAAAGAGAAAAGCAATTAAGGGATATGTCTTGGTTAAACATATCCCTTTGAGAGATTATATTCATTTGTGCGTTGTCAAGGTCGGGTAGTATTTTTTCGCTTATATGCGGCAAAAAAATCTCCACACCTACCCTTGACAAGGGTAGTCCGTTTTTGTTTTAGGCTTTTTATTGCACTTATTCAAATATCAAGCAGAGTTTTAGGTTCGACACCGAGAGCGGAAGCAATACGAAACAAAGAAACAAGACTAACCGTATAAATTGACGTGCTTTCTAAATGCGATATTGTTGAATCTGCAAGACCGCTACGTTCTGCAAGTTCCGCTTGTGACAATCCCGCTTTTTTTCTCATGTATTGAATCCTAAATCCGATATTTTTCAAAAAAGCACATTCTTCTTTTGATAGATTTTCGATATTAACAGGCATTTTTCCACCCCTTATAATTTTATCAAAAAATGGGTTGCTTTCCAATGTGATATAGTGGTATAATAAGGCAGTATGGGGCAGTATTAGATAAAGTGCTTTACATAACACTAAAAAATGAATAGGAATATTGATATGAAAAATTTAATTAAAAATTTCACCGCAGGGGTTATCGTCACCGCAATTATTTTAACCTGTTTCACCGCTTGCGGCTCAAAAACGCCGACCGACCTTGAATCATCATCCGAAATTACAAGCACAGAAGAAACAACAAGCACGGAAAGCGAAAAAACAAGCGATATTACAGAGAGCAGCACCCCCGAAAGTTCAGGGGAAAGCACTTCAAGCAGTTCGACGATATTAAGCAAACCAAAAGACAATTCTTCGTCAACCTCAAAGCCTTCAAAACCTCAACCTCCAAGCGAGCCGCCATCTGACTGGGGCGAACCTCCTCCTAATGAACCTATTGTTCCGCCAACTCCCCCGAATATTGATATATCTGGGTATTCAAATGAAGTAATCAGATTAATAAATTCAGAACGAGAAAAAATGGGGCTTGAAAAATTAACAGTAAATTCTATTTTAATGCAGGGTGCTAATATAAGAGCAAAAGAGCTTGCTACATTGTATTCACATACAAGACCGAATGGCGAAAGTCCGTCTTCGGTTTTTCCGGACGTTTTTGATTGGCCTGAAATTTCTGAAAATATAGTTCAAGCCGGATGGGGTTATACGCCATCACAAGCGGTAACTTCTTGGATGAATTCCTCCGGACATAGAGCGGCTATGTTAAATTCAAATTATAAATATATTGGGGTTGGTGTATATTTAGAAAACGGTGTTATTAATTTTCAAATGTTTGCAGGAATACTTAAATCAGATTATGAGGTTAATTTACAGGCAGGGGATTATTAAAATGAAAAAAACATACAGATTTTCACTTATATTCTTATTGATTTTTACGTTCTTGCTTGGGGTTACCGCTTGCGGCTCAAAAACGCTGACAGACCTTGAAACATCATCCGAAATTACAAGCACAGAAGAAACGACAAGCACGGAAAGCGAAGAAACAAGCGATATTACAGAGGGTAGCACCCCCGAAAGTTCAGAGGAAAGCACTTCAAACAGTTCAGCAACATCAAGCGATACACCATCAAGAGCAACTAATAACACGACATCAAGCAGTCAAAACACCTCGCCAAGTCCTAACCCTAATAATCCGGCTAATGTATCTGTTATTTTAAGTTTAAATAGAAGGTGTGTTTATACTGGAAAAGGAGTTTACAAAGTCGGTGAAACAGATTTTTTTAAAATTGAAATTCATCCCCAAAACGCAACAATAAATTATGAAATAATATCAAGCAACCCCAATGTTTTAAGCATAAACCAAGACGGTAGCTTTTCTTGCAAGGCTTCCGGCGAAGTGGATATAAGCGTAAAAACTCCAAACGGCACACATAAATCAAGCGTTATAAGAGTAATAAATGTAAATGAATTTGCGGCGGAGGTTGTAAGGTTGACGAATATTGAAAGGGTTAAATTTAGTTTGCCGCCTTTATCGGGGAGCGATTCTAAATTGAACACCGCCGCTATGGTTAGAGCAACAGAAACAACGATTTTATATTCACATACACGCCCCGATGGCAGAAGACCCGGCACAGCTTATCAAGATTTAGGCGGAGAAAGGGATTGCGGAGAAAACATTGCACAAGGACAACTAACTCCCGAGTCTGTCGTTGATACATGGATGAGGTCGGAGGGACACAAACAAAACATACTAACACCAGGAGATACCCACATAGGAGTAGGTGTTGATTTTAGTGTTGAGCGTAGCGATTTTGGTGATTATTACAATGTTGAATTTTACTGGGTGCAACTATTTATTACGCTTGATTGACAAAGGCAGAAGAAATCAAAAAAGCGGTTACACTTTTGACGGTGTAGCCGCTTTTTAAAAATTAGGCTTGACCTATTGCGGACATAATGGTATAATAATATACATACCATAACAGAGAGGTGCAAAACAAATGAATGATAAAACACAAAAGCAAATTGCTATCTATTCCCGAAAATCAAAATTCACAGGCAAGGGCGAGAGCATTGAAAATCAAATTGAGCTTTGCAAGCAGTATATCGCCACGCATTACGGCGATAATTCCGTTGGTAATATCTTAATTTATGAAGATGAAGGGTTTTCCGGCGGTAATTTGGAACGTCCCAAATTTAAGGCTATGATGAATGACGCAAGGGAAAAACAATTCAATGCTATTGTTTGTTATCGGCTTGACCGTATCAGCCGTAATATCGGGGATTTTGCAAAGCTGATTGACGAACTTTCAGACCTTGAAATTGCATTTATTTCTATTAAAGAGCAGTTTGACACATCTTCCCCGATGGGGCGTGCCATGATGTATATAGCGTCTGTGTTTTCACAGCTTGAACGTGAAACCATCGCCGAGCGAATCCGTGACAATATGCACGAATTATCCAAAACCGGGCGCTGGCTGGGCGGCACAAGTCCGACAGGGTATGAATCCGAAAGCGTTGAAAATATCACCATTGACGGCAAGGTGAAAAAATCATGTAAACTGAAAACCATTCCCGATGAAGAAATTATAATCAAGTTGATTTTTGATAAGTTTTTAGAAACAAACTCACTTACGAAAACGGATGCTTTTCTTATTCAAAACGGTTACAGGACAAAAAATGATAAGCTGTTTACACGCTTTGCTATTAAAGGCATACTGCAAAATCCTGTTTATATGATTGCGGACGAGGACGCATATAAATACTTAACCGATAATGATGTAGATTTATTCGCAGACAAAGACGCATTTGACGGCAAACACGGCGTAATGGCTTATAACCGCACTATTCAAAAGGCAGGGAAAGCAAACCAAATACGCCCGATTGATGAATGGATTGTTTCAGTCGGCAAACATAAAGGTATGATTGCCGCAGAACGTTGGATAAAGGCACAAGAATTTTTGGAGCAAAACCGCTCAAAGAGTTTTCGCAAGCCACGGAGCAATGTTGCTTTACTTTCAGGGCTTTTATATTGCGGCAATTGTAACGACCATATGCGTCCTAAACTTTCAAAGCGTCTTAACGCACAGGGGGAACAGATTTATTCCTATTTATGCAGTTTAAAAGAGCGTAGCCGTAGCCATTCATGCGACAGCAAGAACGTGAACGGTAATACGCTTGACAAAGCTATTATTGAAGAAATTAAAAAGCTATCTGCTGATAATTTCGAATTTATCCGGCAGCTTAAACAAAGCAAAAAAATCCTTGCCGGAAACCGTGAGGAATACGACAAAAATATAGAACAGTTAAAACAGACTTTTACAGATACCGAAAACGAAATAAAAGGGCTTGTATCTTCTCTCGGCAAAGCGTCCGGCACTTCTGCCGAAGATTACATCATGCGGCAAATTGACGAGTTACACGCAAAATGCGAAACGCTAACCCTGCGTATAAAGGAATTAGAGGGATTGACCGCACCGCACCCATTATCTTCCATTGAGTTTGATATTATCCGTGATCTTTTATCTTCTTTCAAAGATACCATTGACGATATGACCGTAGAACAACAGCGAATGGCAATACGCACCGTTGTTCAAAAAATCGTGTGGGATGGCAAGCAAATCCACTTGTATTTATTCGGCTCTGATGATAAAGAAGATATTGACTTGCCGGAGGGTTTTGACCTATCGACACAAGGAGAGGATAGAAAACGAGATACTCATGTATTTCCGCTCTCTTAAAAAATCCGCCGGGGATGTCTTTATAAACGATACCATCGACACCGACAAGGACGGCAACCCTCTCACGCTTATTGATATAATCTCAGACGAACTGAGCATTATTGACAGCATTGACCTCAAGATAAAATCGGAACAGCTCAAGAAGATGATTCTTGAGCTGCTCGAACCGAGAGAGCAGGTTATCATAAGAACCCGCTACGGCCTTGACGGAAAGGCTCCCCTGACCCAGAGGGAGGTAGCTGAGAAAATGGGAATATCCCGCTCGTATGTGAGCAGGATAGAAAAAAAGTCTATTTCGGTGCTGCAAAAGGGATTTGAGAAATTGTAGCGGCTAAACAAAGAGCATCAGCATATATGCGGCATACATCGATACCATCGAGAACCCCTCAAAACGCACCACCCTCTTGCCGGACAACGCAAAGAGCAGGAACGCCAGACTTCCCACCGTCAGAACCGCCATGTCGAATATCAGGCTCCTGTCAACGGCAAGCGGCAATATCATGCCCGAAAGACCGAGAACAAACAGGATGTTGAATATATTCGAGCCGATTATGTTGCCTATAGCGATTTCGCTCTCACCCTTGCGGCAGGCGACAATGGTGGTTACAAACTCCGGCAGTGATGTTCCCAACGCCAGGATAGTAAGGCCGATAACACGCTCGGTAACGCCGAATCTTGCGGCAATATTGACCGCACCCCACACCGTTGCTTGTCCGCCTGAAATGATCAGCCCGATGCCCAGTATGGTAAGGATAATCGTCTTGGTCAGGGATCTTTGCGGGGTTGTGTTTTCTTTTATATTTTCTTCTGCGGCTTTATTCTCGGTTCTGCTGCTAAGCGCCTTTCGCACCAAGACAGTCATATACACCAAGAAGCAGGCGAACAAGATCAGCCCGCCCAAACGAGGGATGGCGGAGGTGAAGATGAGCATCATCACAAGCAGCAGGGCTGCGGCTCCGAATGATACCCAGAAGTCCTTTGTGATTTCCTTGAGATTGACATAGACCGGTCTTAACAACGCACAGAATCCCACGATAAACAGCAGGTTGAATATGTTAGACCCGACAACATTGCCGATGGCAAGCTCGCTGCTCCCGCCGATCGCCGCCGTCACGCTCACGACCGCTTCGGGTGCGCTTGTCCCCAGCGCAACGATGGTTAGGCCTATGATCACGGTGGGGATCCTGAGTCTTTTGGCTATATCAACACTGGCGCCGACAAACACATCGGCGCCCTTTATCATCAGGAAAAATCCCGCAATCAACAAAACTATCTCTACGGCAATACGCATTTTTTTATTCCTCCATGTAGGGTACGCACCCCTGTGCGTACCCTCCCTCGGTCATTCACTGGCATAAATATGGCGTTTTTTATATCCTCGGTACGCACAGGGGTGCGTACCCTACGGTGTGTATACCTATATTATTCCCCTGATTATCGATTTTATAGCATTTTCATCGGTGGGGTCTGTTAAAATATCATCGCAGGCGAAGAGTTCCCAGCTCTCGGAATGTGACACAATATCGCCGGGTTTTACCGTTTTGATCTCTCCCAGCGACTCTACTTCCTGAAATGCCGCACAGGTGTAACTCTCGAAAGACACTCCGTAATCGGGATATGTTCCATCATTGTTGTGGATGAATTTTTTCAGGAAAACCTGACCTTTATTCAGATATGCCGCCCAGCCGTCTACGAGATTGATCCCGTATTTAAAGGGATGTTCGGCATTTTTGTCATGGGTTAGTGTTATAAAATCCCTGCCCCAATATACCCGCTTGTCATTCATGGGTGAATAGTCCCACAACGACAGAACTCGGTTGGCAAGCAGGCCTGTAGCAGTTTTCGGCATGGGTGTTATACCTGTTCCGCCCGGCGCCATAACCGTTAATGCCCACGGAGCAAAGGTCTGCTCGGTCTGCGCTGTGTTTTTGATTTCGTGCTTGACATCCAGCTTGGACGAATTTTCGGCAAGACTGAGGGTTATGGTATATTGGATATTATTGCCCTTTTGCGGGGTATTTTTGAGTATCACGGTATTCCCGATTATCTCATGCTCAACCTCATCGTTGTCGGGATAGTATGACTTTACCGGATGCTCCGGCGAAACCCACAGCCTGTGACCGCCGTAGATATACCACTTAGAGCCGTCCCCGTAATAGCGGTCAAACTCGGCACCGTCCTGCATGATAGCGCGATCGGTATCTTGGAACATTATGTTTTCCTTACCGACAAGGTTATACCCGATAACCCTCGGACCCAGCTCGACAGTAACATAGACCTCACAAATGCTGTTGGCCATCTTGAGACACTCACCAAAATTGCCATAGGATTCCTTTGTAATTTTTACAGACATAATCAACACTCCTTGTATAATTTAGTTTTGCAACCACGGGGACCGCCCTCTCAGTCGGCGATAACCACGGACGATCGGGGCGATCGTCCCTACAAGACGACCACCCCGCCGCTGCGGCGGCACCCCGACGGACAATTGACAATGGACAGTTGACAATTAACAATTATTGTAAATATAAATTTATTGGTAAAAGCAGAGTTGGATTTTAATCCCCTCGTAACTGTCAATTGTACATTGTTAATTGTTAATTGGCATCATTCCCCTCTGGGGAGGGGTGGCAAACACTCGCAACAAAGTTGCGATAGTGTTTGACGGGGTGGTCTGCTGCAATTGACGGTTGACAATGAACAATGGACAGTTACGGGGGCTTGAAATTATAGAAATCTAATTCTATTTTTGCCAGCGAATTTATATTTTACAATAATTGTCAATTGTACATTGTCAACTGTCAATTGTTCGTTACATACCCCACAATTCCGGCGACGATTGCGTCGGCTGTTTTTTCCCTGTTGTCGTCGGTGGATAGAATACGCAAGGCATCGGGATTTGACATGAAATCTATTTCCAGCAGTACCGATGGGCATTTCTTCTCGGTCGTTACCCTGAACTGGTTGAAGACATTGCCTCTGTTGGGTCTTGCCGTGGATGAGGCGATCGAATCGGTTAATTTCCCCGCCAGATTTCTGCTGAGCGGGGTGTTGTAATGCGTCTCGGTTCCTGAGGCGGTGGGGCTGGCGGCGGCATTGTGATGTATCGAGATGAATAGCTCCGCTCTAAATGCGATGCCGTTGTTGGCTCGCTGTTCCGGCGTTATTCTCGGGCTTGCAGGTTTGCCCGCATTGGTGTCGGGCATTTCTACAATTGCTCCGAGGTTAGCGAGTTTAGCCTTGACCGTTTCGGCAAGCCTGTAGTTGAGCACATCCTCCCGCACAAACACCTTAAAGCCATCATCGCCTGTATAATCACCGACGGCACCGGGATCGGCTCCGCCATGTCCCGCATCGAGATATATCCTCATACCCTCAATGGTGGTTTTGGGATTGTTAAACTCAAATACCATCCTGCCGTTTTCATCGTAATATACATAGGCTCCTCTGTAGGCACCCGGCTTTCGGAGGGTTAGGGTGAGAATGTATTTTTTTAGACCGCTTTCTTCGACTATACTGTTCCAGCGGGCGTCTGTGAAGAGCGGCCCTGCGGTAAATACAGACTCATCTATCGGAGGAGCGGATCCGGCGTAGTCAAAGGTCACCACCACATTGCGGGCGTTAAACTCGTCAAGGCTGTAGTTATCGAGGGCGGCGTGTACGTTGGTGCGTCCCTTGCCGAACTCAAGATCGGTGAATGATATATTAAATGGCGCTTTCCATTTTACATCGAATGAGATAACCGTCTTTCGGTCGTCTGATACCGTCCGCATATTCGAGAGAGCGTTGTCACCGTGCTGACCCGCTTCCTGAACCCTGACATCGCTCTGCAGCACTCGTTTGCCCGAATGGAGCCTGAAATATTTATATGTAACCCCGTTAAAGTTTATATTAACCTCACCCGCTATATAGTCGACAGTTCCTCTGGGCATTTTGTAGGAATCGGCATCGCTGTAGACCGAAAGCGTCCGATTGTTGTAGACGGTCACATACTCCCGCTCGACAAGTATCTGCCTGTCTGCGGCTATCTGCGGAATATATCGGTTGATCACAACGGTAGCCCCGTTGTTGGATGGCGTTTCGCTAAAGATGTTGAATCTTCCGCTGACAACAACCTGACCTAGGTTGAGATCCTGTGTAGTCGATGCCTTGGGCAGTTTTATAGAGGCGGTAAAGGGTACATACGCAGACAGTCGGGCATCTTCATCCATGTTTTGCCCCTGGGTGAGCCTGTATGTCTGACCGTTGAACCGCGCCGTGATCTCTGCGCCGCTGTATGCGGTGACATTCAGATTGAGCTGGGTTTCTCCGTCAACCTTTAGTATACCTGCACCCGGATTTATGTTTTGGATGATCTGCACACGTTTGGTAACCGTATATGTCACGTTACTGCCCTTGTGAGACAGGGTGAAGAAATTGTTGCCTATCTCTAAGGCGAATGTATCGGAGAACTCTCCCTCACGGCTTGTAACTATCCTCTGGCCGTTGATTGTTACCTCAAAGTTGGGGTCAAACTGCCCCGCAAAGGTG
Organism: Oscillospiraceae bacterium; assembly: GCA_009777275.1. GTDB lineage: Bacteria > Bacillota > Clostridia > Oscillospirales > Ruminococcaceae > WRME01. The sequence goes on from WRME01000010.1 coordinate 18,408, forward strand.
ACCGTATCCTCATATGTAGTGGTTGTAATGCTCTTGGGTGATGTCACCGTCAATTCCTTAAAGAGATCCGATACGGCATAGTTTTCCGCCATATAGTTGAGCAATGCGCCTGTTGACCCATTCGGGTCGGCGGCAAGCGGCTTGTATGTATAAAAGGCGCTCCCGCTAAAACTCTCTTTCTCCTTGGCAAGCGAAAACTGACGGGCTATTTCGGTGTATCCTCCGAATCCCGGAGCCGATGTTCCCGCCTTGTTTGCGGCATGGGATACAAACATATTCATTTGGTTTGCCGTACATACCTCATCCCACCATCTAACCGTCTCTCCAAACCCCAAACTGCTGTCTGAGATAGCATTAAATGCCTTTACTACCGCAAAATCCGCATACTCTTCCTCTACAAACATCTTTGTATCGGCATAGCTGCCGCTGTAATCCTGATGGCTGCTTGAGGTTGCCGATCCTCCCTCTCTCGAAGAGGCATTGCTCCAAACGGCATTGACCGAAAGCCCAACCGCAACAGAGTTGGAGGTTTCGGTTATTTTTCTGCTGACATTTCTGACTATATAGGCATTGCTGTCTCTGAGCCAGTCGTCATAATCCTGACCAGTTCCAAGTTCTTTATAGGCATGATAACTGCGGGGATTTTTCTCAAGCCCATAGCTATCAAGAATTATCCCGCTCAGGTGATACTCGCTTGTCAAGACGACAACGCTCTTTGACAGTCGGTCTGTATCGTAGAAATCCACCGCTACCGGAGAGGATGGGGTGTTTATAACTATGCCCTGATCTATCTCAGTTTCGGTCTCCTCATACACACCCGCATATATATTGTGAACGGCAAAGATATTGATTCCCTTGTCGATAGCTTTTTTGCAGAAAACCGCAAGGGCATCAACCTCTGTTCTTATAAGAATATCACTGCCGTATATAACCTTGTTTTCATAAAAAGTGTCGATAATCAGTGTGTTGAAATTTATCGACAGCAGTTTATTAATAATTTCATCCGCTTGGCCCTCAAGCTGTTCCTCGGTCATTTCGGGATTCTCGTAAAAATCCACACCCGGAATCAGATAAACCGCCTTCATGTCTGTGGGTATCGTGTTGGGGGCGGTTCGTATCTCTTCGGGACGAGCCGATACAATCTCTGCGGGTTGGTAATATTCGTCATCCTGCTCCGGCTCTTCTAAAATCCCAAAACCGTTTTGGGGAAACAACAGCTCCTGATTAAAATATACAAGACAGGCGGCCGATATAATCAGGGTCGACGCTATTATTATGGATATAACAGTTTTTTTCGCACTTTGCATTGGTTATCTTCCTCATACTGTTTTACAGTTTTTTCTCAGGCTGGTTAAAGGACCGCACGACAGCCTCACCCGTTTCCGCATCAAGCAGGAGGGTGCGTGCTATGCTGCCGCCAACGTCTCGGCTCTTTATAGTGATTCCGTTTTTCTGCAGTATAGCTACAACCGTCTGAACATTGCGTTCACCGATGTTGCCGAAATTGCTGTCTCCTACCACGTTGAACATCTTTGCCCCGCCCGCAATCTTTGCATACATACGGCGGCGGACAGCACCAAATACATCCATCTTCCGCAATGTTTCATCTATAGCCGTATCTGCGTATTTAAATACATTGTCCGGCTTAGGGGAAGAGGATTCGGGCAGCATGATATGTATCATACTGGCAAGTTTTATTTGAGGATCATAAAGACATATGCCTATACACGAACCGAGAGCGTATGTAATAAGTTTACCCTCACGCCGCTGCATCTTCATATCAGCTATGCCTACTGTAGTTAATTCACCCACCCAAAACACCCAATTTCTTCATAATGGTATTCAGAGATGCTATATCAGGAACCATAAGCAGATTGCTTTCAATCTCTTGACCATCACATATAATATTACCGTTGATAATCATTATTTTATCCGATTCATAACCGTATTCGGTCATGGGGACATTCATTATTCCTCCCAGCATATTTATTGTATTTGCCGGAATGGTCAGCTTTATCGTAAGACCCGTGAGTGTCGACAATGCGTTGACATATGAGGAAATCATTATGTTCCCTATCTCGACAAGGGCGGAGAAGTGCATCTCATTAAGCTGCTCGTATCTCTCAACCGACGACGACAGCACGTTTCGCAGGACAACATTGATAAACTCAAGACTTTGCAGATAAAGCAGCATTCCGTCTATTTCACCGTGACATTTTACCAAGACGGCGGACACTATCTTTTCGGCTCCTCCGAGTTTTTTAACAGCCTCGTTGTTCTCCAGAATCTGAACCTGCGGCACACTGATCATTATCTTGCGATCGATAACGCTGGCAAGCGACGTCGCCGCATTACCCGAACCTATACTGCCGATTTCCCGCAATACATCGATGTGAACGCTGTTCAGTTCGTCGTATTTTTTTATCATTTGTATCATCCTCCCGATTTATTTGTTGGTAAGCTCTATCTTTCAGCGTTGGCTTCGTGCGGCAGCACGGCGCCTGTGATAATCTCCGCTTCGTGCCAATAGAATTTCTGATTATTTATAACCGTTTCAACCCTATATGAGTTGTTGCCTATCGTTATCCTGGTCCCCGGGAATATGCTCCCGATACATACTACCTTCATCCTGTCGTCGGGTATGTATTTCTTGTTTTGAGCTATCTCTTCCTCTGCCTTTGCTATGTTTTCAAGCAGCATAGCCTTGTTTTTAGCATTGGTGCGGATGAGAGCCATTCTTGCTATCGGCTCTGCGCTCCTTACCTCTGCATCTATTTTAGCAAGTTTTTCCTTGAAAATATCCCGCTTTCTTATGAGATTTTCCTGAGTGATCTCGGGATCTTCCGGAAGTTCGTCAAGCCCCATCTTTTCTATATCATACCATCCGGGTACTATCTTGAGGCTCTGATGAATGTTGCCGTTACCGATGTTTTTGGCATTTATCATCTCACCCGCTTTGTAAACACCGCCTAATATAACACCCCTTTTACCCCTGAGTATTATATTATCACCTGCGCTGATGTTGCTGTTCAAGATCGAATCTGAATAGACAGTTCCGCCGCATTTGAGGGTGGCGTTTTCAAAAAACGTGCTTGTGATATTACCTGCGGCCTCTATAAACGCCTTGTTTCTGCCGTTGATCCCGTTTCTTATAAGGATATTGCCGCCTGAATAGATTCTCGATCCCTCAACCATGCCGTTTACTGTGACATCGTTGTCGGCGTTGATCTCAAATCCGTCCATAACATTTCCCTGAACAACGATAGAGCCGTTAAAGTTTATATTGCCCGTTTCAGGTCCCACATCGGTTCTTATGGTATACATCGCCTCTATGAGAATGGCCCCGCTCTTATACCTGATTCCTCCGCTTATGCCTGCGGTAAGGGTCAGTCCGTCCTCGGACATAACGACATTTTCTCCCCCGGGAATCTGCGGCATTATTCCGGGTTTTGCCTTTACCTGATTGCCGAAAATATCTACCCCGTCTGTTCCTTCCTGCGGCGGAGTTAGGGTGCAGAGCAGGTCGCCCTGATTGATGTTCTGGATTATATCCAGCGTTTTAAAGTCAACCGTTCCGTCTTCTCTCTCTTTGGGCCGTCCCGTAACCTGCTTGCTAAAGTGAAACTCTATGTCGCCGTCCTCACCCTTAACGGCATGAAGACCCTGCGCTATCTTGAGTTCTCTTAAAAAGTTGGTTCCGGCACAAAAGTCCGCTATATCATCATGCAGGACGCCGTATTCTATTTTTTTATCCTCTATAACAGCATATATCTCCTCAGAGGTTACCTTCTGCTCCTTTTCGTGCAGAGTTACCCTGAGATATGCCGCCATCTTGTCTGCCGATATGAGTATATTCAAATCCGGGGGTTTTACGGGGATTTTTTCAGCTTCATTTTCTTGATCGATCTCTTGGTTTTCTTGGTCTTCTTGATCTTCTTGGTTTTCTTGATCTTCTTGGTTTTGTTCGTTTTCTTGGTTTTCAACCTGATCGTTCGGATCAGTGTTTTCCTTTATATCCATATAAAACTCTCCCCTCCGTATTTATTTTGCTACCCCGGGCGAACGAAGTTCGCCCCTACAATCCCGGGCTGCGTATTGTAGGGAACGGTCTGTGACCGTTCCGCCCCCAATGTTTATCTCAAATTATTGATGGTCTGTTCTATCTCATCAGAGGTCTGCACCATTCTCAGATTCAACTGAAAGGCTCTCTGGGTTTGTATTACTCTTGTTAGTTCCAGACCGAGGTCAACATTAGACATCTCGAGTGTCTGCCACTCTAAGTATGAATCCTCATTGAGGTAGGGCTGCCCGTTTTTCGGGACAGGTCTGTAATGATTGTTGCCTATGGCTATCATGCCTTCTCTGTTGATAAAATCGTATATACCCACATCGAGAGCATAGGCCGAATTGAGGGTATCATTGGTGTATCCCGAATTTATCATGTCGGTCGGTATAACTATACGCTCACCCTGACTGTCGAGTACAAAGAATCCCATAGGATCTATAAGATAGAACTGACCGTCCTCAGCTAACGATGGCTGAAAATTCCCGCTTCTCGAATAGACCGTTTCATTGGTTGTGGGGTTTTGCAGTGCAAAGAATCCGTCTCCGATTATAGCGGCGTCAAAGGGATACTCTGTTACAACAAGAGCCCCCATCTTAAATAGCGTATCTGTCTTTTCCTGACGGGCTCCGACACCCTGACGCAGCGGGGAAATCTGCCCGCTCGGCTGACGGATATTGTCATACAGCAGATCGACAAACCCTGCGCTTTTGGTTTTGTAGCCGAATGTGTTGACGTTAGCTATGTTGTTTCCTATAACATCAAGTTTTGACTGATGGGCAGAAGCTCCCACCGCCGCCGTATAAAATGATAAATTCATATAAACCATCCTCCATAATTGTTCATTCTGCATTCTGCATTCTTAATTCTGCATTGTCAATTGCCTACACTCTTCCTATTTCGCTTACCGCCTTTGCCATGAGCTGGTCATACATTCTCAGCATTTGCGCCGAACTCTGCAAAGCCCGCTGTCCTGTCATCATGTTTACCATTTCGTCACTTGCACTCATGTTGGATGCCTCGAGAGTTCTGTCGAGTATCATAGTATTCTGCGGGAA
>WRME01000011.1 GCA_009777275.1 Oscillospiraceae bacterium
TCTGTCCGGTTGTGTTCCCTCCGTGTCGCGGTGGGGGGGTGGGTGGACGGGGAAGTGGGGGGGGGGGCGAAATTCTGCATTCTGCATTCTTAATTCTGCATTGTCATCGCCGCCGTTAATTCCAGCGTATCCCTTATATCGCTTTTTTTGACCACGCCTGCGGGTGTGTGCAGATAGCGGCAGGGTACCGACAGCGCTATTGTTTTGCATCCCGCACCCGTTCTCGAGACGATTCCCGCCTCGTTGCCTCCGGCTACGACAGACTTAGGCTGCCAGGCTATTCCGTTTTCTACTGCGAGTTTAGTTGCCAGCGAATATAACTCTCTGTTATATAGATTTGATTTGTCCATAAAGGACAGAACAGCCCCTCCGCCGAGTTTGCAGACCTGTTTTGCCTGAGCGATTCCGCTTATATCACAGGCGGTGGTTGTTTCTACTATTATGGCATAATCGGGTTTTATATTATAGGCGGCGACTCCCGCCCCTCGTGTCCCTATCTCCTCTGATGATGTGAAGACAAAATAGGTGTCGCAGGGTAGATCTCTTTTGAGCAGTTCCAGCAAAATATAACACCCTACCCTGTCGTCAAGCGCCTTTGAGAGTATGTGATCATCCCCAAATTCTTTATAATTCGGGATGAATGTCACGGCATCCCCGACCTTTACCGCCGAAGAGGCCATGTCGTAATCCTTTGCGCCTATATCGATAGTCATACTGTCTATATCTACAGGGTTGTCCTTGTCCTCCTGCTCCAGCATATGTGTGGCTTTCAGACCGATAACCCCGCTAACCTGCCCTATCTGCAGTGTGATCCCCGGCAGTATGCGGTTGTCTATCCCGCCGACTGCCGCAAACTTTAGCCTGCCATCCTTGGTTATAGCGGTCACCATCAGCCCCACCTCATCCATATGAGCCGAGAGCATGACCGTCCTGCCTGTCCTCGATCTTCCCTGACGAAATACTATGAGATTTCCCGCATTGTCGGTTTTATATCTGCATCCCGACGGCAGGAGCGTGATTATATAATCACGGACGGCATCCTCCCGTCCTGAGATTCCTGGAAGATTGCATAATTTTTGTAATATCTCCATTATTTATACCTCATATTGCTTGATAAACTTTGCCAGCAACCCTGCCGTAGCATCAATATCGGCAGTGTCAACAACCTCTGCGGGTGTGTGCATATACTTTATGGGAACCGACAGCAGTGCCGTCTTTACCCCCCTGCCGCTGATTCCGACGGCATCGGCGTTTGTTCCTGTCTCTCCGCCCATCACCTCAAACTGGTGCGGGCTGTCTGCCGATAGTTTTGTCAAAAACTCTGACAAGCCCCTGTCAAGTACAGGGGATATGCCGATCATGGGGCCATTGCCCTGCTTACCGCACTTATGCTCAGGAGCATCGGGTGTATGGGCAAAACTTGTGTCAACAACCACCGCAACATCGGGTGATATGCTGTATGCCGCCGTTGCCGCTCCCCGTCTGCCCAGCTCTTCCTGGGTTGTAAATGCTAAGGTCAATCCGCAGTTGACGGATTGCAGAGAATCCCTGCCGAGAAGCTCTATAGCTTTAATAACCGCACAGACCCCCGCGCGGTTGTCGGCCGCCTTTGTGCAGATCAGACCGCCCTGCAGGGTGCAGTCGTTCAAAGCAAAGGAGACAAGACTGCCCTCTCTGACTATTTTTGACAGGCGTTCTTTGCTCATTCCTGTATCGATCAAAATATCATCGATAGCGGGATTCTTCTTTTTGGCGCCGCTTTCCTGCAGATGCGGGGGTATGGTCACCACCACCCCGCAGATGTCTCTATCGCCGTGTATGACCAGCTCCTTGCCGAGCAAGGCTCTTCGGTCAATCCCGCCGCAATTGGATACTCTTATAAAGCCCTTGTCGTCAATGCCTGTTACAATCAGCCCTATTTCGTCAACATGAGCCTCTATCATTATATGAGGCTTGTCCTTGACGGGAGGAATAATAGATACAATCAGGTTGCCGAGAGGGTCTGTGGTTATACTCTCAGCATAATCCTGTATCAATTCTACTATATGTTTATTTACCATGCCCTCCTGCCCGCAAACTCCCGGGATGGTGCAAAGACTGCGTAACATTTCTGCTGTCTTCATATCTGCTCCTTTAGATTTTTTACTATCTCTTTATATACCTCTCCCCGATGGGCAAAGTTTGTAAACATTCCAAAACTTGCCGATGCGGGTGACAGTACGGCTATGTCACCGTCCTGAGCTTCGGATCGGGCGAGTTTTACCGCCTCTCCCATGCTGTTAGCATGGAGGATTTTTATCAGATTATGCCTGTATCCCTCACAATCGACAACCGCTTTTTCTATAGCTTGCGCCGTTTGGCCTATTAGCACAAGGGTCTTTACATTCTCTATGATCTTAGGCGCCAAGGGATCATAGGATGTTTTTTTATCATACCCGCCCGCAATGAGAATAATTTTCCTATTAAAGCTGTCAAGACAGGCGATAGTTCCGGTAGGCGTTGTCGCCTTAGAATCGTTGTACCACTTAACGCCGTCTATCTCGTCAACAAACTCCAGCCTATGCTCAACGCCGCCAAACTCAAGAGCAACCTTGCGGATGGCATCTATTCCTACAGACGGCCATACAGCCGATATTGCCGCTAAATAGTTTTCGGCATTGTGTTTTCCGGGCAGACGTATCTCATCGCAGTGCAGGATTTTGGTCTCACTGCCGCCGGTTACCACACAGATATATCCCTCGTCGTTTAGATAAGCGCCCGAACTCGGAACGCTCTTTCTTGAGAATGTTACAAGCTCTCCCCTTACATACTTCTTTAACCCAAAGGCAGTCTCGTTGTCCTCGTTGAGGACGGTGCGGGAAAATGCGTTTTGGTGCAGAAGTATGTTGCGTTTGGCCTCGGTGTATTCATCCATATCTTTGTGAACATCGAGATGATTGGGGGATATGTTGGTTACCACCGCTACATGAGGGGAAGATCGCATTGATATAAGCTGAAAGCTCGACAGCTCAGCCACAACAATATCATCACTGCCGATAGATTCAATATCACACAGCAGGGCTTTACCTATGTTGCCGCCGATATGGGCCCGTTTTCCGGCGGCGGTCAGTATCTCATAGATCAATGTGGCGGTGGTCGTCTTGCCGTCCGATCCTGTAACGGCATAGATAGGACAGGGGCAGAGGTCAAAAAAAACCTCAGTTTCAGAGGTTACTGTCTTTCCCGCCTTGCGTGCCTTTGATAGGGCGGGAGAATGATAATACATCCCGGGAGTTCTGAATATAATATCGGCATAGTCAAGGCAATCGAGATAGTTCTCCCCAAGACAAAGCCGAACGCCCAGCCGCTCAAAGCTATCGCAGATACTGCCGATAGCATCACGCCGCAGTCTGTCGCAGACGGTGATGTCAAACCCCTTCTTTGCCATAAGCTCTATCAATCGGTTGTGAGATTCTCCAAACCCGACAAACGCTATCCGCTTATCTTTAATGCCGCTGAAAAAACCGTTGATTCTATCGGTCATGCAATCACTCCTCTCGTGATTATAATTATATTCCGAAATTCCGCATCCTATTCCATGCCATTTCCTGATAATGGGTTTGGGGGATACCCCAATTGACGTAAGGGTGTATGCTGATTCCTCCGCGGGGCATAAAGTTGCCCTCAACCTCTATATACTTGGGTTTCATCAGTTCTCTCAGATCCTTGAGTATGACATTTACACAGTCCTCATGGAAACCCCCGTGGTTGCGGAAGCTGAAGAGATAGAGCTTGAGGGACTTGCTCTCAACAAGACACTGCTCCGGTATGTAGTTAATGCGAATAGACCCGAAATCCGGCTGTCCGGTCAAGGGGCAGAGGGTGGTAAATTCGGGACAGTCGAACCTTACCATATAGTCGGCATCGGGATGACTGTTGGGAAAGGTCTCAAGAATACCGGGGGTGTATTTTCCCGTGTATTTTGACTCCCCGCCTCCCAACAGCGTAAGTCCCGAAAGGTCGCTCATTTTTCTGAAATTATTACTCATACCGAACACACCCTCATTTATTATTAATAAACTGGTTATATCCTTCGTTTCTAAGTTTGCAGGCGGGACATTCTCCGCATCCGCTGCCGCTCTCTCCGTTATAGCAGGTGATGGTCTGCTTTTCGATTATATCAAGACAACCCAAATCCTTAGCAAGCTGCCAAATCTGCGCCTTGCTCATCCGCATGAGGGGGGTGATCACGTTGAAATCATAATCCATCGACAGACGAAGAGAGGTCTGCATAGAATCCATAAAGTTCTTCCTGCAATCGGGATAGCCGGAATAGTCGGTCTCGGATACCCCCATGATCAAATCGGTGATTCCGTGATTTTTCGCATAGATAGCCGCACAGCTCAGGAAGATCAGATTTCTTCCGTCTACATTAGTGTTAGGCGGACCTGATGCCGGCATCTTTTTGTCAATCGGAATACCGGGGTCTGTGATAGAATTTGAGGTTAGCTGTTTTAGTATAGGCAGATCGATCACCTTATAGGGAATCCTCAGATCTGCGCATATTTCTTTTGCCGCCTCAAGTTCCTCCACATGACGCTGTCCGTAGTTAAAACCGATTGCTCTCAGCCATGCTCTGCCATATTCGCTTATCGACTGATACAAGCAGGTTGTGGAGTCCTGCCCTCCGCTCATTAGTATTAATGCTCTTTTCATTTTGATACCATCCTTGTGTTTTTATATTAACCCCAATAAGGTTTGTTTAACCGATTCGTCTTTTTCAAATTTTCCTTTAAAAATCGCAGTCTTTGTTACCGCTCCCGTTTTGGAAACACCCCTTGCCGCCATACAGGAATGTTCGCCCTCAATAAGTACCGCAACATCATCGGTACCTGCGATTCTGCCGATTATCTCGGCTATATCCGCCCCCATGCGTTCCTGCAGTGTCATGCGTTTAGCAACAAGGTCGGCTATTCTCGCTATCTTGCTGAGCCCTATCACCCTGCCGCACGGAATGTATGCCGCCGTAACCTTCATGTTATATATCAGCGCTATATGATGCTCGCAAAAGCTATGAACCGATATATCCTTGACTATTACTATTCCCTGAGATGTCTGTGTAAAATCATCATCAAAACATTTTTCGGCAATATTCGCTATTTCGCTGTTGGAATATCTCATTCCCTCCAGCATCTCACGGAACATATTTACCGCCCGCCCGGGGGTTTCCGCAAGACCTTCCCGGCAAGGATCATCCCCAAACAGCCGTATAAGTTCGGCTATAAGCTGCTCGGCAAGTTTGCTGCCGCCATCGTCCCATATCGTCATCTGAGAAGTCCTTTCGTATGTTATAAAATTTCGCGATAATAAGATAATAACGCATAATGAGAAATAAATCAAGTAAAAGTTTTTGCGGGAAAAAATTTTGCAGGAAAAACACCCGCCCTCTCGGTCACGCAATATTCACGGGCGGCAGATTGCCGCCCCTACCCGCCCTCTCAGTCGGCAATAACCACGGTACGCACAGGGGTGCGTACCCTACAGCCCTCTCAGTCGGCGTTGCCGCCGACAGCTCTCCCAAAGGGAGTGACGGACAATTGACAGTTGACAATGTACAATTGACAATTATTGAAAACATTCCTTTCGTGTCTTTTTGTGCTTTTCGTGGTTCCGTTTCCCCATTCTCCATTCTGCATTCTGCATTCTGCATTGTCAACTATATTCCTCACCATCATCACACAGATTGCGTAATTTGGTTACGGTTAGGCTGTTGCGTTGGCCGATGTGATCGAAAAAGCAGTCGGTGTAGAGGGTGGGGTTGACGTTATGCTTGATACCCGCCGGCATGGTCAGCAGCAGGAGGAGGTGATCGCCGTGACATTCGGCCGAGTGTGACACAATCTCCTGCTTGAGATTGATCTTACGCAATCCCTTTTTGCTTTTTTTTGCGGCAACGATTTCATCACGCTCCCAAAACTCCTCTATGCTGTTTGTGAGACACTCCGGATTTTCGGTAAATATTTTTACAGAGTAATCGGCAGAAACGATCGCAGAGGGCAAACGCAGGGGAGTATCTATAGAAACAACCTCTATTCCATCGGGGAGATCGCTTTGCAGTCTTGCCGCAATCTCTGTAAAATCCATCCCCTCAACCAATCTGAACTCAGCCGATTCGCACAGACTTTCGTACCCCAGCGGCAGCGGATTCGCAAAGGTGAGATAGATATGCGGGTTAAAGCCCTGCGTATACCACACGGGAATCGCAGATCGCTTGAATGCTCGCTGAAAAACCCTGATAAGATCAAGGTGAGCTATATACTTTGCCTTGCCTGTCTTGGAATAAAAAATCCGAACATCGGTCATGTTGTTTTCTCCTTTTTGGTATAAAAAAAGGACAGTAATTAAATGCCCTTTAGTTCACCTATCGTTTTCTATTGCGGCGGGATCATAATCATCCTGCAATGTTTTAATTTTTTCTACCAAACCTATGTTTGCTTCAAGTATTGGTTTTTTATAATAATATCTGCCTGTATCATTGCCATGTTCATCTCTTCCGTCATCAAGAAACTGCTTGGCTCTATGTTCTAAAATCTTTTGAGCAAAATAAGACGCTTCGTTTTCCGAACGGCGGTCTTTGCTATGTATCGGTGGATCTATATCTCTAACATAGTCACCGCGTTTGTCCCATCCCCATTTCGAGTGTAAGAGAATATGCCCGACCTCGTGTGCTATGATAATATGAGCCACAACATGATTGCTTATGTTGGTGTTTTCTGTTCCTTCTATTTTCTTGGACGAATACCATATTTCAGCTCCGAATGAGAAAAAATAAACCTCTCCTTTTCCTGCGTTAAGGCGTTCTTTAGGAACTGCTCTTGCTGAAAAAGTTCTATAGTTTTCTTCCATCATTTCTACTATTGAAAGTTTTTCTTTTAAGCCCGATAATTCTGCTCTGTTTTTGTTAAAACATGGTGTTTTATATACCTTTATCTCTGTTTTAATCCTCTTGATTTCTTTCTTAATAGCTATTCTATCTTCTTCGCTCAAGATGTCTCCGATAACATACAACAAATAATCAAGATGTCTTGAGGATTTTTCATTGACAGAATTAATATATCCTACTATATCTTTATATGAATTTCTTCTTGATTCAAATTTGTTTTGTTTCTTCATTTTTAGTGTTTCCTTTTGCCAAAATATAAATTTACGATTTTCTTGCGTTAATGTATATGTATTTGTCGGTCATTTGTCTCCAGGCACCATCTATAAACATAGTTTTTAATTCTTTAGATTGAATGCGAAGATTTTCCCGCTTATCTTCTTCGGTTAATTCTTCATAAGGAGTTTGACCGAATCCCCCTATTGATCTTACGCACATATATCCTATTAAAAATGTCGCTTGATCCTCTGCGGTTAAATGTTTGTTTCTTTTTAAATATTTTTCAAGCTGTTTTTCGGTTGTGCAGGATTCAAGTTCGGGATCTTTGAGTCTGTTGTATTTTCTTCCTGCTTCTACTAATGTATTCATAACGCTTCCTCTTTCATATGACATAAAATCAACCATACTCCTTGTTTAATATACATAAATAATAGTATATTATGGAATATAACACAAGGGGCATCGTTTGTTTTATGTTCGATGTTTTATGACTATTCTCATAGTGTTTCATCATTGTACCACATAAAACTCTATGTGTCAAGGATTTTTTTGCCACATTATGTAGATTTTTGTAGGGTAAAAAATTCTCCCTTAACCTCTTGATCACCGCATTTGCTGTTCGTTCTTTTTTAACCACGAAACACACAAAAATCACGAAAGGTTGATTAAGGACGGTATGCACGGGGGTGCATACCCCACAATCCATGATAACCACGGATGATCGAGGGCGGTCATCCCTACAGACCACCCCGCCGCTGCGGCGGCAACGCCGACTGAGAGGGCGGGTAGGGTACGCACCCCCGTGCGTACCGTAGTTACCGCAGCGGCGGGTGTTTTTCTTCGTAGGGGCGGCAATCTGCCGCCCGTGGTTATTGCGGATTGCTACAAAAAAATAAATGCGGTAACTGTGCCCCCAAGCTCTTGACAACGCCCGTTGCATCTGTTATACTATGAATATAACACATATATCAAGGGGGTGAGGGGATGATACTTGAGATAAACACTCGGAGTTCTTTGACCATTTGCGAACAGCTGCGTAATCAGATTGTGCTGGGGATCGCCGCAAAAAAGCTGATTCCCGGCGAACCGCTTCCGTCTGTCCGCAGTCTTGCCGCAGATCTGGGTATTAATTATCACACCGTGGGCAAGGCATATTCGTCGTTATGCGATCAAGGTTATATCATAATGGATAGGCGAAAGGGAGCGGTTGTTGCCGATGCCCTTCCGAGCGGCGGCGAATTTGTGTCAAATCTGTCAAAGACCCTGCTGCTGTCCGCAGCCGAAGCCGTTTGCCATGACATGGACGAGGAAGACTTTTTAGAATTATGTACCCGCCAATATAAAAAAGCTAAAGGAGAAAGGTTATGAGAGAATTAAATTTAGTGTGTTTTATCACCAATTTGTTTGCCGTTATACTTATCGGCATAACAACGACGGTTATACCAATGCTGACGAGAAAATCGTTCCTATTCGGGGTTAAGATTCCGATGGAGCATCAAAACGACACCCGTGCGAAAGAGCTCAGAAAGAATTATATTACGCTATGTGTTTTAGGCACTATTGCCGTGCTCGCCCTTGCGGTAGCACAGTATCTATTTATTCCCGATATGACTTTGATTGCTGTTCTGTATTTTCCGTTTTTGATAATAGCTATCCAAATGGCGGTATATCTGCCTAACTGGAAGAAGGCGGTCAAACTAAAGGCGGAAGAGGGATGGACTGTGTCAAACTCGGTCTTTGCCGACACCAAGTCCTCCCATTCGAGAGGCAGACTGTCAGACCTGCCGAAAATGTGGTATGTGCTTAGCCTGCTGATTATCTTCGCAAGCGTCATTGCAGCCCTTATACAGTATCCCGGTCTTCCCGACCAAATACCTACCCATTGGGACATTAATATGCAGCCGGACGCATGGACCGATAAGTCCTATCTTGCTATTCTTATGATGCCGCTCATTAACCTCGGCACAACGGCATTGATGTGGATGACGGGATTTATGATTGTTCGGGCAAAGCTGCAGATAGACCCGCAGAACCCCGCTCTGTCATTCGCACAGCACCGTATATACCGCAGACAGATGGGACATAGCATAGGATTTATGACCCTCGGATTGGCGGCTATGTTTGCGGCGTTCGGATGTATGAGCATATTCCCCGATCTGCAGATCTCGTTTTGGGCGGTAATCGTTCTGCCGTTTGCTACAATGATTCCGCTGATTGTCGTTCCGTTTAAATCGGGACAGGGCGGAGGCCGCATTAAACCCAAGAACATTCCGGCAGTGTTAGAGGGAGATAACACGCCTGAAAAAGACAGCGGGAGAGGTGACGACAAATACTGGGCATTGGGTATGTTCTACCACAATCCCGACGACCCCGCCTATATTGTCGAGGACAGATTCGGACTGAACCTGGGATTCAATTACTCTAAACTCCCGATCAAAATCATGGTTGCTCTCGGAATAATCGGTTTTGTCGTCTTCTACGCATGGATCACAGTGTTTCTGTTGAATACAACCATATCCATTTAAACCTTTTTATGAAACAACTCCCGTATTCCCACGATTCCGACAAGCAGGGCAAAGAGCATGGACAGTGTGTCTGTGTCTATGTGGTTAGCGGCCGTCACGCCGGCAAAGGACGCCCCTGCTCCGCTCAAAACAGCATAGAGAGCAGACCGCCATTCTATCATTTTGTTTTTGGTATGCAAAAACAAGGGGACTGCCGCTATTCCCACAAAAAAGGCGAGATTTATGCCCTGTGCCGTTATCTGCTCGGTACCCGCTATTGCCGCAAGATATACAAGCAGGACAAACCCGCCGCCCAGTCCCATAGATGCGGTCATGCCCGCCAACACCGAAATTATAATCACCCATATATTCATTTGGTCAGCAACCTTATAGCGGAGATGATCATTACCGCTCCGAATATTCGCCTAAGCAGAGTGTTGGACATTTTTTTCAGCAAAAACGATCCTGCCGCCGCTCCGGCGATTCCTCCCGGAATGAATATAAGGGCATCGGTCACGGCAAACCCGCCCTGTATATAGAACATAAGACTGATCGCGCTGAGCGGTACCATCACCGCTACCGAAGTAGCGTGCGCTTTTTTAGGTTCAAGACCCGATTTTACAAGCAGCGGAACAGCGGCCAAACCCCCGCCCGCTCCGAAAAGCCCGTTGAGCATTCCCGCAGCCAATCCAATAAGAATAAATGTAAACATGGTTATAGTGTTTCAAGATATGCGGGGAATATGCGGGGGGTGACGACAATTAACAGTTGACAATGTACAATTGACAGTTATAGGAGGGTACGCACGGGGGTGCGTACCCTACAGGGCGACCTATATTTTATTTTTAAGAGACAGCAGTTCCAGTTCGGTTGTCAGCCGTTTGTTCTCGCTGTCTTTTTCGGCAAGGGCTGTTTTGTATTCCTCAGCCTCCATGCGTGACTTGGCGGCATCCTCGACATAGGTCTTTATCTGAGTGCGGATGTTGTCTATGTTAGAGTTTGTCTTTAAACCCTCGTCTAAAATCTCGAGTGCCACAATGGTTGTAGCGGTAAGCACCGAAAGAGTATCGTCCAGAGCAAGCATTTTGGATATTCGTCCATCCAGTTCCTTTGCTATCTCCTTTATATACTCAGGAGTGTCGCTGGTCATAAGCCGATAGGTCTTTCCCGCAACGGTAATATCCGCTCTTCTGTTATCCATCATATATTTTACATTCCCTTCATATTATTCCGCTATCATATATGTTATAATGTAGTGTATGTATACTATAATACACTATGTTTTATTATATTTCAACATTTTTCGATATATTTTTTTGGGGGATAAAAAACACAGGGGAGAGATATGAATATGTATAGGAATTTTAATTGCGGAGAACTTAGGCTCGAGCATACGGGCAGGGCTGTTGTTTTGGCGGGATGGCTGCATGGTATTCGGGATTTGGGGTCTATGGCGTTCCTGACTTTGCGGGATTTTTACGGGGTTACGCAGGTGTATATAAACGATGCCGAGCTGATCGGTTCCGCTAAGTCTATTCCACGCGAATCTGTGATCAGGGTCAGCGGCATTGTTGCAGAGCGGTCTAATCCCAACAAGGAACTGCCCACCGGTCTTGTCGAGGTCATTCCCGATGAGATAACGGTGATAAACCCCTGCCGTGAGCAGCTGCCCTTTGAGATAGCGCAGTCTACCGATTCACGGGAAGAAACACGGCTGAAATACCGCTATCTCGATATGCGTAATCCTGTCGTCAAGGATAACCTGATACTGCGATCGGGCGTTATCGCAAGCATACGGGAACAGATGACCAAGCGGGGATTTATCGAGATACAGACCCCGATACTCACCAGCTCATCGCCGGAGGGGGCGAGGGATTATCTTGTTCCGAGCAGACTGCACCCGGGAAAGTTCTATGCGCTTCCGCAGGCTCCTCAGCAGTTTAAGCAGATACTTATGGCGGGCGGAATAGACAAATACTTCCAGATCGCACCCTGCTTTAGGGACGAGGATGCAAGAGCCGACAGATCCCCGGGTGAGTTCTATCAGCTTGATATGGAGATGTCTTTTGCAGAGCAGGAGGATGTTTTCGCCGTTATACAGGAGGTGCTGTATAATGTATTTACAGAACATTCGGATCGCAGGATAGAATCGGCGGATTTCCCGAGAATCACATACAATGATTCTATGGAAAAATACGGAACCGACAAACCTGATCTACGCAATCCGCTTGTTATTACCGATGTTACGGCATTGTGCGGCGATATAGGGATTCCGTTTATGGCAGGAAAAAGAGTAAAGGCCATTTATGCGCCTGATTGCGTAAAACCACGCAGGTTTTTCGATGAAATGTCTGAATATATCAAGCAGAATGACGGCAACATCGCCTGGCTCAACTACAAGGACGGCGCTCTTTCAGGCAGTGTCGCAAAGTTTTTCACAGAGGATGCAGTCAGCAAACTGAGCAGCATCATCCCGCTTGAGGATGGCTCATCGGTTATATTCATATTCGGCGACAATCTGCAAAAAGCCCGCAAAAGCGCAGGTTTAGCCCGTGATTATTTAGGCGAACAATTAGATATTATCGAGAAGGATTATTACAAATTCTGCTGGATAGTCGATTTCCCCATGTATGAGCTGAACGATGACACAGGCAGGATAGATTTCTCCCACAATCCTTTTTCAATGCCGCAGGGAGGCATGGACAGCCTGCAGAACAAAGATCCGCTCGACATTCTTGCCTATCAGTATGATATAGTCTGCAATGGCATCGAGCTTTCATCAGGAGCCGTCCGCAACCATGACATTGATATTATGGTAAAGGCATTTGCTATCGCAGGGTATGACGAATCGGCAATAACCGACAAGTTTCCTGCTATGTACAACGCATTTAAATTCGGCGTTCCCCCTCATGCGGGTATCGCACCCGGCATAGACAGAATGGTTATGCTGCTTGCCGACCAGCCCAACATCCGTGAAGTAATCGCATTTCCCATGAACAAAAGTGCCCAGGATATTATGATGAACGCGCCCAACACCGTATCCCGTCAGCAGCTCGATGACGTGAGCGTGAAGGTGATTGACATTTAGGTATGATTGGGGTATAATTGAAAACAGTAAGAAAACAGTAAGAGGGTATGATAAATTGAGAAAGACAAAGATTATATGTACGTTAGGGCCGTCTACCGATAACAGGGGTGTTCTCCGTCAGCTGATGCTGGAGGGCATGAATGTTGCACGGCTGAATTTTTCGCATCAGGAACACGCCGAACACAAGAGACGCTTTGACGAGCTTGTGTCACTGCGGGAGGAGCTGGATCTGCCCATAGCCGCAATGCTCGATACAAGAGGGCCCGAGATCAGGCTGCACACCATCAAGGACGGCAAGGCAAAGCTCAAGTCGGGTGATATGTTCACCCTCTACACAGACGAAATAGAGGGTGACAGCCAAAAGGCGTCGATAACATACAAAGATCTGCCCAAGGATATTGCGGCAGGAACACGGATACTTATAGACGATGGCCTGATCGAACTAAAGGCCGTCTCATTCGATAGCGAGAAGATAGTCTGTTCTGTAACACACGGCGGGGTTATCTCAAGCCGCAAGGGTGTCAATGTTCCGGGGGTTAAGCTGTCGCTGCCCTATATGAGCGAACAGGACAGGGCCGATATAATCTTCGGCATAAAAACCGGGTTCGATTTTATTGCGGCATCCTTTGTCAGGAGCGCTAAAGATATTGTTGAGATAAGAGATATATTCAACGAGCATGACTGCCATCATATCAAGATAATAGCAAAGATAGAGAATGCCGATGGTGTCAGCAACATTGATCAGATCCTCCATGTTGCAGACGGGATCATGGTTGCCAGAGGTGATATGGGGGTAGAGATCGAGTATGAAAAACTTCCCGCCATACAAAAAAAGCTTATACAAAAGGCATATGGGCTGGGTAAGATAGTGATTACCGCCACACAGATGCTCGAGAGCATGATGACCAATCCACGTCCCACACGAGCCGAAACAAGCGATGTCGCCAATGCTATTTACGATGGTACCAGCGTTATCATGCTGTCGGGTGAGACGGCGGCGGGACTGCATCCTATCGAATCGATCAAGGCTATGGTTCAGATAGCCAACCAAACCGAAAGCGAGATAAACTATGAACGCCGATTTAAGATGCGTGACATAGAAGAGATTCCCAATGTCACCAACGCTATTTCAGAGGCGACCGTCACCACCGCTCACAACCTCAAGGCAAACGGAATAATCACAGTAACCGAATCGGGGGTTACGGCAAGAATGATAAGCAAATTCAGACCCGGGGTGCCTATCATAGCCTGTTCACCCGATGAGCGGGTGTATCGGCAGATGAATATGTCGTGGGGTGTCGTGCCTGTATTGGTTGACGAAAAGAATGATATAGACGAGCTCTTTGAACATTCGGTCAAGAGAGCGGCAGAGCGGGGATATGTTACCAACGGAGACCTCATTGTTATAACCACTGGGGTTCCGCTGGGTGTTTCGGGAACGACAAACCTGCTCAAGGTTCACATTGTCGGCAACACCATCCTCACCGGAGTTGGAGCGACCCAGGAGGTTGCCTGCGCTCCGCTCTGCGTATGCAGGGATTCCGCAGATGCCTTCAAGCGATTCTCCGACGGTGACATTCTGGTTATACCCCAGACAGACAACTCACTGCTTGATATAATGAAAAACGCCGCAGGAATCATAACAGAGCAGGACGGGCTGAACAGCCATTCCGCCATTGTGGGGCTAACCCTCAACAAGCCTGTTATAGTAGGGGCGAAAAACGCCACAAAGATACTCAAAAACGGAGTGGTGGTCCATCTCGACGCCGCCCACGGAACGGTGGGAAGCGTGGATTAAAAAACGATAATAAAGAAAGGGTGATACAACATTATGGAATGTATCAAAAGTGCAACGGCAAAATTCAATCAGCTTGTGGAGGAGCAATTGGCGAGGATAGAGAGGATGAATGGGTCAAAGGATTTTGTTGACTACAAGAGCCTTGACACCATCGTTATCGGTATTTGCGGCGGGGACGGAATCGGTCCGATCATCACGGATGAATCGCTCAAACTGCTAAGATTTTTGTTAGCGGACGAGGAGAGATCCGGCAAGGTCGCCTTTAAGACCATCGATGGCTTGACCATCGAGAATCGTGCTAAGGCGGGTAAGGCAATACCCGATGATGTGCTGGAGGAACTCAAGACCTGCCATGTTATTCTAAAAGGCCCCACCACCACCCCGCGTCAGGGAGACCCGTGGCCCAATATAGAAAGCGCAAATGTCGCCATGCGTAAAGAGCTTGACCTCTTCGCAAATGTTCGTCCCGTCAAGGTGCCGTCTGAGGGGATAGACTGGACATTCTTCCGTGAAAACACAGAGGGCGCATATGCTCTCGGCTCCAAGGGGGTCAATGTCACAGATGATCTTGCTATAGACTTTACCGTGACGACAACCGAGGGTACCAGACGCATTGCCCGCCTTGCCTTTGAGTATGCCAAAAACAACGGCAAAGACCGTGTATCGATCATAACCAAGGCCAACGTTATAAAGACCACCGATGGCAAGTTTTTGGATATTTGCAACGAGATGGCAAAGGAATACCCGGGGATCTCTACCGACGACTGGTACATAGACATTCTTGCCGCAAAACTCATCGACCAAAAGCGCCGCCGTGATTTTCAGGTGCTTATACTGCCTAATCTTTACGGTGATATTATCACAGACGAAGCGGCAGAGTTTCAGGGCGGAGTGGGAACGGCAGGCAGCGCCAACATCGGCAAGCGATATGCTATGTTTGAAGCGATTCACGGCAGCGCTCCCCGCATGGTTGAGGAGGGACGGGGTATCTATGCCGACCCATGCTCGATGATGAGAGCATCGGTGATGCTGCTCTCTCACATCGGATATACCGACAAGGCCGCACAGCTCGAAAAGGCGCTCGACATATGTATGTATGAAGAAAAAAGACTGGTCATAACAGGCAGAGACACCGGAGCCAAATGCGCCGACTTCGGTGATTATGTCATGGAGACTATGCAATGCAGAATGCAGAATTAAGAATTAAGAAACGAAACCACGAAAAGCACGAAAGACACGAAAGAGGAAAAACACCCGCAAACGCCCTCTCAGTCGGCGTTGCCGCCGACAGCTCTCCCAAAGGGAGAGCCAAGAAGATACACAGAATTTGCGGTAACCACGAGAAAAACACCCGCTTATGCGGGTGTTTTTCTGCATTCTGCATTCTCAATTCTGCGTTGTCCGCTCTCTTACTATCATATTCCTTATGGTCAGCAGGTCAAAGATGTTGATGATACCGTCGCTGTTGGCATCGGCGGCGTCCAGAGCCTGCGGGTTGGTCAATTGTTTGCCGAGTATGTGATCACGGACGGTCAAAATGTCATTGACGGTTATCCATACGTCTCCGTCTGCATCACCCTTTCGGTAGGCTGCGGGCGGATTGTCACGGGTTACCGCTATTTTATAGACCGTTTGGGATGTTCCGTCCTGAGCGGTGACGGTGATGTCGATTATGTTTTCGCCATGCACAAGGTTTCTCAGCCCTGCTCCGAATACGACTGCCCCGCCGTTTCTCGCCGTTGCGGTGATCGTTATGCTCGATGTTGCCTGAGGAACGGAAACGCTGTAGCTATATATCTCGCTGTCAAACTCCGGCGTTAGTTCGCCTGTGCTGATTGTGAGATCGGCAAGAGCCGAGTCGTCCGATGGTGCTTCATATAGCTCAACCTCCCATATGGTTGCTCCGGGTGCGCCTGTGTTAAATCTAAAATACTGTGAGGTTACCGCTTCTGGGAATGCAAGGGCGTATGTCTTGTGCCGCTCTCCCTCTCTCAGGACAAGTCCGTTTGTGATAGACTCAGGGACAAATCCTGTAGCGGCGGCATAGTTAGCACCCTGATACCCTCTGGCGGCGCTTCCTGTTCCCGAGACGGCGGTCTCCCATTCATCCCCGTCTAAGTATTGTATGTTGTAGTTTCCAAGACGCTGGTCTTGGGTAGGCTCAACAAATTCTCGTATTATAACGGCCGATACACTGCGGACACTGCCTAAATCGAGTGTCAGTGTTGATGCGTCGCTTGTTGCCCAGCGGCTGTTATAGTTGCCGTCTACTGCGCTTGCGGGTCCCATATCGCCGCCGAAAGGACTTCCCGTTCCGGTAGCTTCAGACCCTCTTGCCACGTTGGAGGTTTTTACGGCGAAGAAGTTACCCTCTGCGATACCCGTAACCCTGTCTGTGCCGATAAATCCGGCCGCCTTGAGTGTGTAGGCGCCATCAGGCAGGGGTATTACCATACCGCTAACCTTATCTGATTGGGGAGTGGGATCGGTTCCGTCTATCGTGTAGTAGAAGTCGGTTATGCGGCTGTTGGTGCATTGCAGCGTCAGATTTGCTGAGGTTGTGAATATTCCTCCGCTGCTCGATAGGGTGAGTTCGGCGTTGATGGCCGTTTCGTATGCCGCCATGGTTGCGATCAGTTCCCTTGTTGCAAAGAGTATCTCATGCAGTGATGCCATGGGGTTTGCCTGAGCCGATACAGTCTCGGCATAGTCGAGTGCATCGGATATTCTGTCGGCCAATTCCTCTATATGCAGGAGGCTTTCTGTATCTATCTTTGTCGCTATAAATTCCTTGGCCTCTTCTATTAGATCCATCAGCTCTATGCGGGCGGCAATGTCATCGTCGGCTCTGTCGAACGACCTGCTCAGCCTATGCAGAGCTAAATGTACCTGATCGAGTTCTGCTTGCGGTGCAGCCGTGTCAATAGCTATAGCCTGTGTGAGAGCGGGTTGTATCAGAGCCTCGGCGACCTCCCTTTCGATTCCGCTCCTGTCCTCGATATACTGTTCCGCCTGCCTAATCAGATCGGCCAGTGCCGCACGGGATAAGCCGTCAGCCTGATCCAGTATGTCCTGCAGATCACCAAATGACTGATCTATTCGGGCTTGATCAGCGGCGTTGGAGGTAAGCGCAGTTAGTGCGTTTTGTTTTGCGATTGTGTATTGGCTGCGTTCGGCTGTCGGCCAGTTGATACCGAATCCCGTCTGTCTGTCTACACTGTCGGCATCGTGAATGAGACCAAGCAGGGCGAACTTGTTGGTCATCACAGGCGGCAGGGTCTTGCCCTCGATATGGATGATAGAGGGAGCTCGGTTCTGCGGAGTTCCGCCCATTGTGATTCTTATGTTATCCCCGACAAGAGGGGGATTGAATGTAAATGTATGCTCGATGGTTCTCTCACCACGAGGACGATCCGAGTTTGGCGGTGTTATCTGTGTTACCTCCTGTGTCCGTGTCCACTGAGAGGACGGCACGACAGTCCACACACCGTTTTGCAATAAACTGAAGGAGAAAGCGGAATTTAAGAAATTCGTATCTGAGGCGGCGTCAAACCCCAACGGCCCGTGTGATGGGGTACCGTCCCAGTCTAAAATGGTTATGCTTTCAAAGCTTTCTTCACCTGCCAAACTAAAGTCGGCATGGAAATAGCGCCGTGTGTAGTTCAATCCGTCCGATCCTCCGCCGGGCATTATGTTTTCGTTCCAGTTGGTGTTGTTTAACTCATAACGTGTGTCCTGGTCATCGGTGCGTGCTGTGCTGCGGCTGCCGTTGGTCAGATTTTTGGGTGAGCCGTGTGTAGTGCCTATCTCGGCATCGTCTCTAAAGCTGATTGTCGGCACGTTGCCTAGGAATATATTGTCGGATCCGGGCAGAGATTCTGCTATGGCAATCCTAACCATGCCGCTCTCTCCGGAAAATGCGTTCCACTCTGCAACATAGTATTCCTTTGCAGAATCGGTATCTATTGCATAGAGTACGGGATAGTCGCTATGGGCTATCTCGGCATATTCTGCTCCGTTTCTTTCGTATAGTTTGTAGGAGTTTGGGATAATGGTGGCATATGAGGGAGCGGGAGCGGCTGTTACATTTACAGCCAGCACATTGTCATTGCTGAATATGCCGTTAGCCGCAGTTGGGGTAAGCGGAGGTGTGATTATATGTATAATGCCGTCGCACTCTCTGCCGTTTGCCGCTACTGCCGTTACTCTGAATGTGTATTGATCGGCATCATCAGAGAATGTAAATCCGTCTGCATAGGTCGCTGTCTTGGAGACGGTAAAGTTGAGCTCTTCACCTGCATTTGCAAGGAATGTGTAATCGGGTTGGCTGCCCTCGGCTACATATATATTGTAGCTTGCGGCATCGGGGCTTGCCTGCCACTCCATGTGTATACCCGCCCTGCTGTTGGTGAGAGTAAGGTTGGAGGGTGATTCGGTCTTGGTGTATTCGGGTATGTTTGTGACGGTATACTCCCCGCCCGCAATGGTATCGAATGTTATAAAGTCGGTACCCTCTGCCGTCAGCTGTACCGTCTTGCCGTCTTGGTCGGTGACTGTTGCTCCGGCTATGTTGAAGTACCGCAGGGTTGCCTCTTCGCCCGCCTTTGAGCGTATGACAAACCTGTCGGCCTGATGGTTGGTCCAGGATGCGTCTACCTCAAAGGCTCCCCTTGCCGTAAGTCCGGCGAAGGATCCTGTCGCCCACTGATCGGGTCTTGACGGCAACAGCGATATATAGCCCTCGTGGCTGTTGAGAAGCATCTCGGCTATGCCCGATGTAGCGCCGAATGAGGCGTCTATCTGGAAAGGAGCGTGACTTCCCAAGAGGTTGTCGTATATCGATGTTCTGATCAGATTCCGCAGGAGAACATATGAGCGGTTGCCGTCATACATACGAGCCCAGAAGTTGAGCTTGTGTCCTATGGCCCATCCTGTTCCGCCGTCGCCCCGTCCGTTGAGGGTGATCTTGGCGGCGTCGAACCAATGAGGCGTGTCGCTGTTGATAACGGTACCCGGATACAGTCCTATCAGATGAGAGATATGGCGGTGTGTCGGATCACCGATCTGTCCGTAATACTCCTCTTCACGGAACTCTTTTATCTGTCCGCTTTTGCCGATAATGACCGGGTCTAAGTAATCTATCTGGCTCCTGAGCAGATCCTCAAAGTCGGTGTATATATTGCCCAGCGTACCGCTCGGGTTGTTCAGCACGGCCGGGTTGTAGCTGCCCAGAGGATCGCTGTAAACAGGCATATTGCCGTAGTTTGCATAGGCTCTGTTAAAGAGATCCTGATCGAATCCCAACAGTCCCTCTAACTCTGCAGGGGTATAGGTATCCCTTAAAACCTCCATGCCCCTAAGGGTGGTCTCGTAAACATCATAGACCATCTGCTGGTCGAATGCCGCTCCGATGGTGCGGTAATGATGATCGTGTGTATGGTTGGGATTGTTCTCAACAATCTCGGGAGATGCTGATTCTCTTACCAAGAATGCGTCTCTGCCCTTGACAAGGGTTTTGGACAGGAAGTTGGCCATTTCTGAGATAGCGGGATAGACGGCGTTCTTGAGCAAGGTGGTGTCTCTCGAGAAGTCGTAATACTCCCAGAACAGGCTGGTGGTCATGCCGCCCGTACCCGGCCCCGAGTGTCCCGTTGCTTGCGGTCTCTCAGCTCTGTAGGGCCATGTTCCCGTTCCGATTGCCCATCCGTTCAGCCCTTGACCGACAGCCGCACGAACATTTGTGTTGATGAGCGGCTCACCGAGGTATGTGTCGGCGTTTAGCCGAGCGGCAGGACGGAATGCTTCGTTATAATCGGCATAGGATGTAAAGAGGTCTATAAGATTGGTGTTGAAGGCCGGCCAATAGTTCATCTGCAGATTTATATTGTGCCAGAATCCTCCGCTCCAGGGGGTTACTTCGTATGCGTTCCATATTCCCTGAAGATGGGCGGGGAATCCCCCGACCCGTGACGAGCATATGAGCAGATACCGTCCGAACAGGAAGACCAGTTCTTCCAGATACGGCTCAAAGTTGCCAGAGTTGTGGCTTGCCCGCAGTTCCTTTGTGGCACGTCCGTCATTGGGATTGCCGCCGAGATCGATGGTTGCTCTGTCGAAAAATCCCTTGTAATCGGCGATGTGGGCGGCCTTTATGCCGTTGTATCCCTTTGCGGCTGCGGCTGTCATAAGCGCCGTAACCTTTGCCGAAACGGCCGATGCAGGATACTGTGCTAATCTCTCCGGAACCGATCCTCCCGTTGTTCCTCCCCGAATAAATACATCGGTATCGGTGTAGCCGTTCTCCTTGTCGAGAGGATAGTTTGTTCCGGCTGTGATGAGAATAACAACCTCGTTGGCGTTTGCTATCTTGAGCGACTGAGCGGTGTATGCCTTGCCCAGATTTACGGTGACGGTGACGCCATCGTTTGTTCTTTGGGTTGTTCCCGGATTAAAGCTCCATGAATCGGCCGTGACGGTACCCCCGGTATTTATAACCCTGACCTGAGCCTCATAGCGGGTTGTAAATGCCGACATGGTTCCCGATAGCGTTATGGTCTTAGATGCCGCATCGGCTGTTACGGAGGCGGACTTGGGCCACACCTGATTGAGGGTGTGTCCGTAATCGTTTTCGTTGGCTACATCACGCACAAAAGGCACAATAGGCTTTAGGTCAAAGGAAATGGCGCCCGGCTGGCTGGCCGTTAGCTTTATGGCCATAACATTGTCGGGATACCCGGTGAGATACTCACGCTCGTATGTAACGCCGCCGTAGTTATACCTGACATTGGCTATACCGTTGTTGAGATCGAGGTCACGGTAATAGTTTGTTGTGGTGTTGTGGCCAAAATCCATGTACAGATTCATAAGCGTGTTCAGACCAGCTCCGTTGGGGTTCTGCAGACTTGTCTCGGCGATGTTGACCCGCTCGATGTTGGTTCTGCCGAACACGTTGGCTCCTATGTAGCCGTTGCCAAGCGGCATAGAGTCGTTCTGCCATCCGTTGTCGTTCCAGTTGACACCCGAATGTCCGACTACATTGTTGTCGGCGTGGTTGGGGTCGTTGTTTCCGGCGGAGGGTTCTCTGTACCAAAGTTTGTAGGGTTTTGACTCGGACGAAGAATCATCCGCAAAGGCAATCCCCGTAAAAGCGCCGGGCAAGACCGCCTGCCCCAATATCGCGCCTGCGACAAACATAGTAAAAACCTTAGAAAACCGCATTTTCATCCTGTTCCACTTCTCCTTTTTAGTATAGTTGATAAATCTTAGTTAAATCATACACCATAATGACAGGTTTGTCAAGGGGAATTATTCGCCCTCTCAGTCGGCGTTGCCGCCGACAGCTCTCCCAAGGGGAGAGCCAAGGAGATACACAGGGTTTGCGGTGACCACAGAGAAAAACACCCGCCCTTGCAATAACCACGGATGAACGGAGTTCGTCCCTACAGACCACCCCGCCGCTGCGGCGGCACCCCTCCCCAGAGGGGAATTGGGGCTTGCATACCATAATTTCCAATTC
>WRME01000012.1 GCA_009777275.1 Oscillospiraceae bacterium
AAAATGGAGCTAAAGGTAGGCGACAAGGTACTCATAAGCAAATACGCAGGCACAGAAGTGAAGATTGACGATGTGGAGTATACACTGCTCCGTCAATCAGACGTTCTCGCTATTGTAGAATAATAGAAAGAAGGAGATAATTATGGCTAAGAAAATCGCATATGGTGAGGAAGCCCGCAAGGCTCTGCTCAGCGGAATCGACAGGCTTGCCGACACCGTAAAAATAACCCTCGGTCCCAAAGGAAGAAATGTTGTACTCGATAAAAAATTCGGAGCGCCTCTCATAACAAATGATGGCGTTACCATCGCAAAAGAGATCGAACTTGAAGATGAATTTGAAAACATGGGCGCCCAGCTGGTAAAAGAGGTTGCTACCAAAACAAACGATGCCGCAGGCGACGGAACCACCACCGCTATAGTGTTAGCACAGGCTCTGGTGTACGACGGCATGAAAAACGTAGCGGCAGGTGCAAATCCTATGGCTCTCAAGCGGGGTATAGCCGATGCAGTTGAGATCGCCGTGGAAGAAATCGGCAAGAACGCACGCAAGGTATCGGGTACCGAAGATATAGCAAGGGTTGCTACAGTATCTTCAGACGATGATTTTATCGGCAAACTTATAGCCGAAGCGATGGAAAAGGTCTCTGCAGACGGTGTTATAACCATCGAGGAATCTAAGACATCCGAGACATACAGCGAGGTTGTTGAGGGTATGCAGTTTGACCGCGGATATATCTCTCATTATATGGTTACCGATACGGAGAAGATGGAAGCGGTTATAGAAGACGCATATATTCTCATTACCGATAAGAAAATCTCAGGCGTTCAGGATATACTTCCTTTGCTCGAACAGATTGTACAAGCAGGTAAAAAGCTCCTGATCATTGCTGAAGACGTTGAGGGAGAGGCGCTCACTACACTGGTTCTCAACAAGCTAAGAGGAACATTTGCGGTAGCGGCTGTTAAGGCGCCGGGATTCGGCGACAGACGTAAAGAAATGCTCCAGGATATTGCTATATTAACAGGCGGAACGGTCATAAGCGATGAGGTCGGTCTTGATCTCAAGGATGCTACAATGGAACAGCTCGGACGCGCGAGCCAGGTTAAGATAACAAAAGAAAACACCATTATTGTTGACGGCGGCGGTGCAAAGGATCAAATCACCAACCGTGTCGGTCAAATCAGATCGCAAATCGAAACGACAACATCCGACTTTGACCGTGAAAAACTCCAGGAACGTCTTGCAAAATTGGCAGGCGGCGTGGCTGTAATAAAGGTAGGAGCGGCAACCGAAGTTGAGATGAAAGAAAAGAAACTCCGCATCGAAGATGCTCTGGCGGCAACCAAGGCGGCCGTTGAAGAGGGCATTGTAGCGGGCGGAGGAGTAGCTCTTCTCGATGTTGTTAATACTTTGGGTAAGGCTATCGATTCGGCAGAGGGCGACAAAAAGACCGGAATGAGGATACTCAGAAAGGCTCTGGAATCTCCCATTAGGCAGATTGCCGAGAACGCAGGACTTGAGGGTTCGGTTATTATCGACAAGATTTTCACCGAGAACAAAATCAATTACGGATACGACTTTGCTAAGGAGAAGTACGGCGACATGATCAGCGCCGGAATCGTAGACCCCGCAAAGGTTACCAGAAGCGCGCTGCAAAATGCGGCATCGGTAGCGTCTATGGTAATAACCACCGAAAGCATAGTATCTGATATTAAGGAAAAAGAAGCGCCGCCCGCAATGCCCCCCGGCGGTATGGGCGGAATGTATTAAGAGGAAGCCTGTGAAAATTATGCCCCGTTGCCTGTTTAGTGGGCGGCGGGGTGTTGTATAGGACGGTACGCACAGGAGGGGTGCGTACCCTACAGACCACCCCGCCGCAACAACCACGGATGACCGAGGGCGGTCATCCCTACACGCCCTGTTTACGTCCACGGGCGGCAGATTGCCGCCCCTACCACTACAATTGACAGTTGACAATGTACAATTGACAATTATTGTAAATACAAATTCGCTGGCAAAAATAGAATTAGATTTCTATAATTCCAAGCCCCCGTAACTGTCCATTGTACATTGTTCATTGTCAATTGTCCGTCATTCCCCTCTGGGGAGGGGTGCCGCCGCAGCGGCGGGGTGGTCTGTTGCAGGGTGCCGCCGCAGCGGCGGGGTGGTCGTCCCCTGATGCCCTCGCAGCGGCGGGTGTTTTTCCCCTACCCCCCACAGCAACGGGAGAATTTTTTTACATTTTTTTCATTAACCCTATTGACAAGGCTCGAATAGTATGATAGTATACCATATTAAAGGGCAAATTTTGCCCCCAAAATATTAAATTGCAAGGAGAAATATTTATGAAAATCAAAAAGAAAATCTTGTCGGCGGTGCTGTCGGTGGTAATGCTGATGAATTTTATCTCTGTCGGGAATGCGTTCTTTGTCCTGTCAGCAGATGAAAACCCCGATCTTACCGTCGCTATGAATTATGCCACCAATGATGAAGGCATTAATATTGCCGACCTTGATGACTTAGAAACAGCAGGAGGATACCTTGCTGTAATCGTTGATTATACAGTATCATACTGGGTAGCTCCTTTTGATGGAAAGATAGATGCTACCAAGGAATACATAAAAGCAGCCGATGATATATTGGCGGCTATTAATACAGCGGCTCAAGGAATAATAAACGCCGAGCCGGATCTTCCGGATTATGAACCTCCGGCACAACCGAATCCTAATGATGAAAAATACTTAGATAACATGACACTATTATTTTCTGATATAACTGAATGGATGACCGCAACGCAGGAATACAATGCTGCCTATAATAAAGAAGTGGCCAATGCTCACCAAGCAGCTAACGATGCGGCTAACGGAGCAAGACAGGTTCGCAGTGATGCACGGGATAAACACGCCGAACTCAATCCGATCAAAGATCAGATAGATGCGGTTGAGGATGCTCTTGACTTCATCACTGCCGTTGGTGCCATCAAAACCGATAATTTTGCCAACATCGCTGCTCTTGAATTAGAGCTTTACGCTGTTACTAATTTATTCAGTGAGTTCGAGACGTTAGCTGACAGCGTAAAGCTGTTGGCTCTGCCAAGCCGTAACACCTTAGTAGGCAAACAAACAACCCTCCTTGCTATCCAAACCACGCATACTAACTTCCAAAATGCACTGACAGCATTTAATGCAACTGTAGAAAATTTGATGAATACATGGGAAAACACAGAAACACCTATGACTATACCCATAGCAAGAGGTTTGATTGCAACAGCAGTAGCAAGATATGATTCGGCAGAATCGGCACTTGCTTTGGTTACTGAAATAAGCGAAATAGCTAATTTATACCAAAATGAAATATATCGTGTAGCTCTCGATGATTTTATAGATTTTCTCGCAGTCGTAGAGCAAATCGCCGCCCTGCCCGAAGTTACAGCCGCTAACCTCGACACGGTTGAGCCGCTTGTAGAAGCAGCAAGAGCGGCTTGCGAAGACTTCGGATTTGAAGAAAATTCTGCAAACCCGATAGATGTTTATATCTTCAACATCAAGGCACTCAAAGACAAAGAAAAAGAGATAGAGCAGTTGAAAGATGATGCTGAGGCGGTGACAAAGTTTGTAGCAGATGTTAATGCGATACCGCTTGTAAACATTGCTGATCCTAACGCATTAGACACATTGGTTATTACGACAATACCTGGGCTTATCTACCAATACAACACTATTTTCAACGGCAACCAAAAAATAGTTGGGGCAAATGCGTACAGTGAATTGATAGATAAACAGAATACACTAACCTCATTTAAAACTACTTACGATAATTTTATTGATAGTATAGGATACTTTGTATCTGCAATTGATACGCTCAAAACTACTTGGAACACTGGAAATATATCGAACATCAACACTGCAATAAACACGGCGAGAACTAACTATGAAACGGTAAGAAATAACCCGTCTGTTTTAGCACAAAGATTTAATAGTGATTATATGAATAATACTTTTATGACTTATCGATTTAATAATGTTTCTCGAAATTTTACTGCTCTTAATGACCATATAGCGGCGTTAGAAGTTGTGCAGGCTATAATTGAAATACCCAATGATATAACACATGACAATTTTGCACTTGCGGAAACTCGAGTTGAACTGGCTAACACTGCTTTTAATAGATTAGACAGTGCTCAGAAACTTCTCGTGTTTAACAATTCAACTAAGTTAATTCCTGATACAACACAAATCGAAAAGCTGAGAGGCGAACTCGATGCCTTAGACCAGTACAATGGCTATATTAACACGATAAATGATAACCTCACATTAGCTAACATCACAGATGCAATATCGGCTCATACTTCAGCACTTGCTTTGGTAGTAGGTGAAGAGAATCAGCTCAACGAGCCTTTCACCGAAACCCACAGAACCACACTAACTACACTGGGTACGAGAATCGCCCGTATTGAAAAAGTAAAGGCTGCAATAACAGAGCTTAATAAGATAGGAACGCATTTGGGTGGAACAATTGACAAAACAGCACTCGAAGGTTTGCTAACTGATGCGGGATTTGCTGTGAACGGTCTGACAAATAATGACGTTCGAGCGCTTAATGACGATGACGGTGACACCTACGATAACGCCCTCGAACAACTCGACCACGCCAATACGGTACTGGCAGCGATAGAGGCTATGGCTAAGGTGAGTGATATTCCTGACGAATATACTGTAGAGAACTTCGATAAAGTAGCAAACTACAGAGCATGGGTTGACGCTGCAAAAGCTGCGAAATTAGCGGTGGATGAACTGGAGAGTACCTACACAGGTCTGTGGAACAAACTCGATGGAGGCAATGTGCTGACAGCGGCTGAGAGCTATGTAACAGCGTTGGAGGTAAGAACTGTCTTCACAGTGACATTCCGTGATGCAGGCGGGGGAATCTTCGATAGCGTAAGAGTGCTGAATGGTGATAACGTAACTGCACCGACCAACCCCCCGACCCTGATTGGACGTGAGTTTTTAGAATGGCAGTTTGATGGCTCCGAATTTAGTTTTGACACTCCTATTAATAGCGATATAACATTAACTCCGGAATTTACTGAACTAACTGAGAACAACAAACGCAAAGTAACCGTAATCGGCGGAATTATCGGCGTTGGTGGTGACGCTAAAACTAGCTACACCGGAGACCTGTGGGAACAGGTTAATATAACAGCTGACACCACGAATCACGAGGGTAAAGTCTTCTCGCATTGGAAAAGAACCGGAGACGATGATGACGTAGTCTACACCTATACCCGCAACTTCTACTTCACCCTGACCGAGGACATCAGCCTGACAGCCGTGTATGTAGATGCAGAGGAAGAGATTGTACGAGTTCCTCAGATCACACTGTCCAACGGAGGATCGGAAAATGTTGTCGACAGATCTGTAAACCCGATAATGACCATCTATATCCCTGAGGGCTACACAATAATCGAACGCGGATACATCGGCTCGTATTATAGTGATGTTACTACTTCGGTCTATCACAGAGATAGAGATGAAATGATAGACGCATTTGAAGACGGAGCTGGAAAATTTGCCGAGAATAGAATCGCCGTGAATAACATCCCTGTCGGTGAATCATTCACAGGCACCCGCCAATTCACAACCTCATTCAGCGGAATCGTAGCCAACTGGGACTATCAGGTAATGGCGTATGTGAAGGTTGTAGACAGCGAGGGTGAGGAGACTACTATCTTCAGTAACTTGGTGAGGTTTGAAGCGTATACGCCGAATCCGGAGGGATAAATCAGAAAAAACACCCGCCCTTGCGAGGGCACCAGGGGAAAAACACCCGCCGCTGCGGCGGCACCCTCTTTACGAAAGAGGGCAGGGGATTTCACCCGAATGATAAGTATTGCTGGGAGGTGACCGTGATGAAAAAATATGAAAAGCCTGCGGTTGAGGTTATCGGATTCGAGTTTGACAATATGTGCTCAAACGCATCTGCGATTGGAATAGACCCCGATGCAAATGCAGGAGATCCCTTTGGCGAGGGCGATGGCGATGGAATCGATGGCTAACTAAGCAAAATATTACGGGTCGGTGTGTTATAAAAACTCACCGGCCCTAATTGTGTTTGTGATTAAAAAATATTTCTGCATTCTGCATTGTTTGTGATTAAAAAATATTTCTGCATTCTGCATTCTTAATTCTGCATTAATATAACTGTCAACTGGCATACACCGCTCCGCAATCCTTGCAGACCATCTGCCCATTCACCTGAACGTGCTGGGTTTCTACGGCTTCGTCCGCGCATTTGAAGAGGTCGTCGCCATACCCTTTGTTCACAGTATCGGGATTGGAAAGTATTCCCAGCGTTACAAGAATAGAACACACCAATGTCGCAACGGTTGTCACGGCCGACAGATTCAGATGAACACCCATGATGATTAGAATAGCGGCCATATGCGATATAATGCTGATGATACAGGATGGTTTTTTCAAGCGTTCCAGCATCGTCTTTAACATGATGCGCCACCTCCCCCTAACCAATATATGCAGGAGTGTGGTTTTTTAGACACACGGGGTTTGCGGGGTGTTTTTCCCACAATATACCATCCCAACTTTATTCCGTTTTATGCTTGCGTTATTACCATAAGGGTTGTATAATAAAGAAAGATAGGTTGTGTGAGCTCCAAAAGTTTCGGAGGGTTGCGTGATGAAAAGGGCTAAGATGATATTGTGCGTGTTGTTGTCGGCGGTGTTGCTGTCGGCGGCGATTGCGGGTTGCGACAGTGTCGAACCCAAGCAGTCGGATAGGCTGTTTACTCTATATACCGAGATTCCCGGCGTTACAGCTGCTGAGATAGCGGCCGTAACCGAGCTGCAGAATGTCAATGCCTCCTTTAGGCTAAACGCTCCTGACGGCGCTGAGCTTTTTTATACGGATGACAATATATCGCAGGGTTACACCGTCCTGCTCTGCCAATGGCTTACAGAGCTGTTGGGGATTGATTTTGAGCCGCAAGCAGAGGAGCCTGATGTTATCGCACAAAAACTCGACAGCGGTGATGCCTCTTTCGGAATGTGGTCTATGACCGGGGAGAGCCGATACATAATGACCGAGGCCATCTCGTTTGCCGAGGAGCCGTCCGCTATGACCTACATCCCCATTGCTATAGCAACGGGGAATCGGGAACTGGAACCGATCATTTCTGTTATAAACAAAGCTCTGCAGAGCGGGGCCAACAGCCATCTGACCGAGCTGTACAGGCAGGGATACCAAGACCATAACAAGCACAGATTCGATATGCAGCTAACAACGCAAGAAAGAGAGTATCTGCGGCAGAATCCCGAGATACCCTTTGCGACACAGTATATGTCCTATCCCGTGAGTTTTTATAACACAAACGAGGACAGATGGGAGGGCGCTGTCTTTGATGTCATGGCCGAGATGGAGCATCTTATGCAGACCTCTTTTAGGATGGCAAACGGCATTGATACCGAACTGATCGAACTTATGAATATGCTCGAAGATGGCAGGGCGCTCTTTATGCCCAATCTGATCCAAAGCCCCGAACGCATAGAGAGATTCCTCTGGCCTGAGATTCTCTACATAACCGACCGATTCGCCCTGCTATCCAAGCAGGATTATCCCAACATCACGCTTAACGATATATCCTTTGAGAGGGTAGGATTCGCCAAGGGATCCGCCTTTGCCGATATGTTCAGAACATGGTTCCCAAATGCTATACAGACCACCGAGTATGCCAATACAGACGATGCCTTTGCCGCTCTCGACAGGGGTGAGGTTGATCTTATCATGTCCAGTCAAAGCAGACTTGCCGCCCTCACCAATTATTACGAGCTTTCTGATTACAAGGCAAACTATCTGTTCGACACCGAATTTGAGGCATCATTCGGGGTCAACAAAGACCATCCGATTCTCGTTTCTATTATCGGCAAGGCTCTTACCTTTATCGACACCGACAGGATTCTCGAGCAATGGAAGACAAGAACCTATAATTATGAGGAAACAAGACTCAGAGAACGCCAGAATCTAACCATCGTTACAACTATAGCGCTGGTGCTGATAATTATAATACTAATCATCGAATATATCAGAAACAGGGTGAAAAGCAAGGCGATCAAGAGCGCAAAATTCAGAACCGAGGCAATGATAAAGAATCTGCCCGGCATGGTTTTTCGGCATCTCTATAACCCTCCCGAATTTACCTGCCTGTTTGTCAGTGAGGGATGCACCGAACTTACCGGATACAATCCCCAAGAGATGATAGGGGATAATGCTGTCAAGTTTTTCGATTTCATCCATCCCGATGATACAGACGGTGTTGTAAAACTAAGCGAACAAACCCTTGAAAAGGGTCTGCCGTATGAAAATATATTCAGAATCATAACACGGGACGGTACCGAAAAGTATGTATGGGAACGCAGCCGGGTTGTCGAAAGCAATCCGGACGGAACCCCGCATTTGATAGAGGGCTATCATACCGATATAACCGAGAAGATACAGCTGGAGGAGGCTAATCTTGAGAAAAAGCAGATGTCGTCGAGAATAGAAACGATAATCAGCAATCTGCCCGGAATGGTGTTTAAGTGTCATAATATCTATCCCGATTACCCGCTGGTTTATATCAGCGAGGGAAGCAAGGAACTTTTGGGATACACTCCGGAAGAACTGATAGGTGTACCGAACAAATATATGGAGATGCTCCATCCCGATGATATTGAGGCTGTCGAACAAAAGGCGATGGAAACCAACGAGAAGGGTCTGCCCTATGAGTTTACCCAGCGATTGCTGATGCCGGACGGTACAGTCAAGTGGGTTTGGGAACGCAATCGTGTCGTCAAAGACCATCCCGATGACGACCACAGCTATCTTGAGGGATATGTGTTTGACATAACCGACCAGAAAAAATATGAAATAGCCGAGTTTGCCAACAGGGCAAAGAGCGAGTTTTTAGCAACCATGAGCCATGAGATTCGCACTCCTATGAACAGCATCATGGGATTTGCCGAGCTTGCCGCAGACAGTGACAATATGCCGCAGATCAAGGACTATTTAGGCAAAATCACCGACAGCACCGATTGGCTCCTACGCATAGTAAACGATGTGCTGGATATTTCTAAGATAGAGGCGGGCAGGATGGAGCTTGAGGATGCACCCTTCAGTCTTGAGGAGGTCTTTTCCCGCTGTCAGTCGGTCACCCTGCCCCCTGTTAAGGAAAAGGGTCTTGAGCTGAGGATATATGCCGAGCCTATAGCGGGAAGACATCTTGTGGGAGATTCGGTGCGGCTCTATCAGGTGCTGATAAATCTACTCTCGAATGCGGTCAAGTTTACCAACGAGGGTGTTATAAAGTTTTCTGCTATGATAAAAAAGGAATATGACGACAGAGCGCTTGTCTACTTTGAGGTCAAAGACACCGGAATCGGTATGAACGCAGAGCAGATAGAGAAGATATTCGAGCCGTTTACACAGGCCGATTCCAGCACCACCCGCAACTATGGCGGAACGGGATTGGGTCTTGCAATATCCAAGAATATAATCGAACTGATGGGCGGGACATTATTGGTAGAGAGTACACCGGGGGCAGGAAGCACCTTTGGTTTTGAGGTAGAATTTAAAACCTCCAAGGCGGGCATAGAAGAAGAAACCCACGAGAACCTGACCTTTATAGAAAAACCCTATTTTAATGCTCTTGTGCTGATCTGTGATGACAATCACATGAATCAGGAGGTTATCTGCGAGCATCTGTCAAGGGTTGGAATACGCACAGAGGTTGCTGAAAACGGCAGGATCGGGGTAGATCTTGTCAAATCACGCATGGAGAAGAATGATCCTCCATTCGATCTGATTCTGATGGATATGTTCATGCCTGTTATGGACGGAATAGAGGCGGCCGAGAGGATAATCCAGCTTGACACAGGCACTCCCATAGTCGCTATGACCGCCAACATAATGGTCAGCGAGATAGAAAAATACAAAAAGCACGGAATGCCCGATTGTTTAGGCAAACCCTTTACCCAAAGAGAACTCTGGTGCATCCTGCTCAAGCACATAAAGCCTATCAGCGTCAACACGGTTGAGGACGACCCGAGCGGCAATGCAGAACTACAAAAGAAGATGAGGATAAATTTTGTCAAGAACAATCAGACGATCCATCAGCAGATAGACGAGGCTGTAGCCATAGGAAACATGACACTTGCCCACAGGCTTGCTCATTCTCTCAAGGGGAACGCAGGGCTTGTAGGCAAGACCGAGCTGAAAAACGCTGCGGCAGAGGTAGAGTCTCTGCTCCAAGAGGGACCCGATTCCATATGGGAGAACAAGATGAATCGGCTAAAGACAGAGCTGGAGCTGGTTATCGATGAGTTCAAGCCATTGCTCATCCAAGATACCTCAGAACAGGAACAGGAGATTATGGGCGATGACGAGATTGTCGAGTTGCTCGACAGTCTGCTGCCATTGCTTGAAAACCTCAATCCCGAGTCTGTATCCTTTCTCGGCAAACTACAGGGAGTTCCCGATTCTGCCGAACTTGCCGAGCATATAGAAAACTACGACTTTGAATCTGCCGTCAAGGCGCTCGTTTTGATGAAAAATAAATTACAGGAGGGTAACATATGATCCAGGAAAAGAACAGGATACTGGTAGTAGACGATGAAAACTCTAACATCATGGCGCTGACGCATATTCTCAGCCCTGAGTACACCGTGTATGCCGCCAAAAGCGGCAGGGCGGCAATCGATGCCGCCGCAAAACATCTGCCCGATGTTATTCTCCTTGATATTCTAATGCCCGACATGGATGGATACGATGTTATCTCCGCCCTGAAGAGCAATGAGAAGATACGAGAAATACCCGTTATATACATAACGGGTTTGAGCAGTTCGCTCGATGAGGAGAAAGGACTGCTATTGGGAGCGGCCGATTATATCAGCAAACCCTTTAGCTCTGCAATAGTAAAGCTGAGGGTGCAGAATCAAATCAAAATCCTGAATCAGCTGAGAACCATCGAGCGAATCAGCATGATAGACCAACTGACCGACCTGCCCAACAGGCGATCCTTTGAGACCCGCCTTGACCTTGAGTGGAAAAGAGCTTTGAGAGAACAGCGTCCTATCAGTATTCTTATGATCGATGTGGACAGATTCAAGAACTATAACGATACCTATGGTCATCAGCAGGGGGATGCCGCCCTGCAGGCAATGGCTGAAACCCTCCTAAGCGACTCGGGAGCTCTCAGAAGACCGGGCGACTTTGCGGCACGATGGGGCGGTGAGGAGTTTATAGTATTACTGCCCGATACCGACCGTCAAGGAGCTATAAGCGTTGCCGAGCAGATACGCATAAACATCGCCGATACACCCATACCCTGCCATAGGTCTGAGAATAAAGAAACCCGAATAACGGTCAGCATAGGTGCAAACACATGCGACAACGACAGCACACAGACCATAGACGAGTTTATATCCAAGGCGGACATGGCGCTATATAGAGCAAAAAAAGAGGGTCGAAACAGGGTTAGCCAATAATCGCCCTGACAAACTCCGCCCCGTCTGTATCTACAACCGTTACCTCTGCCGATAGCTCCTGACTTAGTTGCTCTATTGTCATGCCATCGACAAACAATCGGCCGGTATAGTCGAGCATATTGCGGGGGATCAGCACCTCCTGCCCCAACCCGCAGCCGATTGTCTGCTCTATTATATCCCTGCCCGCAACAAGCCCCGATACCGTTATGCTCTCTCCAAAGAGACGGTTCTCGATGGCCTGTATCTTTATATTTAGGTTGGGGGCGTTTATACTGCGGCATAGCCGTGATATAAAATCCTTTGCCGCCATTCCTGTTATTACCGATATTGTCCCGCTCCTGCCGACTTTGTCCGATTCTGCAAGCTCCTCTGCAAACTGCTGCTCAAACAAGGATAACATACCCACACCGTTTTCATACTGGTCAAAGTCGCCGTAATGCTCGGCGGACGGCAGAGGGGTCTCACTCCTGAGATAGAGTTCGTCTGCGGCATAGGCGAGGGTTCTGCCTATGGACGCATTAAACTCCGATATAATCTCAACCGCTTCTGTAGAGGCGGTTTTGTCATACGGACGCAGTTTGTACAATTCTTGACGGTGACAGGTAAGCCCCACGGGAACGCAGGCTATACTCCGTACATGGCCCAGCAGACCAAGATGCCGCAGAGTTTGCCTGAGATTATCGCCGTCATTGATACCCGGGCAGAGTACAAGCTGAAAATTCATATCAATCCCTGCATTGTCGAGTATATCGATATATTCAAGCGTATCACCCGCTTTGTCGTTGCCCATCATGCTTGCCCTCAGCCGCCGATCGGTTGTGTGCAGAGAAATATTTACCGGAGATATACGCATCCGAATAATGCGGTCAATGTCGTCCCTATGAAGATTGGTCAGGGTGATATAATTGCCGAACAGGAATCCGAGACGGTCATCATCGTCCTTAAAGTAGAGGCTCTCCCTGAGACCGGGCGGAAGTTGGTCGATAAAACAAAATATGCAGTTGTTTCGGCAACTGCGTTTGTCGTCCATCAGGTATGTCTCAAACTCGAGACCAGATTCCCGGTTTTCTTTTAATCTGAATGTGATAACCCTATCCGACCCTGATGATTGTACAGCAAAAACAGATGTTCCCTCTGCGAGATAAAACTCGTAGTCAAGAACATCTTTTATAAAGTTTCCGTTTATACTAAGCAACAAATCTCCCGCTCGCACCTTTTTTTTATCGGCGGGAGAGTTTTTTATCACGTTGTATATCCTTACGCTCATTCTTTTACCAGGATCTCCTGACCCTTGTAATATCCGCAGACATCGCAAACCCTATGCGGAGTTTTTAGCTCGCCGCACCCAGTACATCTTGAAAACGCAGGAACATTCAGTTTCCACACGCTTGAGCGCCTTTTATCCCGTCTCGCTTTAGACGTCTTTCTTTTTGGTACCGCCATTTTCAGCACCTCCTTGTAAAATATCTAACTATAAAACCTATAGAACATTATAATCGCAACATACGGCAGTTGTCAATACCTATTTATGTCTTTTGGTTTTCCAATATTATGCTGAGGGGTTTTACCACTGCCGCCGCAAAAATAACAGCGGCAATCGCCTCGACAATAGCGTTGGCGGTAATAGTAGCGTACACTATATCCATAAAGGATGCCTCACCTTTTGCTATCGTAAACTCTCCTCCGAAGAATAGGCCGATTCCCGTAAACACCAATATAGTATTGGTAGCGGCTCCTGCAAATCCGGCTATGCCGCCCGCCAATATCCGTCCTGCATCTGAGGCGATGTTTGATTCGGATCTTCTTTTGACCAAGGCGAAAATCCCGTTGTAGACCAAGGCCGAAACTATTCCTATCATAATGCGGGGTATAAAACATATCAGCAGGCTCCAAAGGTTGCCGCTGTATTCGGGACTAACCGAATAGAACGGGGTAAAGACGAAAGAAGTTATGGTAGGGGCGATAAAGGAGTTGTTGTAAAAGCTGATCAGCCCGAAAAGCCCGCCCAAGACCGCTCCGCTCTTCCATCCCAGCATACATCCGCCGATGATAACGGGTATATGCAGGACGGTTATCTTAAACGACAACCCCGGAATGGAGATTAATCCTATCGGGGTGAATCCCAGAATCAGCATAATCGCCGCCAAAATCCCTATCGCTGCGATTGTATATATTCTTTTGTCCTTCAAATTTATCAAATCCTTTTATACTATATTAAAACACCACTGTGCCGCCCTGTCTTCCCGTTTCGAGAAAGAGGCAGCTGCCCTCACCGAATACATCTTCGAGGGTCTTCTTGAATCGCTTGACCTTGTTTGCGGGAACAAAGTTCTGGGTTGTACCGCCGAATCCTCCTCCGTGGACACGGCAGGCACCCTGCCCGTCCAGTATGTACGAAGCAAGCGAAAGCGCCACATACAGGCTCTGATTCTTGATATTTCTGGCGGGGAATATATTCTGCAAAAACTGTGCCGACGAGTTGCCCGATTCATTTATCAGCCGCAGAAATGCCCTTATATCGCCTTTTTTTAGAGCCTCTGTCTGCTTTTGAACCCGCTTATTCTCGGCAAAATAGTGCATTGCCCGCAGATATGCCCGATCACCCAACTGTCTTCGTATTTCAACCGCCTTTGATATAAGGCTGTCTATATCTGTCTCACGCAGATAATCCACCCCCAGCAACCGTGACACCTGTGCCATTTCATCGGTGATGGCGGCATATTCTCCGGTCAGTCTGCTATGGTTGCCCTTGGTGTCTACTATGCAAAGACGGTACCCTCTTGACGACATATCGCAATCTATGGTTTCTATGACAGGCTCGGACGGTTTGCGGAAGTCGATAGCGATAACGCCGCCGACTGCACAGGCGGTTTGATCCATAAGCCCGCTGGGTTTGCCGAAATATTCACGCTCGGCATACTGCGATATTTTGGCTATTTCAACAGGGGTAACGGCAGAATCGTTGTAGAAAAAATTCAGCATAGTCCCGACAATTACCTCAAAAGCGGCTGAAGAAGAGAGTCCCGATCCCTTGAGTATATCGGAAGAGGTAAAGGCGTCAAACCCGCCTGTCCTGTATCCCGCCCTTTTAAATCCGGCAACAATCCCCCGCACCATAGAGGGAGATTTGTTTTTTTCAGCGTTCTTGACAGAAAGATCGGATATGTCAATCTCAATAAGTTTGTACCCCTCAGATTTTATGCGGATAACTCCGCTGTCGTTGGGAGCGGCTGCGGCGACAATATCGAGATTTACACCCGCAGCTATGACCATGCCGTGGTTGTGATCGGTATGGTTGCCGCAGATCTCGGTTCGTCCCGGGGTCGAGAAAAACCTTATGCCATCGCTGTCTCTGCCGAATCTATGTCCGAATTTTCTCAGCAGCTCCATATAGCGCTTGGGCTGGCTCTTGCTCCTGTTGCCGTAGAGACGGGCAAAGACCTCTTTGCTCTTTTCGTCCGCTATTATCCTGACCAGTTGGTTATAATTATACATACATTCTCTCCGTGTGATATTTTGCGATAAAAACATTATATATAAAACAAACCAAATATGCAAGTGCTTTTTGAAAAAAAGAAAATACGCCCTCTCAGCGATAACCACGGATGACCGAGGGCGGTCATCCCTACACGCCCTCTCCGTCACGCCCCGGCGTGACACCTCTCCCAAAGGGAGAGGCAAGGAGATACACGGAGTTTGTAAGAGCCACGAGAAAAACACCCGCCGCTGCGGCGGCACCCTCTTTACGAAAGAGGGCAGGGGCTTGCGATTATAAGTTCCTGTAGGGTACGCACCCCCGTGCGTACCGTGATTATCGCCGACTGAGAGGGCGATGTTTCGTGTCTTTCGTGCTTTTCGTGGTTACCCCCCGTAACTGTCAATTGTACATTGTTAATTGTCAACTGTTAATTGTCCGTCATCCCCTCCACAACTCTCTCCGCTATAATATCCAGTTTACCGAAATCCATGGCTTTTATGTAGTGCGATTCTAAGCAGTCGTGGATTCGGTTTGCTTTTTTTGCGGTGTTGACGGCTTCTTCTATCAGCTGGGCGGCGGATTTTCTGTTGAAATTGAGGCGTTTCTTTTTAGTTCCCAGCGATTCTGTGTCGGTAAACCGAGTGAAGTTGATAACCCTTGTCGGTTCTACTATAGGGCAGGAGAATCTGTTCTCGCTGACAATGCCGAGACCGAGAGCAGGTATGAGCAGATGCTCTATCCTGTCATAGGGGCCCAGAGGACAGTAGCAGGTGTATATGTCGTATCCGCTTTCGAGGGCGTATGACCGTATGGCCGTTAATATGAGGTTGGAACTTGCTCCGTAGTCATCACGGATAAGATAGATTTTATCACAAAGCTGGTTTATCGTGTTTGAGTATAGCACAAGACCTGCGGAGGTGACGGCACTTAGAAAACGCTTGTGTTCGACAGGCGGTCTTGCCCCCGTTTTTAAACGGGGTAGTTCTTTTTGTGCAAACTTTTTAGCAAACCCCGCTATCTTGTTTACATATGTATATCTCAGAGCCGTTATATAGTTATCAGAGAGCAGAGTGTTGGCGGCGGCAAGATAGTTCTGGCATCGGGTGTGGAATGATTTTGCGGTGTCAAACCCGTCTGTTATGGCATCCTTGTTTTGCTTTAGGGTCGTTTCATCCCAGCAATCGTTTATGTTTATGACCGTCTCGACCGCACCCGGATATTTGGGTTCGATAACATGAGGGGCCGTTCCGTCTGCTATAACAATGCCTTTTTCGTGAAAGACGGCCCCGTCTAACGAATCGGGATTTGACGCGCAGTGTATTATCTCGGTAATGCCGTCTCCGCCTATAGCATCGACCGTCTTTTTTATGAGCGACGACTTT
Organism: Oscillospiraceae bacterium; assembly: GCA_009777275.1. Taxonomy (GTDB): domain Bacteria; phylum Bacillota; class Clostridia; order Oscillospirales; family Ruminococcaceae; genus WRME01. Next base: position 16,396 of record WRME01000012.1, read on the forward strand.
CCGCAGCCCGGAGCCCCTTTTATTATGTATTTTTTACACTCTCCGTAAAAGACAGATTTTGCACAAAACAACTCGTCAAAGTAGGAAACAAACCCTTTGGGAGAATTTACTCCCATAAAAAAATCTACCTGCCTGTTCATTATATATAACGCCCTTCCGTATAAAAATCGGTTTGAGTTATAATATTCAAACGGGCGTTAATTTGCTACTGCTTATTCCAATATTGCCTTCAGTTTTTCCTCGTCACCCTCCGTCAGGGCGTTGTAGTATTGCTGTAGATTGCGGATAAGATTGTCTATATGCGGCATGAGGGCCTCTCTGTTCATCATAAATAGCGGCGTCCACATATCTGCGTTAAGATGTGCCACACGGGTTAGATCCTGATAGCTTCCGGCGCTGAATCCGCTCTCTTCGGCCACCGTCGGGTTCTTTATATATGCGTTGGACACGATATGGGCAAGCTGAGAGGTGTATGCAATAATCCTGTCGTGGGTCTCGGCTGATGTTACCACAACCTTGCCGAATCCTATATCCTTTGCAAAATCTGATACAAGACGGACGGCGGCTCTGTCGGTGTTTTTGGTGGGTGTTATGATAAAACTTGCCCCGTCAAAAAGATCGGGGACAGAGCTTGCATATCCCGAAAACTCCCGCCCCGCCATAGGATGAGCCGGAACAAGGTTCACACCCTCGGCAATCAGCAGAGCCTCGGTCCTGTCTATAATAGCGCTCTTTATACCGCAAACATCGACAACAGCCTTACCCCTGCCGAAACGTCCGGCGTTATTGCCTATAAACTCTATCGTCTGCCTTGGATACAGGCACACGAATGTTATATCCGCCACGGCAAGCTCGTCTATAGTAATCCCCCTGTCAACAACGCCGTCATTGACGGCTGCCGACAGGGTGTTCTCGTTTGTATCAAGCCCCAAAACGGTATAATCGGTAGATCTCTTTACAGCCTTGCAAAGAGACCCGCCTATCAATCCCAACCCTACCACGGCAATTATCATTCGACCACCCAATTTCCATATTGTTCCATGCGAAACAGCTCGCTTTTGCTATGGTGATATTATACCCTGATATTTTGATTGTGTCAACAGGGTAGGGGTGATCTTCCACGAAACGCCCTCTAAGTCGGCAATAACACGGTACGCACAGGGGTGCGCACCCTACCGCAATCCGCAATAACCACGGATGACCGGGGGCGGTCATCTCTACACGCCATAATAGCCACGGGCGGCAGATTGCCGCCCCTACCCGCCCTCTCAGTCGGCGTTGCCGCCGACAGCTCTCCCAAAGGGAGAGCCAAGGACACACAAAAAATTTGTATGGAACCACGAAAAAAACACCCGCCGCTGCGGCGGGTGTTTTTCCCTTTTCGTGATTTTTGTGTATTTCGTGATTAAAAAAGAATAAAAAAAAGTAAATGCGGTGACCGTGGGCGGCAATCTGCCGCCCGTGATAATCATTAAAAAGTTATCCTTCCTTTGCTATAAAAATTTATTGTATTAATTATAAAACAATGGTATAATAAAAAAACAGTTGACAGTTACGGGAGGTAACCACGAAAGACACGAAAAAATAGTTTTAAGACGGTGACCGTGAATTTTTTTACAAATACCTATTGACTATTAAAATAATTCTATAAAAGAGAGGAACATCACCATGGATAAATATTTTGAAAACCAATACAAACGGACAAGGGAGTTTTATAAAGAGTTTTATTACATTATGATTTTAAAATCTCCGATAGTAATTATGGTCAAAATCGTAACCTTGATTTTGATTTTGTTGTTTGTTATATTCTTTTTGATCTCTGAACCTTTTTCGGCAAGGCAGTTTTTAAGAATTTTTTTAGCTTATGTATTTTTATGGTCGGTAATTTTTATAAGGTATTTTACAGAGGTAAAATACGGTTGCAAGCGGGAATTAAAAACAAACAATGGCGAGTTTTTTGAAGTTAAATTTACAGCAACCGAAAACGAAATAGAGATCTCTCATGTAAATAACGAAAATAAAGAGTATATCATTAGGGTTGCTTATGACAAAATTAAAAAGGTTATAAAAACAAATAACTATTGTTTTCTAATAAGCGAAGCAAAGTTCGCTCATGCGTTTAAAAATGATAGTTTTACCCACGGAAACCTTGAAGATTTCTTATTATTCTTAGAGAGTAAGGGATTTAAACGGTGACCACCCATCACTACACCCGCATAGATGCCATTCCTCATATATACTTACTCAGCCTGTGCCATAGCTATTTGCTTGCCATCGAGAAACACTCTCGCAATGGATGGCGATTTTGAACCGTTGTCACGCATGGCTTCCAGGAAAGCACGCCTCACCCCACGAACTACTCCCTCCACAATCTGGTCGTTGTTGATAGCGGCGGCACGCCGCCTTTGGAAGGTAGGCTCAATGGTTCGCATTGTTTCATATAGAGCACAATCGTACATGGTGAAAGGCTTGTTGTGGTCTACGAATCCGCCGTGGGCGAATCTGGGGGGCGATGAAGCGAAGATAAACTCACGCATTGCTTTAGCCCCTCTGTAAGCGAGATCCGCAATGACTATAACCGCTACCGCAAAGCTAAAAGGATTACTTAAAAGAGGAGAGGCAAACAGGTTGAGTGCAGCCATCTTTACCTTAAACAACGCCTTGAACGCTAATCCTAATATCGCTTTTATTAAGGCTTTTATCGCAAAACAAATGACTTTGCTAAACTGAATAGCGATTTTCGCAATGAAGTTACCCGTGTATTTTATGACTTTAACTATACCTTTCGATACTAATTTGTCCACTCCCGTTGTTTTCAAAATTGCTTTTACAGCCTGTCTTACGCCGAGTTTCATAGTGGATTCCCAAAATCCTTCGGCAGACCAGTCTTTTTCTCTCCATCGAAACGTAAAAGTTAATCCCTCTAATGTCCACTCAGCCCAACTAGGTAATACGAAATCCACAAGAATTTTTGCACATTTAAAACTGGATTTTACAATATTCGTCAATACTGACTCAATGCTATCTCCCCAACTTAATCGAATGGCTGTTAATTCATATAAAACCCTTTTTCCGATTTCTTTTGGAATATCTTTAGCGATATTTTCAATTGGCTCTACAATATACCTGCTTATCGGTTCTAAAACATACTTGTTTATCGGCTCTAGAATTTCTTTTAAATCCAAAACTTTCTTCGTGGAATTTTCAATACTCTCCTTATCGGCTTTTCCATTCCATATATTTGTTATTTCTGCAAACCAATCTGTATTGATAATATCAAAAATATCACCAAACCTTTTTAAAGTATCACTTGACATATTAGCACTTCCTTATATTATTTTATTACAGTGTTTTTGTAAGACATTGCGGAACTTCTGTTTGCTCACATCGGTGTGAGGTTTAAAATTTAGTTGCCCTAATCATAGGACTTGTCCTGAAAACAAGAGGTGGATTTGATGATGGATATTTGGGATATGATATTTTCGATGTTTTTTATTTTATTAGGTTCAGGGCTTACCATTAGCGGTATATTTAACCTTGTAAAAAGTAATAGGTTGGCAACAAACGGGATCTCGGTAGATGCAACCGTTGTTGATTACGAGTTAGTTGAACGTAGTATTTGGAGTGAACATAGTGCGTATGATAGACATTTCGTTACTTTTTCCTATGTAGTTGGCGGAGCTGAATATCAAACCCGATATGAATTAGTTGCCACCCTTAATGAACCGAGATATTTTATAGATGAAACTGTTCAGATTTATTGTGATAAAAACAACCCTGAAAAACTTGTCATATCTGATGATAAGAACATAACGAGATCGAATATTGCGTGTGTAGTTTTAGGAATTGCTTTAATTATATTGGGGATAGGTTATATTATTTTTAAATAAACCACGCATAAACACCACCACCTTTCATATATACTTACGCTGCCGCTGCGGCATATACCATATCTCCGAATCTGCGGAAATATCGTATATGCCTCACCCCACGAACTACCCCCTCTACAATCTGGTCGTTGTTGATAGCGGCGGCACGCCGCCTTTGAAAGGTAGGCTCAATGGTTCGCATTGTTTCATATAGAGCACAATCGTAGATGCCGAAAGGCTTGTTGTGGTCTACGAATCCGCCTTGGGCGAATCTGGGGGGCGATGAAGCGAAGATAAACTCACGCATTGCTTTAGCCCCTCTGTAAGCGAGGTCCGCAATGACTATAACCGCTAACGCAAAGGTGAAAGGATTACTTAAAAGAGGAGAGGCAAACAGGTTGAGTGCAGCCATCTTTACAGTAAATAATGCCTTGAATGTTAGTCCTAATACCGCCGTCACAGCGGAAAATAATCCCGTTTTTACGACCGATAACGCTATTAACATCGCAGGTTTCCATATGACAGTCCAATTTGTAACCAACGATGTGATTGCATGGCCTGTGTCTACTATGGCAATGTTCAATACAATATGGGATTTACAATTGGTATTAAGGCGTTTACGGCAATCGCAAAGTGTACTAATTGTAATTATCTTGATAGTTATGAATCGGCCGAATGTATAGTAAAAAATATTACTGATGACATTTCTGAATCTCGTATATTTAGACCTATCATACACATCTGTTCGGCAGCTAAAGCCACTATCGAACTTGAAATCTCTCAAAAAGCTTGACTTAACATTTACACAAATTTGTGACATTACAGATTTGTCTAATCTAACAAATTTAATAGAATTGGATTTAGTTTTATGTTTTTGTTTAAAATTCATAGAACCTAACATTATCCAAGGACTCGTTAACTTAAAAAGAATATCTGTTCCTGCTAAGATAAAAAACAGAGAGCAGATTGATGAAATTTTGAAAAAATTGGGGTTCGCATACGGTGATTACAAAAACATATACATAAGGTAGGATTGCTTTATGAACTTTAAAAAACCAAAAATGAAAAAGGAAAAAGGGAGAGCTATATTCATACAGAACAATCGTACCCACTAGGGAACCGCTGGAGTGCGACTTGGACGACATATTCAGACCTTTTAATTATTCCTGCAAGGAATAATGTACGCCCCTGTATGAATAATTAAGGTGTTAGTTAAAAAACATGTTGACTTAACCTCATCTGATGTGCTATAATAATTCTACAATATGTAGGAGGCGGCACAAATGGAAGTCACATTGAAGGATGTATTGAATTTAGCCAAAGAAATCCCGGCCAAGTATTTAGAAGAGACTCTTGAACGTCTTCAAGAAATAAAAGAGAAGTCCGATTCGGAAGAGAAAGCAAAAGGGTCTTCCTGTCCGCATTGTGAATCTGAGAAGATCGTTCGCAACGGAAAACGGAATGGGAAACAGGCCTATTTATGCCGAAATTGCGGCAAGACTTTTGTGGAAACAGCAACCTCTGCCGTGGCTTATTCACATAGCAGTGAAACTGTTTGGGAACAAGTCATCCGAGACA
>WRME01000013.1 GCA_009777275.1 Oscillospiraceae bacterium
CGGCGTCCCCCCGGAAAGCCCTCCCAGGGGGAGAACCAAGAATGTCCTATACAACCTCCGTGTGTCACCTTGCCTCTCCCTTTGGGAGAGGTGTCACGCCGGGGCGTGACGGAGAGGGTGTGTAGGGATGACCGCCCTCGATCATCCGTGTTCATCATGGCGTGACGGAGAGGGCGACATTTACACACCCAACGGATTGTAATTATAAAACAGGCTGAGTATGTGGGTGTCTTGTAATGTATTCATCCATACAGGGTCTATAAATTTGATAAATATGTTTATGATAGCGGTAAACGCAAATACAAACAGCGTTGCCTTTATTAGTCCTGCCATAGCGCCCAGAGCCTTGTTGGCGTTTCCTATGAACGGGATTTTGTTGACGCTCTTAAACAGACGGGCAAGTATCTTGAAGACAATGCCGCATATTATAAACAACGCCACAAACGCAATCGATACGATCAGGGAAAGAACAATGTCCTCCACAACATTGTCTGCGATATAGGGAGCTATCTCTCCCATGGCATTGCTGACCGTACCCGATGCACGGCTCTGTATGTTGCTTGCCACTGCCGCCGGGTTGAGGTTGGAATTGTTCAAGAAGTTTGAAACAAACCCGGGCATTTGGCTAAAGGCATCGTTGACAGCGGCGGTGATCTCCCCGCTGAACTCGGGTGAAGATGCAGGAAGATTGGCTATGTTTGCCGGAGGTGCAGGAAGAGAAGCGTTGATGGTGTCAATAATTCTTCCGCGAATAATGCTGCTCCATATCCATCTGCCTATATGACCGGACAAGAACCATGCAACCAAGCATGAAAGTATGTACCCGAACAGCTCTATCATCGAAGCGATAAACCCCTTCTTGTACCCCAAAAAGACCATCAATCCAATAAACACCACAACCATAACGTCAATTAAAATATTCATATACCCGTCTCCTTTATATATTGTTACCCTACTTTATTACAAGTCTTTCTATTCCGTATCTGCCGATTTTGTAGTAGCTTTTTCCTATGGCGGCAAAAAACGGTTTTAGTTTGTCGGAGCTTTCTTCTGCCGTTATCTCCAAATCCCTGTTTAACAGATACGCATCGTTTGTGCAGAATACGACAATATTGCCGCCTGCCTGATGTACTGCTGTAACGGTACTGTCAAAACCTATCCTGCCCGCCGTATTCCCGTTTCGGTCTATCTTAACCAAATCGTTGCGGGTAATATCGGCAGACACAACCAAAAGACTGTGTGTGGATGACGATGTGTCGAAGATCTGCAGTTTGCCTCCGAGAACCGTATCGTTTAGGATATTGCCCGAAGAATCCAGCGCGGCAACTCCGCCATCGTATATCACATGATGACCGCCGCCGTCTTTAAGCGAGATTCCAAGCGCCATTTTGTTATCCAGTATCGTTCTGAAGGTCTCCTGTTCCTTTGTGAAATCAAGCCCGTATACAGATGAGCGTATCAGTCCCCCCGATACCCCTGCCGTAACAACGGCGCAGGTTTTGTTATCCTTGGAGAGCGAGATACCCACCAGCATCTCAACGGCTGAGAACCATTTGAAGACTTCCTTGCCGGACGGGTCAAAAACGGTTACACTGCCCTCATACCGTTCGTCCTCAGCGGCAAGAGCGACATATCCGTTGCGGTTTATCTCACAAAATAATATTTTATGAGCCGGTGTTTTATTATATAACAATCCCGCTCTTGAATATACATCAAAACTGTTCCCACCTATATCATATGTAACGGTAAATCCGTTTTCGGTTTTCATAGACGGCTTTGAGTAGCCGTGCGGATTGGCCAAAAGCCTTTTGCCGTTTTTCGAGTAGAAAAACATCTGCTTGTCTGTTAAAAGAGCAAGATTGTTCTTTGTTTCTGAAAATCGCAGAGCATTATCTCCTCCGAGACTTACGGGGAATCCTGCCGCCCCTCCGTCTGTGTAGAACAATCCATCGCTTTCAAGACCTGCATATCTGTTGCCATAGAAATATATAAGCCCCATAATAAGCCCTATCACGGCAACAGCGGCTATTCTTCTCAGCTGACGCTTTCTCCGCAGCCTTTTTTTGAAACTTGACTCTTCTTTTCCCATATCACATTACCTCACAGCCATTCTAACACATCCGAACGAGATAGTCAACATGGAAATAGTTAGAAATTAATTTTGGTATGCAGCCCTCTCCGTCATGCCATGATGGATACGGTATGCACGGGGTGCGTACCATACGGAGAAAAACACCCGCCCTTGCGAGGGCATTCCTCCGGCAGACCACCCCGTCAAACACTATCGCAACTTTGTTGCGAGTGTTTGCCACCCCTCCCCAGAGGGGAATGATGTCAATTGACAATTTACAATGAACAATTGACAGTTACGGAGGCTTGAAATTATAGAAATCTAACCCTATTTTTGCCAGCGAATTTATGTTTACAATAATTGTCAATTGTACATTGTCAACTGTTAATTGTCGTCGGGGTGCCGCCGCAGAGGCGGGGTGGTCTGCTACAATTGACAATTACGAGGGCTTGACATATGCGGAATGGGAGAGTATAATATTGGCATAGTAAATTGTAAAAAGGATGGTTTCCATGAAAAAACTCATATCAGCACTCATTACCTTGTCTCTCACGCTCTCACTGCTCACCCTGCCCGCACTCGCAGATTCCCCTATAATCCCCGGTGATGCCGACAACAACGGCGTTGTTAATGTCGCCGACATTATCGCAATCCGTGACCATATTCTCGGCAAACGGTCTTTATGCGAACGTGGGAAGATAGCGGCCGATGTGAACGAAATCGGGATTGTGAACATATTCAGCATGGTGGCTGTGCGAGAGGTAATTTTAAAGGAAAAAGAAAAAAATGAAAAACCAACGCCGCCATCAGCAAATATCACAGTTGAACCCTCACCAAATTTTGATATTATCAGCCATCTTTATCCTGAATTGTATCCGGCAGATAATGCCGCTATGACAGCATGGAATACCCTTGCTGATTTGCGGGCAACTGCACAAGATCAAGATTATACAGGCATGACAGATATAGAAATATATAGGTCAATTTACAATAGATATAACGATGCTTTTGGAGGGTATTTTGACGTTTTTTGCGGAAGTCCCGAAACAGGCTTTGATTTAGAGTTTCTTTGGTATTCATATGGTCGCGACTATGATTACGAACCTTGGATATATTCTTGGTTTTATTCTACAAAATTATTTGATTTAAGTCTTGTTAGAGAGGACGAATTAGCAGAAGTATTGGACGATAAATCTATTACAGCTTATGCTGTTTGGTATGATGAACTGACCAGTGGTGAAACAAGAGGCGTATTTAATGTAGACATATCACTTGATGAATTAATTGAGGATTACATAAATAGCCCAAAAACTACACTTGATTTTATGAAATTAATATATCTAATGCGTGTTAACCCATATGCTGTATATGAGGAGAGAGGTATAGTTTGGTATAATCATATACCAATACGAATAGCTTCTGATCTTTCACACAACGTGATGAGTGTATTAAGATTATATGTAAAGTCAACAATGGATGTAGATAATTTCCCTGGTGGTCATTTTGGATTGGGTTCTTATATAAGTGAATATATGCGTACCGTTGAATTTGATTTTGAAGAATTTTTCAAAAAAGGAGACTTGTTAATTATAATGGATTTTGATGGAAATATAATCAAAGAGTGTTATTGGATTGACGAGCATCGTGATTATTTAGATGTATTTCTCGAAAAACTAAGAGAAGCAAAATCAAAAATTGAAATTTTATAAAAAAGGAAATGGTGAAAATTATGTTTAAGAAAGAGGTTGATAAAATAAATACTGACCAAATTAATTAAAAAATATTTGTTGACAAGATACAAATACCCTGATACAATGTAAGGAGTTGGTTTTATATTTTTGCGAATGCACCCGTGGCGGAATCGGCAGACGCGCTAGATTCAGGTTCTAGTCGGGGTTTCTCGGTGGAGGTTCAAGTCCTCTCGGGTGCACCAAACGGCGTAAACTTGAACCAGCCAAAACAACTGCATTTTTTCAAAAAAGTTGTAGCTGTAGTGGTTGAAATTTCAAGGTAACGCAAGCGAAAAAGCCTCCTGTTTGTACGATAATGTACAGGCAGGGGGCTTTTTTGTGCCTGAAAAATAACAGTTGCAATTTTTCAAAAAATAGATTATAATAATATCATGGGTTAGTTGTCTGGAGGTGTCGGTTATGGCAAACGCAAGTGAACGGAAACAAGCTCTGGTTGGCTGGGCTAACAATAACGCTGGGTTTAACTCCGGCATCCAGTTGCAAAAATTCCTTTTCTTTTATGAGTGCTTTTCAAAAGTGGACGGCGACACTTACGAGCTGGATGGGTTAAAGGGTTATAAGAACGGCCCTGTTTTCAGTGGGGTTTATGGGGATAACCGATACGATGCCGCAAACCACAACCCGCGCTGTAATGCGATGTACGCTTATCAGGTCGGCGTAATAAACGAGCCTCGTGCCAAGTTATCCGCTTTTTTAGTAGATTGTCTTGGCAGTAAAATTTCTGATTTCACACATAAATTGAACATATGGGCCGCCAAAGAAGACGAGATTAAAAGAAACCCTAATGTATCGTTGGACGAAGCTGATTTTTCGGAAAAAGATGGGTCTGTGTTCCGAAACATCGAACGAGCATATCCCGAAAGCTATATTGATTCTGTAAACACCCTTAATTTATACGGTAAAACTTTTATCTATTTCAAAAATGATAAAAAACGACTGACCGAGACGGTTCATAATGCGTTAAACGAAGCCGCACATGATCCTGAGTTTGACAGTCCTGTGTATATTACTTTCGGCGAAACGGGGGAACTTCTCCTTGATTGATACAAAAGATGTTATAATAATCCGGGTTCCTTATCCCACTGCATTCAGCAATCTCGCCAAAAAATCTCATATGTATATTTGTGTGAATGTTCCTGACCTATCCTGCGAATTGGTTAAATGTCAAAGTTTCAAGCCGTATCACGACAACTTATATTCTGAGCCAGTGTGCCGAATTGTAGAACAACCGGATTTAAGCCGCAATCCGTTCCGGCATCCAACGGTTATAGACTTAGACAAATTGTTTGTCGCTACTCGCTCGCTATTCCCTGACCAACTCAAAGCTGCACGAGATGTGTGCGATGCTCTTTTTTCGGAAATTCAAACAAAACTCGGTGAATATGTCGAGCGGATAACCTTTTTAGACGCTGAGTTGCAAGCAGTAAATCATGCTCTATAAATACATAAAAAAGCCTCAGGAGATTCAAGTTCCCCGGAGGCTTTTTTGTTTGTGTTACCTTGAAATTTCAACCACTACAGCTACAACTTTTTTGAAAAAATGCAGTTGTTTTGGTTGGTTCAAGTTTACGCCGTTTGGTGCGGTCAAGAAGACTTGAACTTCCACGAGATTGCTCCCGCCAGCCCCTCAAGCTGGTGCGTCTGCCGATTCCGCCATGACCGCTTATTCATTTTTTATATGTGAATATCTTACGATATTTACACTCCTACTAAATTTTTAAGACTGTATTCTGCCCTCTCAAATGTGTTGATGAATTCTATCATCGTGCTAAAATCCCCACAAGCTGGTGCGTCTGCCGATTCCGCCATGACCGCTTATTCATTTTTTATATGTGAATATCTTACGATATTTACACTCCTATTAAATTTTTAAGACCGTATTCTGCCCTCTCAAATCTGTTGATAAATTCTATCATCGTGCTAAAATCCCCACAAGCTGGTGCGTCTGCCGATTCCGCCATGACCGCTTATTCATTTATACTTATTATAACAAACTAATCCGAATATGTCAAGCACAAATTTTGCAGAATTACCCTTTAACCACGAAAGACACTAAATGTTTATTAAGGACAAGGACGGTAGGCTGTAGGGTACGCACCCCTGTGCGTACCGTCCTTGATAAACATTGCGTACCGTCCCTCGGTAATCCGTTGGCATAAACAGGGCGTTTTTGTATCCACGGTATGCACGGGGGTGCATACCCTACAGGACTTGAAATTTCAAGTCCCTGCCCTCTTTCGTAAAGAGGGTGCCGCCGCAGCGGCGGGTGTTTTTCCCTTTTCATTATTACAAACTTACTTGCTCATTGCGGCGACTTCTTCTGCGAAATCGTCTTCACGCTTTTGCAGGCCTTCGCCCTTTGCGAATCGGACAAACTCGGTTATTGCGATAGACCCGCCCATAGCCTTAGCGGTGGCATCGGTGTATGCCGCAACGGTTTGGTCGGTGTCCTTTACAAAAGGCTGCTCTATCAGGCAAACATCCTTGAAATACTTAGCTATTCTGCCCGTGACCATCTTTTCGGCGATCTGCTGAGGTTTACCCTCGTTTATCGCCTGTGCCGTGAGGATCTCTTTCTCTTTGTTCACAACATCATCGGGAACCTCTTCCTTACGAACATAGAGCGGCTGAGCAGCCGCTATCTGCATAGCGACATCCTTGCCATAGTCCATAAATTCGGGTTTGTCATACACATCTGTATCAAACTTGACCATAACTCCGATTACGCCGCCGCTGTGAACATAGGACACAAGATTGCCCTCCATGCGGATAAATCGGCGGATTTTCAGATTCTCGCCTATGGTCAATATCTTTTCACGCAACGCCTCTTCAACCGTAACACCCTCACCGTCAAGCGTGAGCTGTAGAAGAGCATCGACATCGGCGGGGTTTTGGCTGATGATTGTGTTGGCAACAGCCTTTACAAAATCAACAAACTGCTGATTCTTTGCCACAAAGTCGGTCTCGGAATTAACCTCTAAAACCACACCTGTTTTCTTGCTGTCGTCTATAATCGAAACAACGATACCCTCGGCGGCGATTCTGCCCGCCTTTTTTTCTGCGGCGGCAAGACCCTTCTCACGCAGGAGTTCTCCCGCTCTTTCTATATTACCATCAGCCTCTGTCAGCGCTTTTTTGCAATCCATCATTCCGCAGCCCGTTTTTTCACGCAGAGCCGCTACATCTTTTGCGGTAAATGCCATATCATAATTTCCTTTCAATTTATATATTATTCAGCCGGAGCAGTTTCCGGTTCGATTGCCGATTCCGGAGCCTTTTCGGGTTGGATCTCTTCTTCGTCATCCCTGCCATCGTATCCGCCGGCGCTTTCGGGTTCTTCTGCGGCTGCATCAACTGCATCTACCACATCGTCAGCCACGGCTGTATCGGCTGTAGTCTGAACTCCGCCTCTTGCCTCGATAACGGCATCTGCCATCGCACCGCATATGAGTTTGACGGCTCTTATAGCATCATCGTTGCCCGGAATTACATAATCAACCTCATCGGGGTCACAGTTTGTATCAACAATAGCCACTATGGGTATGCCGAGCTTTTTCGCCTCAGCAACAGCGATTCTCTCCTTGCGGGGATCCACTATAAACAACGCCCCCGGAAGATCGTTCATCTCCCTGATTCCGCCCAAAAACTTTTCGAGTTTTTGTATCTCAAGATCCAGCTTGATAACCTCTTTTTTGGGCAAAAGACCGAATGTACCGTCTTCCCGCATCTTGAGCAGCTGCTCAAGACGGTCTATTCTGCGGCGTATTGTCTTAAAGTTGGTAAGCATACCGCCCAGCCAGCGAGCATTAACAAAGTGCATACTGCAGCGTTCGGCCTCTTCCTTAACGCTGTCTCCCGCCTGTTTTTTCGTTCCCACAAAGAGAATAGAACTCCCGCCGTCAACCACGTCTCTGATAAACATATAGGCTTCTTCAAGTTTTTTTGCGGTTTTAGAGAGGTCGATAATATAAATACCGTTTCTTTCGGTAAATATATATTCCGCCATTTTGGGGTTCCAGCGGCGGGTCTGGTGTCCGAAATGTACCCCTGCTTCCAATAATTGTTTCATTGAAACTACTGCCATAAAAATTTTCCTCCTGTTTTTGGTTTTTTCTACCTCCGCACGATTAATACAGTGCAATAAGCACCCAACCAAACCTATGTCAAACGTGCGTGTGTATTTTGATAGCCGAATGAGTATACCACATATTAAATCAAAATGCAAGTGATTAGCCCTCTATGGAGCAGGATAAAATGTAAATTATTTGTGAACGTCATAACCCGAACTCGGATGAAAGCGCCGCAAAGGCCGCAGGAAGGTCGCAGGAACCGACAAGCACCGACACGTCTACTTCCGATGTTGTTATTATAACAATCTCGACATCGATGCCCGCAAGTGCGCTGAACACCCTTGCCGCAACGCCTATCTGGCCCGGCATATCCTCACTGTAGAGCGAGATCTTGGCATTGCCGCCGCTAACCCTGTGCTGAAGAGAGAGATGATTTTCGCCGAGTTTGTTTGCCAGCCGCAGTATGCCGACCATATCGCTTTCGTCAATAGTAAAGGACAATGTGACACAGTTTCCGGTAGGGGCCGTCTGTGAAATCATGTCTATGTTTATGCCGTTGTCTGCTATTTCTCCGAATATTTCCTCCAAAAACGCAGCGTTGTGCGGTGCGTTCTCAAAGGTCACCAGCGTTACATTTTCGCGTGATGATATTTTCATAACGTTGTTACTCATACCGTTTCTCCTTGCTAATCGTATTCAATCGAATAAATTTGAATAGGGGTTTCGTCTTTTAACAAATGAGGTTTGACTTCCGTTTGGGTCAATCGAAGTTCTCCAATGTCAAAGTTTATTTCTATATTAAAATATTTCAACACATCGCTGCCGAACAAACTCCGCAATTTTGTTCCCAATGAGAAAAAAAGACGGCAGCTTTGCAATTCTCGATCTCCGAATTTTATCGAAACATCGGGTATGTATTGCAATAAAATCTTGTGCTCGTCCGAGGCTGTTGATGCACTGATTTCGTAATAAGGACATGATTTCAAAAATTCTTGTGAATATCCTAAAAACTTTAAATCATTGCAATTTATTGTGGTAAAATCTGATCCGGAATCTAATTTAAACATCACCTTGTCAAATGATAATTTATCGCCTGTTTGAACATCTACGTCAAATTCAACACGACCCAAGTTGCTTTTAGTAAAAGGAATAACTATAGATTCCATAACTCAAGCCCTCCTATTTGCGGTGTGTCGTCAACTCCCTCAACAATCATTCGTTTGCCCATGCTGTTGCCTAATGCAATAGCGGTGCTATATGCCTCATCTTTGTTAGATGTTATAAAATAAACATCTCCGATTGTTTTGTGGGTTGTTTTGTCATCCTGCAGATTCACCATAACTATCCATTGTTTTGGATATTTTATTTTTACATCTCCGCTCCACAATCTTTCCATCGACAACATCTCCTATCTCAAAATGAAGCTATATCGCTCATGTCGTATAATCCTGCGGGTTTGTTTTGCAGAAACATTGCGGCATTTACGGCTCCGGCGGCGAAAATTTCTTTGGAGATTGCACTGTGGGACATGGTCAGAACCTCGTCCCGCCCCGCAAATATAATCTCATGTTCGCCCGGAATGGTACCGCCCCGCACTGTGTGAATACCTATCTCGTTTGAGGCCCGTTTTGCCCGGTAGCCGTGCCTGTCATAGACATACTCATATTTGCGTGCAGAGTTTATCTTATCGGCCAGCATTATGGCAGTTCCGCTGGGGGCATCGATCTTTTGGTTGTGATGTTTTTCGATTATCTCTATGTCAAACTGTCCCCCCAAAACCTCGGCCGCCTTTTTGGCAAGACCCGCAAGCAGATTTATACCAAGAGACATATTGAACGAGAAAAAGACAGGGATCTTGTGCGATGCTCTTTTCAGCTCGTCTATCTCATCCTCGCTGTAACCTGTAGTAGCGATAACAAGCGGCAGATTCCGCTTGATACCGTATACAAGCAGGTTGCCAAGCGACGACGGATGGCTGAAATCGATAAGGACATCGGCCTTTTCGGTACAATCGAATGGTGACCTGTATACCTTGATGCCGCTCGATTCACCTGCCTTTAGATCGATACCTGCCGCTGCCTCACAGTCGGACCTGTTGCGGATGCAATCGGTAACCACCCTGCCCATCTTGCCCGAAATCCCGCTGATGATTATTTTTGTCTTCATAAACCTCTCCTACTATATTATACCCTGTAATTTCATTTCTTTTTTCAGATCTTCTCTGAGCTTTTGGTCTGCTTCTATCAGCGGCATACGGCAGGCGCCCGTTTGTTTGCCCATCAGATCAAGCGCTTCTTTCACGGGGATGGGGTTTACGTCTGTAAAGAGCAGTTTTATGAGATTCATCAGCTTTATCTGAAGATCGGCGCTCTCCTGTATTCTGCCCTCGAAAAACAGTCTGCATATATCATGCGTTTGACGGGGCAGGATGTTTGCCAATACCGATATACATCCCTTGCCGCCAAGCGACAGCGTAGGAACGATACAGTCGTCGTTTCCGGTATATACATCCAATCTGTCTCCGCAAAGAGACAGGATCTCCGCTACTGCGGCTATGTTTCCGCTTGCTTCCTTTGTCGCTTTGATATTGGGGTGCTTGATAAGCTCGGTGTATGTATGTGGTTTTATGTCCACCCCTGTTCGTGACGGAACATTGTAGAGAATAACAGGCAGGTCGGTACTGTCGGCGATTATGTTAAAATGCCTGACCAACCCCCTTTGTGAGGTCTTGTTGTAATAGGGGGTAACGATAAGAAGACCGTCCGCTCCTGCTTGCTTTGATTCTTTTGCTAAGGTAACGGCATAGTCGGTATCGTTGCTGCCTGCTCCCGCTATAACGGGGATTCGGCCGCTTGTCTGCTCAACCGCACATGATATGACCTTGATATGCTCATCATCGGTCAAGGTTGAGGACTCGCCCGTGGTTCCGCAGGCTATTATAGCGTCTGTTCCCTCTGCTATCTGCCACTCTATCAGCTCTCTGAGCTTGTTGTAATTAACCGATCCATCGGGGCTAAAGGGGGTAACAACCGCTACTCCGGTTCCTGTAAAAATATGATTTGCCATAATAAATTTCACCCTTTCAATTTTGTGGAATCAGTAAACATCCTACGCATCCATGTATCCCATATCGGCCAGCATCTCGGCCATCAGCACCGCTCCTCCTGCCGCTCCTCTGAGCGTGTTGTGGGAGAGGCAGACAAACTTGTAATCAAAACAGCTGTCCTCTCTCAGTCTTCCCACCGATACCGCCATCCCGTTCTCAGCGTTGCGATCGAGCTTGATCTGAGGCCGATTGTCCTCCTCATAATAATGCAGGAATCTCTTTGGAGCGCTCGGGAGATTCTTCAGCTGCGGATACCCCTTGAAGTCGTTCCACGCTTCGATTATCTGCTCTTTTGTCGGCTTGCTGTCAAAATCCACAAACACGGCGGCAAGATGTCCGTCTGAAACGGGTACCCGTATGCACTGTGTCGTTATCAGCGGAGACTGCGCATTTATGATCCTGCCGTCCTGCAGTTGACCCCAGATTTTGAGAGGTTCCTGCTCGCTTTTTTCTTCCTCACCGCCGATAAAGGGTATGACATTGTCGTTCATCTCCGGCCATGTGCCGAATGTTTTTCCCGCTCCCGATATAGCCTGATAGGTACAGGCCAGCACCGATTTTATCCCGAACTCTGCCTTTAACGGATGCAATGCGGGGATATAGCTCTGGAGAGAACAGTTGGATTTTACCGCTATAAACCCTCTTCTCACCGCCAGCCGTTTTCGCTGGTGTTCTATAACCTGCGAATGTTCGGGGTTTATCTCCGGTATTATCATGGGAACATCGGCCGTGCCTCTGTGAGCGGAGTTGTTAGAAATGACCGGGCAGTCAAGACGGGCATAGTCTTCCTCGAGTTTTTTTATGTCCTCTTTTTTCATATCAACGGCACAGAAGACAAAATCCGCCATGCCGGATATTTTTTCTATATCACGAGCGGCATCGTAAACCGTCATGCTTTCCATATCTTTCGGAACAGGCGAATCCATTGCCCATCTGCCGCCAAGCGCCTCAAGATATGTCTTTCCCGCGCTTTTGGCCGATGCCGCCAGCACAGTCACCTTAAACCAAGGGTGACCGTCTAAAAGCAGGGCAAACCTCTGCCCAACCATCCCCGTCGCCCCAATAATACCTACATTATACTTTTGCATTTTTCATATCACCAAACCTTTATAAAAATAGTACCACAGGATTTGGTTTATGTCAAGGATTATTACTGCGGAAAAAACACCCGCTAATGCAGGTGTTTTTCTTTGTAATATGGATTAATGGGTTAGGCTGTAGGATGCGCACTCGGTCATATTGAATCTTACCCCCCTACACCACCGGAGGGGGTTGGTCTTGTTCAAACTTGAATCCGGACATAAAGTCGCCCTGTTCGGTTCCGTATACATTGCCGCCGATGATTTTATCAGAGAGTATCAGCACATCAGCTCTGACGTTGCCCGGCCGGTTGGGGAAATTTATAATCTGATAGGTGTAGCGTTTTATTTTCTTTCCGCGATAGGGGGTTAAATCATACCCCTGTTTTTTTTGCAGCTCGTTATAGTTTATATAGACCTCGTCAAACTCTGTAGGGATGATAACATCAACTACTTCGACGGGGTCTGTTTTTACCTCCCAGCCGAATGATTTTAAGAAATCCACACGCTCATCGTTAGACATTCCCTGCTCGGGACGTGATGCGCTTGTACTCATTCCTGCCGATGCCGGAGATGTTGCGGCGACATTGATAGCGTAAATCCCCGCCAGCACAACCAGCCCCGAGATGATGCAAGCGGCAGCCAACTTTCCCTTAGTCGCCTTAAAAGACATAATAAACATACTAAATCCACCTTTGTTATAGATAATATTTTAATAAAATTATATGCGGTATGTCCCGAAAAAAGTATTTATTCAATATTAATATTTCCATGAATATTAGGAGAAATTTTGCAAAAAATAACGGGGTAAAATAATACAAGGAAGTGATATTATGGCAAACCTGACCTCTAAAGAATTGACAGCCATTGAGGACCAGCTGAATGTAGAGCAAAACTTAGTAAAAAAATTCACAATGTTTTCACAGAGCTGCAGCGACCCGCAGCTCAAGACCAAGTGCGAGCAGATCGCATCACGGCATCAAGGTCACTACACAAGGCTTCTGGGACATTTATCCTAAAAACAAAAAAGGAGGAAACCATTTATGAACATTCAGACCAATTCGCATTTTGACGACAAGTCCATGATGAACGATGCGCTTATGACACAAAAGCACATCACAGGGACATTCAACACATTCGCTAACGAATGCTGCACGCCTAAGGTCAGGGACGAGTTTATGTCAATTCTTAACGAAGAGCATCAGATACAATCAGAGGTGTTTACAGAAATATCCAAGCGAGGCTGGTATCAAACCCAACCTGCAGAGCAGCAAAAGGTAGACCAGGCAAAGACAAAATTCACAAACATGGCAGGATAGACAGGCATAACAACACCCCCCACTCCGCTGTTTGCAGGGTGGGGGGTGGTTTTGTTAGGGGTCAATTGAAACTTTAATTATCTATCTGCACAAAAAAAGATTGACATTTATAGATTATGTGATTATACTAAATATAGAATCACAAAAAGGAATTAAAAACATATGGATAAAAAAGATGTATCTATCAAGCCATCGAGATATAAACCATCTATTCAAAGTGCTAATTCATTATTTCATTTTATGGATAAGGTAGACTATTTGCTGTCTATTATCGAAAAAGAAGCGATGATTCCAAGATACCATGAAGAAACTACAGAATATTTAAAAATAGAATATAAAAACCTTGCATATCCAATGATTTGTTTTTGTGACATAAATCTGCATAAAATCGCTTCGCATTTAGGCTATTATGGGGGATATGGTATTGCTTTTTCAAAAGAATGGAGCTTGGAAAAAGGAATTCAACCGCTCCAATACATAAATCCTAAATCACCTCTTTGTGATGATTTTTCACAAACCTTTAAATCTGCTGAGCAAGACAGTGAGCAAGACAGTGAGCAAGACAGTGAGCTTAAAAACTATTTGTTATCACAGATGTATTATTTTAAACCAATTCAAGGTGATATGGAACGAGATAACAAAAAAGAAATAAAAAACTTTACGGATGAATGCGAATGGCGTTACATTCCGGATGTGAAAAAAGATGATTTAAGCCAAGTTATATTAGAAGAGGATCTGCACAGAATAGACATATTTAACGAATCTCTTTTGTTCACTCCTAACAATTGGTTGCGCTTCACGATAGATGATATAAAACACATCATTGTTAAAGATGAATTTGATTATATAAAAATAAAAGATTGTATTTGGGAAAAAGAAGTTGAAGATTTAGCAAAACACTATCTCATTTCAAAAATAATTATATGGAATAATATAAAGGGGGATTTATAATGTTTTCAGATTTTGACAAGGCTTTTAAAAAGGTCAAGACACAATACAAAGGTAATATGCCAAAAGCTGTTCTTGAAGCCGCCAGTAGAGGTTTACCCGGTAAATTACGATATAAAGATATAGGGGATGGAGTGTGTGTTGTTGATACAAATACATTAGGTGGTTGTCGTCTTGCTTTGTCTGAAAAAGACAAAAAAAATTTTAAAGGTAAAAGTCAAAAAGATTTGCTGCAATATATATATAACACACAAACAACAGTAGAAATTCTCCCTAACGAGAATGGCTGTTTTGTTGTCGATGGTGAAGAAGTTAAGGCGTCTGATATAACAAAGTCACCTTTAAGGAATCTATCTGATGGTATTATTACGAAGCGCTATTTATCTCCCGAGCCTTTTCCTGATCCGTGCCCGCTAATAGTTGAAGGCGGAGGTCATAACCTTAAATTGATGATTCAACAGCAACCATATGATAGTATAGAAGTCCAAAAATTCGGAACGGTTAATGACTGTCCGATTCAATTGACATTTATTGCCGAACCCAATGAAATTCATTTTACTATAAATATTTCTATTTCTAAAGCAAAAACTGTAAGAGAAATTGTGTCGGCAATAATTATTTTTAATGCTTTGGTGTCGGGAAACGGATTTTTGGAAGGGCAAAAATTAGATTATAATAATCCTGACAAGAGTTTCCCTGATAAAGGACTAAAGTTTTGGGGAAAGATTCTCGAAATAGAAGAATTTTTTGAAGTTAATTTTAACCCTCAAATTGAAACCGACTTAGCACATGAAAGAAAATTAGAAGAGTTATATCATTCGCTTATTCTCAAGAAACCTTTTAAAAAATATAGCAATATAGATAATGTTAGCGGTACAGGAAATTTTAATATAGATGATGCTAATAAAATGCTTGGTCAAGAAATTCGCTTTAATTTTGTAGAAGAAGAGACTATAGAAGTATTTGGTACATCATTATCTTTTTGCGGATTGGTTTGTATTTTTGATGCAACTGTAAAAGAATATCGATTACCTCAAAACAATGAACAAGGTGAATTTAACATTAAATTAGAACCAACAAAAGGAAAGAAAATATATACTTCTACATTGCATTTTCTTAATCAAGAATCATTAGATGATTTTAGAAAAAATGAAAAACATATAGATATACTTAGTGCCGCAAATGAAATTGAATATTCAAACTGATCTCATCCTCTCACTAACCCCCCCACTCCGCTGTTTGCAGGGTGGGGGGTTTGTCATATAACAGTATTACTTTTTCTTGAACATATTTATTATTTCGTCAAATTCTTCGACAATATCATTCGTGCTGTCTTCCCAATCATTATCGGTGCTGCTTATAGCATCGGCCGTGTTGACCGAATCCTTGTTCTGCGTTATTTTAGGCTTGAAATCTGTATCGAATCCTGTTGCTATAACCGTGATCGAGATCTGATCCTCGATGCCTTCGTCCAAAGCAACCCCCATGATTATATTGGCGTCGGGATGCGCTGCCTGTTGTATTTTATCCATTGCGGCATAAACCTCTTCGAGATCCAAATCGGTAGAGCCGGTAATGTTTATAATAGCTCCTTTGGCACCGTCGATAGATGTTTCGAGCAGCGGGCTTGCCGTCGCCATAGCGGATGCAAGATCGGCCTTGTCCTTTCCGGTTGCAGTGGCGACACCCATATGCGCATACCCGGCATCCTTCATAATAGCCGTTACATCGGCAAAGTCGAGGTTGATAAGACCGGGGATTTTTATAAGATCGGATATGCTCTGAACACCCTGACGCAGAACATCGTCGGCCGCTTCAAACGCCCTTGCCAAGGTGAGTTTTTGCTCTGATATAAGTTTAAGGCGTTCGTTTGGTATGACCACGAGCGAATCGACATGGTTACGCAGTTCGGCTATGCCCGCTTCTGCCTGTGCCATCTTTCGTTTTCCCTCGAAATTAAAGGGTTTTGTCACTATACCGATGGTCAATATATTCTGCTCTCTTGCAATTGCGGCAATGATCGGCGCAGCTCCCGTGCCTGTTCCCCCGCCCATTCCGGCGGTGACAAAGACCATCTGGGTTCCCTTTAGTGCGGTGGAGATTTCCTCGCGGTTCTCCTCTGCGGCACGCTGACCCACAGACGGATCTCCTCCGGCGCCACGGCCTTTAGTAGATTTTTCGCCGATCTGTATCTTATGAGGCGCCTGTGATTTACACAAAACCTGCTCGTCCGTATTGATCGCAATAAAATCAACACTGACGATTCCCGATTCAATCATTCTGTTCACAGCGTTTCCGCCGCCGCCGCCTACCCCGATTACCTTTATGTTTACAGTCTCATTTGCATCTTTTAAAAGAGTAACTCCCATATGTATTACATCCTTTTTTATATAATCAGTATCATTGTAACACATCTGATTTTTAATTTCAAGATGTTTTTTATAAAAAAGCAGATTTTTATTTTTGGAAACTTTTTAATGATTATCACGGGCGGCAGATTGCCGCCCACGGTCACCGCATTTACTTTTTTTATTCTTTATTTAACCACGAAATACACAAAAATCACGAAAAGGGAAAAACACCCGCCCTTGCGAGGGCACCCTCTTTACGAAAGAGGGCTTGGGGCTTGTAATTTCAATCCTGTAGGGTACGCACCCCCGTGCGTACCGTCCCATACAAATTGCGGGGCGTGTAGGGGCGGCAATCTGCCGCCCGTGGTTATTGCGGACTGCTATCAAAAAAGTAAATGCGGTGACCGTATAAACAATCGGGAGAGTTTTTGCATGAAAAAAATTATTATAATCTCTGTATCGGTTTTTGCGTTGGTTGTACTTACGGGTTTTTTATATACCACTTACAATGCGGTAATAATGGTTGAAGGCGGCGCTGTCGAATCACACACGCATTGGGAAGACGAGATTGTCATAGACGGTGAGACAGTGCAGGTGAGAATGACCTTCCACACTCGTTTTGAAATGGATGGCTGGACAAAATTAATCGAACTGAAGACGGCGGAATACGAGCATTGGGCTTCTGACGGCAACTCTGAGATTTATTTTAAAGACATGGATATAACGAGTGATTATACTCAGGGATTGTTGTTTTTCCCCGATAAATACACAGTAGAATTATCCTTTACTTGCAACGGGAAACCTATTGTCATGGGAGATTATTACAAATCTAACAACAGCTCACGACCGTATGTGCTGGAATAACATACTCAGCCTGTATGGTACGCACGGGGTGCGTACCCTACTGCCCTCTCCGTCATGCTAACGCATGACACCTCTCCCAAAGGGAGAGGCAAGGACACCCACGGAATTAGATAGGACACTCTTGGCTCTCCCTTTGGGAGAGCTGTCGGCGGCAACGCCGACTGAGAGGGCGATTCTGCATTCTGCATTCTTAATTCTGCATTGTCACCTCCACTCTATCCCCTCAACCCCGTTTCTCATCAAGAACTCGTTTGTTTTGGAGAAATGGCGGCATCCTAAGAATCCTTGTCTTGCCGAGAGTGGGCTTGGATGGGGTGCGGTTAGTACCATATGAGTGGGGTTTGTTATGAGGTCTGCGCCCAATTTGGCAGCCTTTCCCCATAGTAAGAAGACTATGGGGTTTTTGCTGTCGTTCAGCCGCTCTATTATTGTGCGGGTGAAGATCTCCCAGCCTTTGTTTTTGTGGCTGTGCGGCTCATGGTGCCTAACGGTCAGCACGGTGTTGATTAGAAGAACTCCCTCCCGGGCAAGTCCGGTTAGGTCGCCGTTTGTGCGAATGATGCCCATGTCGCTCTGCATCTCTTTAAAGATGTTTTTGAGCGACGGCGGAATGGGATTGCCCCCTTGTATCGAGAAGCAGAGACCATGCGCCTGCCCCGGGCCGTGGTATGGATCCTGACCTATGATAACCGCCTTGACCCTGCTGTAGGGAGTAAGCCTTAAAAAATTAAAAACATCCTCCTCACGGGGATAGACGGTATGCTTTTTATATTGACCATCAATAAACTCCCGCAGTTTTATGTAGTATTCTTGCTGCGGAACATCGGCTAAAATGTCGTCCCAATCGTTACCTATTCTAAGCATAGTTTTTGATCTCCCTGAAAAGCCTTTGCAATCCATCATTCTGCGGCTGAGGCATGGCGCTGATATAAGACTGTCTGTTTGCATAGAACTCGTCAATCTCTTCGGGCAGGTTTATATTCGGCAGATCTTGATCTCGAATAACCTTGCAATAGCCCTTTTTCTCGAACGACTGTGCGTTTA
Source organism: Oscillospiraceae bacterium (assembly GCA_009777275.1). Classification (GTDB taxonomy): domain Bacteria; phylum Bacillota; class Clostridia; order Oscillospirales; family Ruminococcaceae; genus WRME01. The sequence goes on from WRME01000013.1 coordinate 18,604, forward strand.
GAATCTGATCGCCCCTGCTCTGAGAGAGGGGCAGCGGCACAAGAATCATCGGCTTTTTAAAATAAAGCATTTCAAATATGGTATTGGCTCCCGCTCTTGAGAAGACAAAGTCGGTTACGGCAAGTATGTCATACAGCTCTTCTCTGACAAATTCAAACTGGGCATATCCGTCCGCGCGAGCGTCTTTGTTAAAGTTGTTCTTACCGCAAAGATGCACGATTTGATATTTTTCGGTAAGCCGATCAAGATTGCTCCAAACCGCCCTGTTGAGCGACATTGCTCCGAGACTTCCGCCCATAACCAGCATTATCGGTCTTTTCCCGTTAAACCCGCACAACTGCATACCCCTGTCGACATCACCTGTCTTGAGGTCGTCTCGTATTATAGAGCCTATGCAGACCGCCTTTTTGTGCTTTTCGGCAATCTCGGGAAAGGTTGAGTATATGCGGCTGACAAACGGATAGGCAAGTTTGTTGGCAAGCCCGATAGATATGTCCGATTCGTGCAGGACAACGGGGATTTTGTTAAGACGGGCGCCTATTATAACAGGCACCGACACAAACCCGCCCTTTGCGAAAACAATATCCGGCTTCTCCCGCTTGATTATGCTCCTTGCCTGCGCTATTCCCCGAAAAATCCCCGGAATGTCCTTGACATTCTGCATACTCATATATCGCCGCAGTTTTCCGGTTGATACCGTGTAGTAGGGGACCGATTCGAGCTTTTTTATCTCGGTCTTCTCTATGCCGTCCTGAGACCCGATATATATCGTCTCCCAGCCCTCCTTTTGAAAAAGAGGGATCAGGGCAATATTCAGCGAAACGTGACCCATCGTGCCGCCGCCCGTAAAAAGTATTTTCATATAAAACCTCCGGTTTTAATGCAGAATTAATTCTTTTTCTCTCTTTACAAATGTATGTTATATATGATAAAATATGATTATCATAATTGTACATTGTTAATGGTTAATCGTTAATTGTTCGTCGGGTGGTGTTGTTTTGTTAAGAAGGATAACTCTCGTTGCTATAACTGTGCTGGTGCTGTCGGGATGTTCGGGCGAATCGGATGAATATCTCGATCGGCAGGAGCAGTCGCGCAGGTCTGAGGCTCTGCAGGCGTTGATCATGGAGTCACATTCTCAGACAATAATAGAGCTGCAAAGTTCGATCTCGGAAAAAAACGCCGCTATTTCGGCTCTTGAGGAGCAAATAAAACAGTTGCGGGAGACCCTTTCGGAGCAGAAAGCTATAATAGACCAACAAGCTGTTGCCATAGAAGAAATCAGAAAAGAATTGCAGGAAGAAATGCAGAGGCAGATCGAGGAATTGCGGAAAAAGATAGGAGAGCTGGAGGGGTTGTAACCGCCTATATCCAGCTATCGATCGTCTCGTCCTTTTGAGAGCGGCTCATTAGGTTTTGCAGAGCGTTCGGCACAGCCGTGCCTTTGTATAAAATGCCGTACAACTGCTCGGTTATTGGCATGGAGACACCATGTCTGCCCGCAAGTTCGTGGGCAATCAGGGCCGCCTTGTACCCCTCTACAGTTCCGACTTTTTTGACCGCATCTTCGGGAGAGATCCCCTCTCCGATAAGTATGCCCGCTCGTCTGTTGCGGGAATGGCCGCTCATGCAGGTTACGATCAGATCCCCTATGCCGGTAAGCCCCGCAAAGGTCTTGCCGTTACCCCCCATAGCCACTCCCAGCCGCTCTATCTCGGCTATTCCCCTGGTCATAAGAGCGGCCTTTGTGTTGTCGCCCAGCCTGTATCCATCGCATATTCCGGCACAGAGAGCTATCACGTTCTTGAGAGCTCCGCCTATCTCAACCCCCGCAACATCGGGGTTTCCATAGATCCTGAGTGTATCGCCCGACAGGGTCTTCTGCACATACAATGCGCTTGGTTTGTCTATAGATGCCGCCACAAGAGTTGTCGGAACTCCGGTGGCTATTTCTTCGGCGTGTCCCGGCCCTGAGAGGATAACTATGGTGCGCCCGGGTATTTCTTCGGCAATAACGGTCGACAACCTCTTGAGGCTCTGCTGCTCGAATCCTTTTGCTACATTGACCAAAACAATGCCCCCTTTTATATAAGGGGCCGCCTTCTGTGCCACCTCTCTCACGGCGAACGACGGCACGGCAAATATGACCATGTCGCTATTTGCGGCACGGGTTATGTCGCTCGACAGGGTTATTTCGCCCGGAACATCAACCCCCGGCAGGAGCCGCTTGTTCTCACCGTCTTTGCGTATGCCTTCAAGCTCCTCTTCAAAGGCAGACCACAGCGTGACCTCGTTGCCGCTGCTATATGCCGCAACCGCCAACGCAGTCCCGAATCCGCCCGAACCCAATATAGTTATCTTCGCCATAAAAAACCTCCGGTTTCAATTGTCCATCACTTCCCGAATTTATGCTCGGTGCCTTTTAGCAGTCGGCTGATGTTTTCCCTGTGCATGAGTATGATAATAGCGGCGATGCAGGATGAAAATCCGGCGTGAACTATAATCTGCGATGGATCGCCGGGTATCATCATAGCTACCGTCCACAACGGATAGGCGGCCGCTGCGATTATAGATGCCAGCGATACAATTCTCGATATAAGTACAATGATTGCGAAGATTCCCAGCAGGATGAGGAATATAACAGGATCGAGAACGATCAGCACTCCTGCGGTTGTCAGGATTCCTTTGCCGCCCTTAAAGCCGTGGAACAACGGGCGAATGTGTCCGAACAGGGCGAAAAACGCAGCTCCGTAACTTGCCACCTGATACTCAACCCCGCCCTGAACATAGTCGGTGATAATAAGCGGGCATAACATCCTCGCTATCAAAATAGCGGCGATACCCTTGCCTAAGTCGCCGATTAGGGTCAGTGCGGCGGGGAGTTTGCCGAAATTACGCAGGACATTGGTCATGCCGGCATTGCCGCTGCCGTAACTCCTGATGTCTTTGCGATAAAACACCCTGGTGATGATAATCGCAAAGTTGATGCTGCCCAGTAGATAGGCAATCACCGATGAAAGCGCATAAAGAATCGATTTTTCCATAATACAATACTCCTTTTATATTTTTCCCACGCAGGGTGCGTACCCTACACGCCCTCTCAGTCGGCGTTGCCGCCGACAGCTCTCCCAAAGGGAGAGCCAAGAATATCCTATACAAATTCTGTGGGTATCCTT
>WRME01000014.1 GCA_009777275.1 Oscillospiraceae bacterium
AATTATAGCGGCGCAGCCCTTGCCCCCTGAGGGGGGGGGGCGCCGCCGCAGCGGCGGGGTGGTCTGTAGGGATGACCGCCCTCGGTCATCCGTGGTCATATGCGGGCGGCAGATTGCCGCCCCTACAACGGTTTTTGCAGTATTTTTGCGTTTTTGCGGGGGTAGATCGGCGGCGTGATGCCGATTTTTTTTATTATAACCAAACTTCGCTTATGTTGGTCGGGCAGTTGGTAATTATATAGGTCCTCTATCTCGCCTGCAAGTTTGCTCAGGGCGTTTTGGCACTGTGATAGTTCCTCGGTGATGCCGCCGCCCTTGTATGCTATGAATCTCCCTCCCGTCTTGACAAAGGGCAGACAATATTCGGCAAGAATGTTTAGATTCGCAACGGCTCTTGCCGTGACAAAATCGAACGATTCCCGAAAGCGGCTATCATGCGCGGCCTCTTCGGCTCTGGCGCATATGACCTCTGCACTCAGCGAAAGATTTTGCAGGGCGGATTGCAGGAAGAGGGTCTTTTTACCGTTTGATTCCAGCAGAGAGACCGATATATCAGGGCGGTATATCGCTATGGGTACCGACGGGAATCCCGCTCCCGATCCTACATCCAGCAGGCTTGATCCTGCGGGAATATCGGCATATTTAAAGACAGCAAGGCTGTCGAGTATATGCTTGACGGCGATCTCGCAGGGATCGGTTATGCGGGTGATGTTGGTGTGCTTGTTGTATTCGGTCATCATAGCGGCAAAGCTATCGAATCTGCTGAGCTGTTCCTTTGTGAGGGGCAGACCGAACTCCTGCGATTTATTGTATAAATACTCTGTCATATCACTTTATCCTCATCCATATGAGCAGGACGGTGATGTCGGCAGGGGTTACCCCCGATATACGGGATGCCTGTCCGATAGTATCGGGTCTTATTCTGCTCAGTTTTTCTATAGCCTCAAGACGCAGTCCCTTTATGAGGGTATAGTCGGTGTTTTTATCTAACACACGGCTCTCCAGCCGCTTTAGTTCCTCTGCTTTAGATGCCTGCCGCTTGATATATCCTGCGTATTTTATCTCTGTAACCGCCTCTTCTGCCGCTCCGGGGGCAAGATCGATTCTGTCACGGTCAAACGGGGCAAGGTCTGCATAGGTTATTTCGGGGCGCTTTAGCAGATCGGCCGCCTTTGCTCCTGCGGCAATCGGGGTGGTACCCTTTGATTCCAGCATAGCGTTCAGCTCGGCGGAGGGTGATATGGTCAGCGTGGACAGACGGTCTGTTTCGGATTTTATATCGCTGAGTTTCTTCTCAAGCCTCTCCATCCTTTGATCGGATATAAGACCTATCTCATATCCTCTCGGCGTTAGGCGGGCATCGGCGTTGTCCTGCCGCAACAGCAATCGGTATTCACTGCGGGAGGTCATCATGCGGTAGGGGTCTTGACAGCCTTTTATAACAAGATCGTCTATAAGCGTGCCGATATAGGAAGACCAGCGCTCGAGTACAAACGGAGGACGGTTTTGCAGCTTGAGAGCGGCATTGATTCCCGCCGCCAAGCCTTGTGCGGCCGCCTCCTCATAGCCTGAGGTGCCGTTGAACTGCCCCGCTCCGTATAGTCCGCCGACAGTCTTAAACTCAAGAGTATGTCTAAGCTGAGAGGGATCACAGCAATCGTATTCTATAGCATAGGCGCTCCGCATTATCTCTATATTCTCAAAGCCCTGTATGGTTCGCAGAAAATCTATCTGAACATCCTCAGGCATGGACGACGACATTCCCTGCAGATATATCTCATCGGTATCAAGCCCCATAGGCTCGACAAAGATCTGATGGCGGGATTTGTCTGCAAACCGCACAACCTTATCCTCAATGCTGGGACAATACCTCGCTCCGATCGCATCTATCTTCCCGCTGTAGATAGGCGAACGATGGAGGTTTGCGGTTATGATTGCATGGGTATCGGCGTTGGTGTAGGCTATGTGGCACTCCGCCCTGTTTAGGATAGGCTCGGTAGTGTCAAACGAAAATGGTTTTACAGGCTCATCTCCCGGTTGCCGATCGAGTTTGGAAAAATCTATGCTCCGTCTGTGAGCGCGTGCGGGGGTTCCTGTCTTGAATCGTCTGGTCTTGATTCCCATGCGGCATAGGGAATCGGTAAGAGCCGATGCCGTAACGCTTCCGTCTGCGGCTTGGTCAAGTTGGCTTTCTCCTATATGTATTCGGGAATTTAGATAGGTTCCCGATGCGATTATTACCGCCTTAACCTCAAACAGACCGCCCTCTCTTGCGGCCAATCGGCTGACATTGCCCTTGTTATCGAGAATTATATCGGTTATCTCGCATTGACGTATATAGAGGTTTGCCTGATTCTCAAGCAGCGATTTTGCCGCCGATTGATATTTCCTGCGATCCACCTGCGCTCTGAGGCTGTTGACGGCCGGACCCTTAGACATATTGAGCATACGGCTCTGTATGGTTGCATGGTCGGCCAACCGCCCCATATGACCGCCGAGAGCGTCTATCTCCCGCACAAGATGCCCCTTTGCCGTGCCGCCTATAGATGGATTGCAGGGCATATTCGCTATAGAATCGAGAGACATGGTAAAGAGAGCCGTTTTCATGCCAAGTTTGGCCGATGCCATTGCCGCCTCCAATCCGGCATGACCCCCGCCTATAACCGCTACATCAAACCCGCCTAACAGATTCATAAATCTACTTCCCTATACAAAAATTGCGGAAAATCTCCTCTATTACTCCCTCGCTGATATTCTCGCCGTCTATCGTTCCTATAGATTCCAGCGCCGACTCAAGGCAGACTCCCGCCGCATCGAGCATACCGCCCGCCAATAGAGCGAATGTTTCATCTATATACTCGCAGGCGTTCTTTGCCGCTTCAAGCTGACGGGCTGAGAAGAGCAGAGCCTCTGATGTGTCAAATTCGCTAACCTGAGCTACATCGGCCATCAGGTCGTATAACTCCTGCAGCCTGTCGCCGGATTTAGCGCTGAATGGTATGATATTCTTAAACTTGTTGTATAACTCCACGGTGTCTAATACGCAGGGTAAATCTGATTTGTTCAGTATAACTATCGTGTTTTCAGGGTTGAGCATATTTAGAATGATTCGGTCGTTATGGTCAAAATCACGGGAGAGGTCGAAGACGGCAAGGACTATTCCGGCCGATTCAATGCGTGATTTTGAGCGGTCTACCCCTATCCTCTCTACCGATTTTGCGTTTTCTCTGATTCCCGCCGTGTCGGCAAGTTTTAGACACACCCCGCCGATGTCAATATAATCCTCCACAACGTCTCTCGTCGTGCCCTCTATGTCGGTAACGATGCTCTTATCAGTGCCGCAGAGGAGATTCATCACCGTAGACTTTCCCGTGTTGGGTTTGCCCGCTATTACTGTAGGGATTCCCTCTCTGATCAGCTTTCCCCGCGCGTATCCCGCAACAAGGCATGACAGCTCCGACTGTGCTGATCTGAGTTTTGATTCAAAGACAGGCCGATCAAGCTCAATATCATCCTCAGGAAACTCAAGGGTTACCGCAAGCTCTGCCGCTAACCCGTACAAGGAATCCTTAATAGAGTTCAGCTTGACCGACAACGCTCCGTCATACTGAGCAAGGGCAGTCTTTGCACTATATTCCCATTTGGCGTTTATCATTTCGTTTATCGCCTCTGCCGACGACACCGTCAGCTTGCCGTTCATCACAGCCCTGCGTGTAAACTCACCCGGCAGCGCCATTCTTGCTCCCGCCTCGGTAAGACTGCGGACTATCGCACCTATGATATAGCTGCCGCCGTGGCATGAAAACTCGACGACATCCTCGCCTGTAAAACTTTTTGGAGCCCTATAAACAAAGGCTATCACTTCGTCTATGCCGCCGCATCTGTCAAAAATGCGGCCTAAAACGCCTTGATAGCCGTTTAATTCATTTAAACGCAATCCGCTGCGGGATTTGAAGACAGTCTGTGCAATGCCGAGAGCGGATTCCCCCGATATTCTGATAACCCCTATCGCCGCACGCCCCGCCGCCGTTGCCGCAGCCACAATTGTATCGCTACTCCTGCTCATCTTGGGTCGTCTCCTTGTATATGCTATTTGTTTTCTACAATTTTTTAAGATTCTTTGCGTTAAGCGGAGATACGACATTTTTGCCGGACTGTTTTTCATATTGCTGTCGTGCCGCTTTTGCGACAGAACCGCCCTGTTTCGCCACCTTTGCGGTTTCGCTCATTCCTAACGGATCGCTTTCTTTAGATAAATCCGTTGCCGAAACCTCTGCAAGCATATTGAGTACAAGCTCCATGTTTGTCATGTGATCTCGAAGATTTTCTTTTTTCAGGCCTTTGAAAACCTTGTATTCACGGGTTGTTTTGCCGCTCCACTCTTTTGTCATAATATCTGTGAGAATTGCGTAATCTTGTGTTTTCTCAATACCTGAGCGTTGCCATTCATCGGTTAAACCCTTGCGAACTTCCATTGTTTTTATTCGCTGATTTATCCATTTTTCGCTGTAACCCTTTTTCAAATAGGTTTCAAACGCTCTGTCAATCGCCAATTCGGGATCTGCGATTTCGTTAAGGCGTTCACTTCCTACTTCGGCAAGCCACATCTTAAATGGCTCTGCTTTTGGCGATGGAATAGATTGAATGATACGCAGAATCCCTTTTGAATTTGCGGCATCTGTTAATCGCATTTTGCCGTCCTCTGCTTGCATTTTCAACTGCTGACAAATTGTCAGCAGTTCATTTCCTTCGCTTTTCATACGCTCTTTAAGCTTTGCCCAATAATTGCTTGCACTGCGGTGCGTTGGTTGGTCGGTCAAAATCTCAATCACATCAACGATGGATAAATACCAGTCTTGCTCTTCTTCATTCCATTCCATGCGGATTTTTTTATCTTCAAATATTTTTATTTTATCATCCATGTTCACTCCTGCTCGTCTTGGGGGTCTATCTTAGAAAAGAGTTTGTCTTTGTTTCCGGATTTGAGAAATTCTTTTTCAAAGTTGTATATTCCGCCTGATTTTGAGGTCGAAGAGGGTTTGTAGTCGTTGTTTTTAGGATAGTCGTCCCTCTTGTTATAGCTGCTTGCGCCGCTCCGCTCTCTCGAACGGTCGGTTCTGCTGCCGCTGCTGCTACTGCTACGGTCGCTGCGGTCGGGAGTGCGTCCGCCTTTTTGACGGAAACGATCAACGGCTATAACGACATAACGGGCAGGATCCTCACCCGCAGATCTTGAGTACACCCCGTCAAATCCCGATACTATCGAGTGTATTATTCTTCTTTCATAGGGGTTCATAGGCTCTAAGGTAACCGAGCGTCCGTTTTTCTTTACGGCTCTGCATAGCCTGAGCGCAAGCGCCTCCAGCTGAGTTTCCCTCTTTTCACGATAATCGCTGATGTTGATTCGTATACGCTTATAATTATCATCATCAGAGTTTGTCGCAAGCGAGGTCAGATACTGCAGAGCATCCATAATCTCACCGTGATGTCCTATGAGTTGGGTTGCCTGTTCGCCGTTGATGTTGATCGAGATAATACCGTCCTCATCGCCGCCGAACGAGAACTCAAGCCCCTCTATTCCCATCTTTGAGGTAACGGCCATCAAATACTCAAGCGCTTCCTTTTCCTGCGTAGTATTGCCCGCCGGCTTTTCTTTGGGAGAATCAGCGGCGGCGCTGTATATGAGTTTCACTTTAGCAAGGGATTTTAGCTTGCCGAACAACCCCTTCTTTTCTTCCTCTATTATTTCTTCTGTAACATCGCTGCGTTCCAGCCCTAATTCGGCTAATCCTTTAGCAACGGCCTCCTCTATGCTGTTAGCCTCTACTATCAATTCGCGCATTTTTCATGCTCCTCTCAAATTATATACTACCTACTCGTCTCCGTATTTTTCGGCCATTCGTCTGCGTGCTTCGGCTATTTTGCGGTTCTCATGCTCCTTGTGTATCGTGGATTTTTCTTCTATAGGTTCTCCGAGTTCTATAGGTTCTCCGAGTTCTCCCTCCGGCAGTTCAACCATCTTCTCCGGTTTTGGTCTTTTTCTCCTTCTTTCGGCCTCTCGTGCGTTCATCTCGTCCATGGCTTTATCGTATGCTTCCTTGGGGTCTATAATTTTGTTTAGTATCACCGGCTGAATACATCCCACTATATTAGAGGCTGTCCAGTAGAGAACAAGTCCCGCAGGAAATCTGAAGGCAAAGAAGAGCGAAACGAGCGGCATCAGGAGCATCATAACCTTCATGGAATTACCCTGTCCCGCATCGTTCTTCTGGAGCATCATGGCAGGACCCAGTTTCATGGTTACCAGTGATTGCCAAACGGCGGTAAATCCCGATAACAGCGGCAGAATCACCGCAAGCGAAAGAGCCAAGGTAGGAATCGCTCCCAGGTTAATCCCTAAAAAGTTTACGTTAAACATTGATACCTGCTCAACAAACTCACCCGTTATAGTTTCGCCGTGACCAAGTTCGGAGACCGTTTGCATAAAGTCTTCTTTATGATCATGTATGATCTCGATTATCTTGGTCTGTACCTGTCCCTGACGTTCGTTGAATCCGTCCCCAAGCATGACCTTTAAAACATCGGTTGAGGCGGCGATCGTTTCCCGTGATATACGCAGGATATGGGTAAGCGGATTCCGTATAACATCGAAGAGACCGAACAGCACAGGCAGCATCATCAGCATAGGAAGACATCCGGCAAATTGGTTGATGCCGTGTTCTGTATTAAACTTCACAAGCTCTTCCTGATATACCTTGTTGTCCTTGTGTTTTCTACGCAGTTCGTCCATCTTGGGTTTGAGAACAGCGGTCTGTATCGCCGTTTTATGCTGCTTTATAGCAAGCGGAAAGAGAATCACCTTTGTCACCAGAGTGAATATAATCAACGAAATGCCGTAATTACCAATTGCCGAGTATATCAGCCACATCAGCCATCCCAATGGCACTCCGAAAATATCTGTAATAATATTCAATATTGCTTTCCTCCAAAAACTTTATGGTTTTACGGGGTCGTACCCGCCCTTGCAAAAGGGATTGCATCGCAGAATACGCCAGACCGCAAGCCCCGATCCCTTTATTACACCATGAATCTCCACCGCCTCCATTGCATATTCCGAGCAGGTGGGCAGGAATCGGCAGGAGTGCGGCAGACACGGCGAAATATATCTTTTATAACCGTTTAGTAAGCCAATTATAATTTTTTTCATAACCCTAACAAATCTAAATGCTTAGATATGACCTTTTTGAGATCGGTCGATTTTGCCTTGCAGGTAGCCGAACGTGCGACAAAAACCATATCAAATCCTCGCAAATTCCGTTCATTCTCGATTTGTGACAGAGCAGCGGTAATAACACGCCTTGCTCGGTTGCGTAGGACGGCGTTGCCGATTTTTTTTGATGCGGTAACGCCGTACCGCGCCCCATTGCGGCGGTTTTTAAGCAAATATGTTATTACCAAAGGATGCGCCTTGCTTTTTCCCTGATAATACGCCCTCTTAAATTCTTTGTTAAGAGTGAGTGTTTTTAAATAATTCATATTTGTATCAGTGGGTAAGCCTTTTGCGCCCTTTAGCACGCCTGCGCGCCAGCAGAGCTCGTCCGCTTCTGGTCTTCATCCTCGCTCTAAACCCGTGAACCTTGCTTCTATGCCGTTTTTTAGGCTGATATGTGCGTAACATAGTTTATTAAACCTCCTGTCTTGTGTTTTGCGGGCGGGATCTGTGTAAAAACAACTGCCTTTTATCCCGCAAGACTATAGTATACATAAATATATTTATACTGTCAATAGCCAAAATATAAAATATTGTTAGGGTGCAGCGCCCAAATACCAAAAACCCGCTTAGTTAGCGGGTTTTTGCGGTGTTATTACAACCCCGTGTTTATTTTCGCAAAATTATATCCCGCACCGTCAGCATATCAAATATGTTGATAACTCCGTCTTTATTAACGTCGGCGGCCTTGAGGTCGTCAGGATCCTCTATGCGGGGAGTGCCGAGAATGTGGTTGCGGATCATCAGAATGTCATGGATGTCTACAACATCGTCACCGTTTGCATCGCCGTCTTGACGGATGGGCGATCTGATGGTTATAGACAATGTCTTTGTATCGGTTCCTCCGCCGTTGTATGCCCGCACCGTAAAGCTATAGGTGCCTTCCTCTGTTGGAGTTCCTGAGATTGTGCCGTTGGTGCCCAGTATTAGTCCCGGCGGCAATGTTCCGCCCGTCCGTGACCATGTGATAATCTGTTCTCCATCGGCAGAGAGCGATTGACTGTACGGACTGTCTACTACAACGCTCGGCAATGATTCTGTGGTGATTGCAGGCGGAGCCGATGGCTCGGCATCGTTGATCGAGAACCAGTTGACATTAACGCTGTTGGAAAAATGCAGGTAGAGATCATGTACTCCTGTTATGTTGGCGTTGGTGACGGTTGCCGCAATGGTGCGGTAGGTGTTCCAGGCCTCTCCCCCGGTCAGATCGGGATGCCCCGTCACAACAGCGGTTGCTATCTGTGCCGCCGCAGTATTCTCCCCTATCCTAACGCTTATGGTCGTGGTGTTTGCCAGACCGCCGTCCTTAGAAACACGGAAGAGCATAGATTCTATAGGCTCGCTGAAGTTGATGTCTTTATACATAACCCAGTCGTTCCCGCCGATGTTGCCTATCTGCCGTCCTGTTCCGTATGGGCTGATGTCAGAGTTGTTGGCGATGGTGGGACGTATGTTGGGGCCGTCTTGTCTTGCGTTGCTCAGGTCAAAACTTTCGGCCTGGATTATGCGGGGGATCATAAGACCCCCATGCTTTTCGGGTTTTGCGAATGTTATCTCTATGTATTTGTCGGCACGCCACACCTTGAGGGTAACATCATCCCCGACAGTCAGAGCATCATAAAGCTCTATCAGTTTTGCGGTACTCTCGATAAAGGTGCCGCTGATTTCGGTAATTACGTCATTCTCGGCAAGCCCGATATATTGGCCGAATCCTCCGTCCTGGACTGCCTCTACAAAGGCTCCTCCATAGGCATTGCCTATCTGAAGATCGGCCTTGGGTGCGTTGGTCAGTTCTAAATAGTATTCGTGGAAGATGTTATTAACATCGGTACGCAGGAAGGAACGAAGATCAACCGGATTGAGATCACCCTCAACCTCTGTGAATATATATGTCTCTCCTGCCGTTGTTTCAAAGGAGAATGCGTCCTCCATCTCCCAATCGGGGACAGAGCTTTTGACCACCGCTACATCGGCTCCGTCGCTTGCCCGTGTTACCGACATTCCTCCAAGCCAGGGAGAGATCATGTTAAGGGTACCTCCGGCCTCGCTTGTAACCTCGAGATGGGTGACACTGCTGCCGTCATACTTGGAGGATACGATGAAGGCACCCTCTGCACGCAGCCGTGTAAACTCGGCCGCTCTGCCCTCAGGCCAGTTGGGGAATGCCTTTACATAACCCTTGTCGCCTATGAGCATCATTACGTTGATACCGCCTGTGGCTCCGCTCTTTTCGATGCCGTGTACACCGTCATAGTTCCACAGATTAGGCTGTACCTGTTCTCTGTATCTGCGGGCAAGACCGGTGAGTATTACAGACGGGTTGTATCGCACCCTCGGAGCGATGGTGTATATTTTCGGGTAAGCGTTGTTGTTGTTCCACGAGTTGACTGCTTCTATGGTATTGTGTGCGATCTTGATCTGATCGGGATGTGAGTAGTATCCCAGCCTGTTGAATGGGAATATCGGCTCAAGCTGCATGGGGTTAGATTCGGGGAATGGATTGATAAGCGGTCCCCAGTCCCATGTCCGCTCTGTGTTGCTGTGAAATTCTGCGGTGTATTCGGCCTTTTCCCGTGCTTCATAGTCACTCTGGGTTTCGTTCTCACGGCGGGGATTGCGGGATCCTCTATACTCAGGTATGCTGGGAATCCACTCATATTCGGCAAGCGGAAAGATCTCTTTGCCGTTCAGTTCGGTTGTGGCAAAGGGAGCAAGATTGTCGTACAAATCCTGATATATATCACGTTTCGGATCCTCTATATCGTTGAGGTCTATGGCAAGCAGAAGAGCCTCCAGAGACATTTTGTATGCACCAAGCTCAACGGCGGCGTTTTTAGCCCACGATCCCTCGTTATAGGCGGCGACAAGATTGTAGCGGTATGTGCCGTCGTCAAAATCCTCTTTCTCTACCCATGCCTCAAGGAAATTGGCGCATTTACGCAGATATTCATACACTGTAGTTGTCGTTCTGCCCGCATAGGCAGGCCCGTAGTTTTCAAAGAAATCGAACTCAAACTCTCTGACAAAAAACTCGGCGTCTTTGGTATATTTGTAGTATTCAACCATCGGATATGCGCTGAAAGGCACATGGACGGTCGAGTTGTGATAGCTTATATCGGGGAAGGAACCCCACGGTCCGATACCTACAGGGAAGAGCATGGAATCGGGAATACCCTGCGGCAATGTTCCGGCGGCGAGTCTGTCTGAGGTATAGGTATTGTGTGCGATAAGCCAGTCGGGCCAGCGGCGAAGTCCGATCTTAGTAAGTTCGGCGGGGCTCATGGCGTTTCTCTCGCCCTGGATCATATGACTGAGAGCCGCCTCTACCGCAGGCAATAGAGTTTCGGGACGGTTGCTTGAGGCAACCCCGTAGAAGGGCGATACAAAGTTGTAGTTAAGATGATAGTCGTTATTCCAGCTGGGGTTGTCGGTGGTTATCCAGTGTCCGTACAGACCGGGGGCTATGTAACCCTCCTTAACACTGCACCCTAACACATACTGGCCGCCGTAGTAATACTGCTGTAATAGTGCAATGTCCTGTCCTAACTGGTCGTTTTTCTGTGAATCATTCTGCGGCAGATCTATGTTGACATATGAGGTTGACCAGAAGTCTTTCCACCATGCCGCATGATCCTCGATAAGACCGTCTATATAAGGAACTCCGCTAACAGCGTTCAGCAGACTATGCGCCTGATCGAGCGGCTCTGTCTGACCCTGTTTGAGGGTAGGTGTCGATGATCCTGTATAAACCTGTCCCCCTCCCGCAACCGCTGTGACGACATAGACCGTCTCATTCGGCTCGAGGGTAAAGTTCATAAAGCTCTTGGATGCGTTGTCGGAGGATGTGGTAAACTCTTTGCCGATAATCTTTGAGGAAAGCACCCCTCTCGATCTCCATGGCGGCGGGATAAATGCACCCGACGGAGCTGCGGTATATCGGCTGACCGTAACACTGCTGTCTTCCGAATGTGCCGCTGTTCTGGGATAGGTTCCGTTGTTTGTGTTATTAGGACTTCCTGCCCAAACCTCTACCTGCAGGCTAGCCTCCTTGGTATCGGTCGATGTTATCTTTGATATTATGTAGTTTCTGCCCTTGTGGTCATTGGCGGTCGTCCAGGTTTCCATCTCGAGCATACGGTTGCCGAGAACAAGCTCGGTGTCAACCTTAGCGTTCAGAATATCCTGCTTTTCGTAGAAATACTCATCGGGATCTATAATATCTTCGTCATTGGGGTTTTCGTCCTCTTCCCCATCACTCGGAGCGATCAGCTGTAACTGTCGCACACGGGCACGGGCAAAAGCATCATCTGCGTTTTGCATAGGTATAGTGAGAAGTAATCTGAAAAACTGCGATGTTACAGGTTCTTCCAGCTCTATCTCACGGATGGCAAGGTTGTTGCCGGTAACAGATGACACGGTAGTCCACGGGTCTGCTCCTGTATCGCTGGTTTGCAGCTCAAAATCTCTTGATGTGCCGGGGTCTGAACTCGGTCCTCTTGCGGCGGCATCGCTGTGTACTGCCCATTTTGTTATAGTCATAGGCTCCTCAAATTCTACTATAAGATGGGGAGGCCATGGGGCGCTTTCGCCGCGATGCCGTGATACCCAACCCTCAGACCCCTGCTCATAGGATGCCGCTAAGGCCCTTTGCGGCGGAAAATCCGGATGGTTAGAGGTTGCGGTTGCGGTGCCGAGCGGCGCTATGTTGCCCCCTGATTTAGGCAGGGGCGCAGGTTCTGTCGAACGCAATGTTATCCCGCCTATCGGGATAGGACGGGCGGCGGAGGGATTGCTCTGATCGGCCGTCCAAAAATCGCTCTTAGACACATGAAAGGTCTTCTCCTCGGCATTTCCGGCCGAAGACACGGCAATGTCACCGTTTCCCATAAGCGCAGTAGAGGGCATATGACCTCTTACCGATCCTGCATTTGCCGTGCTGTGCCACTCACCGTTGTATCGTCCTATTATGCTCTCGATTTCGTCCCACTCCTCATGTTCGGTTACAATCACTGTCCTTGCGATTCCTGCCATGCTCACGGTTCCCGCCAAAATCGCAACAGCCGTGACAACCGAAAACAAGCGTTTAATATTACCGAATATTTTCATTAACAAACACCAGCCTTTTTACATAATACTATCATTATAAACCTATACGCAACGTACAGGTCAAGGGGTAGTTTACTGGAATTTTCATTTTTGTGAAAATCGCCGATTATGTTTGTGCAATATGACTAAAGCAGGTAACAGAATTTGCTCGTACCGCAATGCAAGAGCTTGCTTGAGATATGTCTTCCTGATTTCGGGCATTTGCGGGGTAGAATCTACGATGCTGTATATTTCTTCCATATTGATTTTAGGAACGATACGTTTTATAGCCACGGCTAAATCATTCGGCGGATTTTTGAAAATCTCGTGGTAAAATATCCTTTTGCCGCCCATTGAATACATGGATGCAGTGTTAAATTCTTGATTTTTGAATGTGACGGGATCTTTTATTATTAGTTGCATTTTATCATCGTCCAATAACGCACTGAGTGCGGAACCGCAATCGTAAACAGGGGCGAATGTTATCTCATCATTGTTATCGAGAATACCCCAATTCCCTAAATGCCTGTCTTTATTGCCGATTAGTGCGTCAACAACAAACATATCCCAAAAACCAATTTTGATGGCGTTTTTATCTTTGATAAACTCGGATTCGTCAATTATACGATTGACATTCTCAATGGTTGCATCTAACTGTATTTCGTCAGGTGCGATTGCATTTGCGAGTTTGTCCATCTCATAAAGAACTATGCCGTTCTGTGTGAAATCCTTACATCCAACCACAGTTTTCCTTTTTCCCGATCGGTCGGTAAACTCTCCTATAACTGTTTCTTGAGCATCAATACCGCAAGACCTGAATATACTCGAACCAATATGCTCGGAGTATTGATTGTTCTTGTAGCTTATTATACCTTTAAGTTTCTTTGCTCGTACAGGGTCAGGATATTTGACCATATATACATCACCTTTGTATAGAATGGTAGTTTTTTTCTCTGAACCTGAAAATTTATTGAGTTGTTGCTCACCCGTATTAAAATTAATCAATTACCAATTCCTCCAAATAACTTGTCATTTCATGTGCCGTTACAGGGTTAAGAAAACCCTCTACTTCCCTGCCTTTGATTGTGAAAATCAAATTTTCCCAACAGTTATGCCGTACAGACCAATCCATAAGCGCATTGGTACTGCAATATTTTTCGTGTGATTTATAGAAATTACTAAAATCATCCGATAAACCCAATATCCCCTTGAAATCATCGGGATTATATCTGTAGACAGTGTTCATAATAAAACCTCCAATATTAAAAAATTCTGCATTCTGCATTCTTAATTCTGCATTGTTATCCCCGCACAAGCTCCGTTACAGTCAGGCTGTCCACCGTGAGGGTGCTTCCGTATCCTGAGCTGATGCGGACGTTGGCGGACATCTGCGGAGTTGCCGATTCAATATAACTGCGGACTATCCCGTTTACGATCAGAGCCGAGTAGTCCTCATGTATTATCCAGGATATATCGTGGTACTCCCCGGGTGTGATGTATCCTCCCTCAAGTCGTGTTTCCTTACCGCTGTGCGGGTCTCTCAGTATGAGCTTTCGCTTATCCTGCTCCCAGTTTAATATAATCTGCCCTCTGCCCCAGTATATTCGTATGTTGGTATCATCGGTTTTGGCGGTAAGGTCTATCTTGAGCGGGAGTGTGAAGGATTCCGCAGTCGCTAACGTATCCCTGTCGCTTGTGTTAAATATAACAAGCCTGCCGCCATCCATATGATGGCTGCTATGATGCCACCGCATTGCGGCAAGGTCAACCTGGGTTTTTCTGCCGCTTTGAGTTACCGTAATCTCCTTGACCGTAACGGTGTTGCCTCGGTCTGTCCCAACGCCTATGCCTGAGGTTAGGGAAAAATCAGAATTGTCGGTATATTTTAGCTCAAAGATTCGTTTGCCATCGAGAAGAACCTCGGTCTTTTCGTTTTCCAGTATCCACTCTATATCTACATATTGATCACAGGGAACCCTGCCCTTGTCGGATATTCCAAATTCGCACCCCAGTACCTGATCGCAGAATCTGAACTCGTCCATATCACAATCCCAGTTGAAGACCATTCGGTAGTTCCCGAAAAACAGCCACAAATCCTCATTCCGTGTCTTTGCGGTTATCTTTATTTTTAGCGGCAACGAAAACTCCTCAGACGACAGAGCGTATTTATTAACACAGCATATAACCAACTCTTGTTCTTGAACCGACAGCGAATCCATATGCGCTATCTGGTCACGTTCCTCGTTGCTGGGCGCCTCTATCATGCTCGAAAGTTCGATTTTATGCGACTTGCGGGAGCGGCATCTGCTCAGCAGGTCTTTGGCGGCGATTGTTTTGTTAGCGGTCTGTGATAAAAAGTTTGATATGCGTTCCTTCATGTCGGTTAGCTGGGATATTTCCTGCCGCAGCCGTGTCTTCTGCCCGGCAATAATCTCCATCACCTCATGGTTCTCTTTCTCAAACATAACCTTGATCTGCTTGGTGCCTATCCCCATGTTACGCAGCACAAGTATACGCTCCAGCCTGTCTATGGCAGATTCGTCATAGACCCGATAGTTGCTCTTATCACGCCCGGTGCAGATCAGCCCTATCTCTTCGTAATATTTTAATGTGCGAGGAGTTATGTTATACTTGTCCGCCACTTCTTTCAACGAATACATTCCCGCATCCTCCGTAATGTAATGATGGTGTTAATCGTTGGCTACATCGGTTTGAAATGGAAGCTTTCGGTGTTGCGGTTGTAAAAAAGCTCTCCTCTTTCGTTAATGTCTATGTTTTCGGGGTTAGTTAGAAGATGCTTGACCATCTTTATCTTGTGCGAAATATCGCTGATGCTCCCTATTTGCACCTCTATCCTATCCTGATAGTTTATTTTTATATCAACTATACTCTCGGTATCTATGTCTATGATGCCCTCAAACTCTTCCAGAGCGGCTGCCTGAGCTACGGCAAAGGCGGCGTTCCAGTTCTCATTGCCGCCATCGGGAATAAAATCACCCGGCATTTTTTCGCCTATATCTATTCCGGTCAATATAACAGAACCGTCGGCAGGGTAGGGCAGGCGGTTTTTTATGATCCTGCCCGACCCGCTGATATGGGTATATAGTGTGACTATTTCTCCGGTCTCTTCATCGACTGTTTCCGACCCCTCTTCCGGCAGGCTAAACTCTATCCTGCTCTCGGTTATATCTATAATAACCGTGGAGGGCAGTTTTTTTGCAATAGATACCTTGTCGCTGAATATGAGCGAATCGAGAATTTTTTTCTCCAACCGTAAGGCATTGAGCATGAACAGATTTGTTCCAGCAATGGTCCCGGCCGATTCTAAAACAGTCTCTTCGCTATATTCGTTAATCCCCGTAACGACGACGGATTCTACCTTAAAAAACACCGTGAGGGATAGAACAATGCCTATTATGGCGATAAAAAAGAGCAGCAATATGTAATAGAGCAGATTATTCCGCTTGCGTCTTTTGGCTTTGCGTCTGCCTGATGTTGCCCTTGCGGCAGACCTGTTTTTGTTATCGCTGTAAGTTTTCTGCATTTTTATCCGTCCCCCGATGTATTATTCCCGCTTTGCGGGCGAACAAAGTTCGCCCCTACCGACCGTTCTGCGGGCGAACAAAGTTCGCCCCTACATGATGTTCGTTATATCCTCTTTATTTTTGCTCCGATAGAACGGAGATTATCCTCTATTCTTTCATATCCTCTGTCGATATGATATATATCTGATATTACAGTCTCACCCTCTGCGGCAAGACCCGCTATTATCAGCGACGCTCCTCCTCGCAGATCGGTTGCCCTTACATTGGCTCCGTAAATCCTATCTACGCCCTCTATGACGGCTACCTTGCCCTCGATTCTTATATCGGCGCCCATCTTCCTAAGCTCTGAGACCTGCTTGTATCTGCTCTCGAATATGTTTTCGACAAAAACACTCGTTCCGTTAGCAATAACGGCTAAGGGCATCAGCGGCGCCTGAGCATCGGTGGGAAATCCGGGGTAGGGCATTGTCCTGACCGTTTCCATGTGGCATAACCGTTCGGGCGCTCTTATGTAGATGTTGTCTGCCCCTGTGATGATCTTGCAGCCTGTCTGTTCCAGCACAGGCAGCACGCTCTCTATATGAGTGGGGTTGCATTTTTTTATCAGAAGCTCTCCGCCGGTTATAGCTCCTGCACATAAATATGTAGAAGCGACTATCCTGTCGGGTATTACGCTATGCTCGGTACCCTGAAGGTTGTCGACCCCCTTGATGATAACGGTGCTTTCACCCGCTCCGGTAATCTTTGCCCCGCATTTGTTCAGATAATCGGCAAGGTCAACTATCTCAGGCTCTCCCGCCGCATTTGTGATGATGGTCTCCCCGTCCGCCGTTACCGAAGCAAGCATGATGTTTTCGGTTGCCCCTACCGACGGGAATGAGAGCATTATCTTTGCCCCCCGCAGTCTCTTTGTTCGGTGGCAATCGAGATACCCGTGCTCCTCTTTTATGTCCAGTCCCAGCTGTCTGAGCGATGACAGATGCAGGTCTATCGGACGAGGCCCCAACTCACATCCGCCCGGGAAGCAGAGTTTGGTTTTGCCGACCCGCGCCGCCAACGCCCCCAAAAAGACTATGGAAGACCGCATCTCGCTCATCAGCGATTCGGGTATGTCGGTATTTGTTATATTTGCCGCATCTACAGTAACGGTATTACCGGAATATGTAACATCGCATCCTAAATAGGAAAGAATCTTACAAGCTGCGTTAATATCGCTTAAATCAGGACAATTATGTAAAACGCTCTTACCCTCTGTAAGAATGGTTGCCGCCAATAGCGGTAAGGCGCTGTTTTTAGCACCCTGCACATCGATTTCGCCGCTTATCCTTTTGCCGCCTTGTATATATAACCTCTCCAAAGCTAATCACCCTTTCATTTAAAAAAGCCTGCGAAATATACTATGCTTTTTATGAAAATAAGGTGACGGACAATTAACAATGCAGAATGCAGAATTAAGAATGAAGAATGCAGCCCCCAAAAAAGGTAATTCTGCATTCTGCATTCTTAATTATTTACCCTACTATGCCTGGAGATATTTAGTATTATTCCCATTTGGGTTAGCTGCATCATCAGGGCGGTTCCGCCGTAGCTGAAAAATGGCAGACTGATTCCCGTGTTGGGGACGGTGTTGGTCACAACCGCAATGTTGAGAAGAGCCTGTATTCCTATCTGTGCGGTAAGTCCGACGGCGAGCATCATGCCGAATTTATCGGGAGCGTTTGTGGCTATCACAAATCCTCTGTATACAAACATCACAAAGAGCAATATGATGAGGGATGCTCCTATAAAGCCCAGTTCCTCACAGGCGACCGAAAATATAAAATCGTTATGCGGCTCAGGGAGATAGAGGTACTTTTGAGCAGAGTTGCCGAGACCTACCCCCATCAGACCGCCGGAACCTATGGTGAGTAACGATTGATAGGTCTGAGCAGTTTTATCCCGAACGTCTGAGAATGGATCGAGCCATCCGTTGAGACGCACCATAACATAGTCTATACCCCGTATTGCCACAATGACGGCGACCGCCGCTATCACCAAAAGCATTGCAACGCCAAACCAGCGATAGCTTGTTCCCCCCACAAACATCATAACCACGCCTATTCCCATGATGAGAACAGTTCCCGAAAGATGCGGCTGCATCAGCATAGGAATGGCTACCGCTATCAGTATTACGATAAAGGGCAGAACGCCGTACTTGAATTTGTTCATCTTGTCATGGTATTTGGCAATTATCAAAGCGAATAAAACTATTATAGCAAACTTCATTATTTCAGACGGCTGAAAGTTTATCGGCCCGATAAAAATCCATCTGTGAGCGCCGTTGATAGGTCTCATACCCAGCACGACTATAAGCAAAACAAAGGCAATGCCGAATATCCAAATGGAAAATTTCCTTAGTATGTGATAATCAACGACCGAGGCAAAGAGCATACATATCAGCCCCGCCGCAGCAAAGGCGATCTGTCTTGTAATGTAATGCAGACTGCCGCCCTCAGCATTATAATGAGCATAGACATATCCTGACGAAGCAAGCATGACAAGCCCGAACATCAACAGAATAATCACGAATATAAGAAAGGTTTTGTCCATCGGATTGTTTTTTGCCGAAACTGTCCGCCTTTGGGGTTTGGCGGGTCTGCGGGTGACTGCGTTTGCCATCTTGTTTCATCCCTTTCTATCTCTATCTCATTATAACCGACAACACCCCAACCGCTCCGAAAGCGGCCGTTATCGCTGTAAAGGTTACTACTATCTTTATCTCAGACCATCCGAGCATCTCAAAGTGGTGATGTATGGGACTCATCTTGAATATCCTCTTGCCGGTGGATTTAAAGCTGATAACCTGCAGCACTACCGAAAGCGCCTCGGCTATATATATTATCCCGGCAAAGAGCAGTATCATCGGCATCCCGCTGCCGAATGCCAGGGAAATGACTGCGCCTCCCAGAAACATCGACCCCGTGTCTCCCATAAAGACCTTTGCGGGATAAAAGTTCCACATCAGGAACCCGAGACATCCTCCCGCCAGGGCAACGGCATAGATATTCATACCCGCATACCCGGTTATATTCATCACGGCGATAAAGACAAGCGCCGCCGCAAATGTCACCGATCCGCACAAGCCGTCGACACCGTCGGTCAGGTTTACTGCATTAACAAAACCGTACATTCCTATTATGACAAGGGGATAGTAGATGAATCCAAAGTCTGCCTGTCCGAAAAAAGGAATGTCTACAATGGTAGAGGTCTCTCCCGCAAAATATAAGGTCAGGACATAGGCAACCGATATAACAAGCTGCATGAGTGTCTTTTGACGGGCGCTCAGACCGAGGTTGCGTTTTTTAACAACCTTGATATAATCATCGAGAAATCCTACAAATCCGAACTGGAAAGCAAGACCCAATCCTGCGAAGAGCCGTACCTTTTCGACAAAGGTTATCTCGGCGGCAGTATCGGGAAAGAGAACGACCATAGCAAAATATCCGGCAAAGACAGCGGCGGCGATTCCGATCGCAAACATTATACCGCCCATTGTGGGAGTACCCTGCTTTTTTTTGTGCCAGGCGGGACCTATGTCCAATATAGTCTGCCCGAATTTCAGCCGTCTTAACATAGGGATCAAAAAGCGTCCGGACAGAGCGGTTACGACAAATGCCGCAAACCCTGCTATAGCCGAAACTGTACCCATTTGCAGACCACTCCTTTGCTGTTTATATCGTTTCTTGCAGTGATTCTATAATCGTTTCAAAAGCCATACCCCTGCTTGCCTTAAAGAGCGCCGTGTCGCCGGGACAGAGGGTTTGTTTGAGGAAGTGTGAGGCTTCTTCCTTTGCGGCAAAATAATGCGTCTCAAGTCGGTGACTTCTTGCCGCCTCGGCCATTCGGACACTCTCCCCTCCGCTGCACACCAACATATCTATGCCCGATTCCGCCGCAGATTTTCCTATATCCTCATGCGCCGCTTGGCTCATATGACCCAGCTCAAGCATATCGCCCAGCACCGCTATCCTCCTGCCCGCAGAGACTGTCTGCATAAGCACCGACAGCGCCGCCTTGACCGAATGTGGGCTTGCGTTATAGCAATCATCGATTATCATTATACCATTGATTATCCTGTTTTTTTGGCGAATACCGCTATAATCTGCATATGCTCCCACAATCTCCTGAGCGGTCATTCCCATCTCTCTTCCGACACAGAATGAGGCAAGAGCGTTGAGTACATTATGCTTTCCTATGACGGGGATAACAGCCTTTACCCTGCCGCCGTCATATACTATATCAAAGGACATACCGCCCTCTTGTGTCTTTATATTTTCGGCTCTGACATGGGCGTCTTGATTTTCTATGCCGTAATATATTTTTCTCAGACGATCTGTCTCTACAGACCAGAGCCGCTCATCGTCACCGCAGAGTATCAGCGGAGAGCCGTCTGCCAACCCCTTTGTTATCTCCATCTTGGCTCGCAGTATGTTCGCTTGACTGCCGAGCGATTCTATATGACACAGCCCGATGTTTGTGATGACCGCAATATCGGGTTTGGTTATTTTGGACAGATAGCCTATCTCGCCTAAATCGGACATTCCCATCTCGATAACCGCACACCGATGTCTGCTATCCAGTTTTAGCAATGTTAGCGGAAGACCGATTTGGTTGTTAAGATTACCCTCGGTCTTGAGGGTGTTGTATCTTGCCGACAAAACGGTATAGATCATCTCTTTTGTCGATGTCTTGCCAACGCTCCCTGTCACCGCTGCCGTCTTTATCCCCATGCGGCTCTTGTAGAATGCGGCCAGCCTGCCCAATGCCTCTGTAGTATCGTCAACGGTTATGGTCGGCATTGCCGATTCCACAGGCTTGTGCGATATTGCGGCGGCGGCTCCTGATCGGTATGCCGCATCTATATAATCATGCCCGTCAAACCTCTCTCCGCAAAGAGCGATAAACAGACAACCCTCCGAGATTTTGCGAGAATCGGTACAGACGGTGTCTATACCCACAGAATCATATTCGGAAGACGATAATACTCCGCACACGGCGGAGTTTATTTGAGATAATGTAAGAGTTTTCAATGAAACACCCCTCCGACGTCAATGTAACAGACCACCCCGTCAAACACTATCGCAACTCTGTTGCGAGTGTTTGCCACCCCTCCCCAGAGGGGGATTGGGAATTATAGTATGCAAGCCCCAAATACCC
>WRME01000015.1 GCA_009777275.1 Oscillospiraceae bacterium
GTGGTTACCGCAAACTCTGTGTGTGTCGTTGTAGGGTACGCACCCCCGTGCGTACCGTGGCTCTTACAAACCCTGTGGGTGTTCTTGCCTCTCCCTTTGGGAGAGGTGTCATGCGTTAGCATGACGGAGAGGGCGTGACGGAGAGGGCAGTTGTCAAGTGTTTGTGACACCATTCAACCGATGAATTTCGGCTGTTTGCCTGCTGAGTTTTCTCCATCCGGCCCTTATGACGACATCCCGCATTGCTTTGTAGGAAAATGGCGAGATGGGGGCGGCATAGGGGATGCCGAAATTGGACAAGGAGCATATTTGCAGCAGCACAAAGATTATACCCAGCACAATACCGTATAATCCAAGCAGACCTCCGAGTATTATAAAGACAAACTTCAGTATAGAGACAGGCTCGTACAGTTTTGGCACCAAGAATGAGCTTATAGCGGTTAGCGCTACAATCATTATCATGGGAGCCGAGACTATCCCTGCGTTTACGGCGGCATCACCCAGTATCAATGCCCCGACAATGCTGACGGCGTGTCCCACCGCACGCGGCAGCCGCAGACCCGCCTCACGCATGATTTCATAGAGAAAATGTATGACCAGCGCCTCAAATATTATAGGCAGATGTATCGTTTGTTCCGAATTTATTATATTATACAAAAATTCCGGCGGGAATATCTGCGGGTGAAAGGTACAGACGGCTACATATACCCCGGGCAGAAGAATGGTTAGGATAAACGCTGTGTATTTGAGAAACCTTGCGGCGGTTGAGTAATAGGGTTTGTGGGCATAGTCGTCCAGCGACTGAAAGTTCTCTATAAAAAGATAGGGTACGATCAGGGCAAAGGGGGTTCCGTCTACAAGGATGGCTATCCTGCCCTCGTTTATCTTGGCGGCCAGGCTGTCGGGCCGCTCTGTAACCCCTACATCAGAGAAGAGATTGAGCGAATTGCTCTCAAGAAACGGCTGGATGTATCCCGATTCGAGCAGTATATCAACCGTTATACCCATAAGTTTGTTCCTGACATGGTCAACTATTCCGGGTGAAACCTTCTCCGAAAGATAGACCATGCAGACATCGGTCCTGCTCGTTTGTCCGATCTGCATCATCTCAAACTTCATGTCGGGAGATTTGACCCTGCGGCGAATCATCGACAGATTCACCCTGATAGGCTCGGTAAATCCCTCCCGTGACCCTCGCATATTCATCTCGCTCTCAGGCTCTGATATGGATCGGAACTGGTAGCCCTGCGTCCCGATAGCAACGCCTTTTTCTAGACCGTCGATCATCACTACCGAAAATCCCGACATGACATAATGGAACAGCTCGTCTGTATCATAAACATCGCTTAGATTCTGGTTTGCCGATGTTTTTAGTTCCAGCAGATTATATATATCCATAGCCGAAGCATTCGTGCCGAGCGAACCCAGCGGTTTTGTAATAGCTCCCATCACCGCCGCCGAATCGGTCAGTCCCTCGGCCGTGATCACGCTGATGTCGATACTGCCCGCCCTCATGGGACGGATGGTTATATCATCAGAAAGACCGCATTTCTCCATGATTTTGACCATGTTGTCGGTGAGGTTTGGCGTGAATTTTATCTCTGTTTTATACCCCTGCGGAGGGTCTGTGGGTTTTTTCAGGAGCCGGTAACACTCTAATTTGTTTTTGATATAATTATACATATTCTCACCCTTTACTAATATAGCCCGAATATAAACAATAATGCAGAGCAATAATACAAACAGGGTGAATTGTAAAAAATGCTTATTATTTTTTTTCGTGCCATAATCTTATATATTCTTATCATTTTTTCGCTGAGACTGATGGGAAAGCGACAGATAGGCGAATTACAGCCTGCCGATCTTGTGGCTACTATACTTATATCCAACATAGCCGCTCTGCCTATCGAAGATACCAATATCCCCATGCTCATGGGCGCCATTCCCATTCTCGCTCTTGTCGGAATCAAGATTATATTCTCCAACATCGTGTTAAAAAATATAAAATTCCGCAACTTGGTAACGGGACAGCCTGTCATCATAGTTAAAGACGGGGTTATAGACCAGCTGCAGCTGCACAAGCTGAGATATACCATCGATGATGTCCACGAGGCCATGAGAAGCAATAGTATATTCGATATAAGGGATGTTCATTACGCTATAGTAGAAACCAGCGGCTCTATAAACTTTCTGCAAAAGTTTGAGAAAAGAAATCTCACCCCCGAACTGATGCAGATCAAGGGTACCGACTCACTGCCTCCGCATATAATCATCAGTGACGGCAGATTGCTCAGAGAGAATCTCCATCTCTGCGGACTGGGTGACGGCTGGCTCGAGGGCGTGCTGAAAAAAGAAAACAAGGTTAGGCAGGATATATTTTTAATGACGGCCGACAACAATGCCGCCTACCACATCGTTATGAGGGAGAATAGATCGGCATGAAGAGATTTGTCTGCGTTATGTGTATATGGGCGGTGATCATCTGCTCCTCTGTGGGAGGTACCCTCTACTTCAAGTCTGTCAAGGATGAAATGGACAGTCTCATAGAACAGGCTCTGGCCGAAGAGGACATTCAAAAAGCCGCCCAAATCGTTGAGCGGCTGGATCAGCGCTGGCAAAAGAGTTTTGATATATTCGTTGTCTATATCAAGCATAACGACCTTGATTCTGTTTCGGGGCTGCTGTCGGGGCTTGCCCCCCTGCTCGAACACGGTGATACGGCAAACTATAAAAACAAACTGATACAGATCAAAGATATGCTCGACCACATCCTAAGAAGAGAGATCCCGTATGTCAATAGTGTTTTGTAGGGACGAACTTTGTCCGTCCGTGGAACGCCCTCCGTTCGTTCGCGGAACGGTCACAGACCGTTCCCTACACCACCCCAAAAACCCGCTCCATTATTCGGTCAACCCGCTCGTCTCCCATTAAAAAGCGTATGCCCAGCAGCGGCATCCAATAGAACGGAACGGTGTACCGTGCCTTTGGGTAGGGTTCTTCTATTATAGCGAGTGTCTTTTTGGCGACACGTTCGGCTGAAGACGAATACCTATACTTGGAGAAAAATTTATACGAAGCGTGCGCTAAATCACGGTATGCCGTATGACCGCTTGTCTTGAGCGCCCTTTGTGCGGCGATCTTTGCCCATGATGTGTTTATCATTCCCGGTTCGAGTATTACCACATCTATCCCGAATCTGCGTGTTTCGTTTCGCAGACAATCGGACAATCCCTCAACTGCGTGTTTGGAGGCATGATACCATCCTCCGAGAAGTGTGTGAATCCTGCCCGAGATCGAACTCATGTTGATAATAAGACCCCGTCTTTGTGTACGCATATAGGGCAGGACTGCCCTCAGCATGGATGCCATGCCGAACAGATTTACCTCAAACTGCCGCCGTGCTTCAGAAAGCTCGACATCCTCGATAGCTCCGTAACTGCCGTATCCTGCGTTGTTGATCAGAATGTCTATTCTCTTTTCGGCTTTGTATATATCCCTAACCGTTCTTTGGGCGGCGTATTCATCGGTAATATCGAGCTTCATGGTAACCGCTCCCAAACTTCCGAGATCCTCCATGCTCCTAAGTCTGCGGGAAAGCGCATAAACCTTATAGCGTCCGTCCTCTAACAGCTCACGCGCAATAGCCTTTCCGATACCGGAAGATGCCCCTGTTATAATAACAACCTTTTTCATAAATATCAGACCCTCCATAATTTTAGTTTGCCGTCTTTGTGGAAATCAATAAGCACCTGCATAAGCAGTGGGGCAAGTATCATACCCCCTATTCCGTATAATCTGTATCCTGCGTATATACTCACCAATGTTACGATAGGATGCTGACCTAACTTTTTTCCGAGCAGTTTCGGCTCGACAACCCTGCGTATAATAGTCACGACAAGATATAATACGGTTAGTTTTATTGTCATAGGATAATCCCCTCCGATAAGTGTGGCTACAATCCACGGGATCATTATTATATCGGTGCCGATAACGGGGAGAGCGTCTGCAAGCGATATGAGCATTGCCGACATGATGGGATCCCGCAGACCTATTATCCAGAATCCAACGGACAGCAATAGAAATGTGATAACCATTATGGTTATATAGGTCTTTATATATCCCACTATATTTGTCTTGAGATAGCGGTAGGAATCATTGATGTAGCATCTGTATTTTTCGGGAATTTGTTTCATAATAAAGCAGGTGATCCTGTTATAATCCATGCTGAAAAACACCGATGAGAGAATCACCAAAAATCCCTCCGCCGCCAAAAAAGGGAATCTGCTCCCTATGTTTGCCGCAAATCTCACCGCGCTTCCCGATATGTTGGATATAAAGCTGATTATCCCGTTCCCGAGTTCTTCTGTGTTTATGGATGTTTCAAACCTTGATGTTATGCCGGTGATAAAATCCTGCACTCCTGTGATGGCGGGTTCGACAGTGTCTTGATAAAACTGCGGCAGACGTGAGATAAATCCGATAGATATGTCTATGAATTTTGACCCCAACAGCCATATCAGCCCTCCAAAGGCGGCATATAGGGCGAATATTACAACAATCGAGCATACCCGTGGCCCGAGCTTGGAGTGACTGCATATAAATCTCACTATCGGTCTGATTGCTGCCGCAATGGCAAACCCTGCAATAAAAGGAGCAAGGTATGCGGCTGTGTATTTTACCACAAGTATTATCATAGCGGCAATAATGCCGAAATAAAGCGTATTTACAACAAACGCTTTCCGAGACTGTGCTGTATGCTTATCCATACTAATATTATGCGTAACGGCGGACAAATTATGTCTGCCGTTCTTTTTAAAATATATCCCGAATATATCTGTTTTTATTTTCATATTATGGACTAGCAATGCTTATGGAGAAAAATATCTCTACAAGCCCTCTCAGTCGGCGTTGCCGCCGACAGCTCTCCCAAAGGGAGAGCCAAGGGGACACACAGGGTTTGCGGTAACCCCGAAAAAACACCCGCCGCTGCGATAACCACGGGCGGCAGATTGCCGCCCCTACAAGCCCTCTCAGTCGGCGTTGCCGCAACCACGGTACGCACAGGGGTGCGTACCCTACAGGCTTGAAATTATAATTGTTCATTGTTAATCGTACATTGTTAATTGTTCAATCCCCTTGCCCTCTTTCGTAAAGAGGGTGCCCTCGCAAGGGCGGGTGTTTTTTCCGTGGCTACCGCAAACTCTGTGGGTGTCCTTGTAGGGTATGCACCCCCGTGCATACCGCCCTTAAAACCTTTCGTGGTTTTAGTGTATTTCGTGGTTAAAAGAGAATTGGATTTGAATATCAATCAAGAAAGGATGTCAGTATGTCGCAAACAATAGGGCTTACTACAGCTCAGGCAGAGGAGCGTCTGAAAAAGGACGGGGAGAACACCCTAAAGAGCAAAAATGCAATCAATCCTGCGGCAATATTTGCGGGGCAATTTAAGGATCTCTTTGTCATCATATTGCTTATATGCACCGGGGTTTCGGTCTATATGGGTGAGATAGCCGAGGCTCTTGCTATAACCTGCATTGTCTTTGTCAATGCCGTTATCGGTTTTTTTCAGGAATACAAGACAGAAAAGACGTTAGAGGCATTAAAGAACATGGCCGCCCCCACAACAAAGGTCTATCGGGACGGCAGGGTTTGCGTAATACCGGCGGCTCTGTTGGTGCGGGGTGATCTTATCATAACCGAGGCAGGTGACAAGGTACCCGCCGATGCCCTTTTGATAGAATCAACCTCTATGGAAGCGGACGAGTCGATACTTACGGGTGAGTCGATAGCCTGTGAAAAAAAGGCGGCCCCGAACAGACCCCTATCGGATCGACCGGGTGAATCTCATGTTATCTATATGGGTACCGCTATAACCAAAGGTCACGGGAAAGCAACGGTCATATCGACGGGAATGTCTACCCAAATGGGCAGGATAGCGGGTATGCTTGACGAGATAGAGGACGAACACACCCCGCTCCAAAAGCGGCTGAACGAACTGAGCAAGGTCATAGCCGTTATATGCCTGACCGTATGCGCCGTTATTACAGGAGCGGGGATTCTGCGGGGACAGAATGTGATCGATATGCTCATAACCGGTGTTTCGTTAGCGGTAGCGGCCGTTCCTGAGGGCCTTCCCGCCGTTGTGACTATAGCTCTTGCCCTTGCTGTGGGCAGGATGGTCAAGCGAAAGGCTCTGATAAAAAAGCTCCATGCCGTTGAGACGCTCGGATGCGCCAGCGTTATATGCTCCGACAAAACAGGAACCCTTACCGAAAATAAGATGACGGTCAAAAAAATCGTTACATACAATGATGTTATCGATGTTGAGGGCAATCGATTTGCGGCAGACGGAACGGGTGTGAATATAAACTCTCACCCTGCGGCACGGTTGCTGGTCGATGTAGCGGCGGTCTGCAACAACGCTCTTCTCGATAATGACGGCGGTGATCCAACCGAAACCGCATTGCTGGTTATGGCGGCAAAGGCGGGTATCACAAAGGACAATCTCGAGTATACCAGAGCGGGCGAGATACCCTTCGACAGCGACCGCAAGTGTATGTCGGTCATTGTAAAGGCTAATAACAGACGGTATATATTCACCAAAGGCGCCTATGATGTTGTCATAAAAAAATGCGGATATGCCGCCGATAAAAACTCTGTCCAGCCGCTTACCGTCTCGGTAAAGGACAGGATCAGACGAGCTAATGAAGGCATGGCGGAGGACGCCCTGCGTGTGTTGGGGTTTGCCTATAGAGACATAACCGGAATATCATCGGGAGAGCTGGAGTCGTCCATGATATTTTTAGGACTTGCGGGAATGATAGACCCTCCTCGCAAGGAGGCGCTTGAGGCGGTAAGACTATGCCGAAGCGCCGGAATAAAAACGGTGATGATAACAGGCGATCACAAGACGACCGCCTGTGCCATAGCCCGTCAACTCAAGATATACCGCACCAACGATCTTTGCATGACAGGCGAAGAGATAGACAGCATGGACGAGTTTGATTTTGCCCGCAGGGTAAACTCTGTTTCGGTCTTTGCCAGGGTCAGTCCCTCTCACAAGCTCAAGATAGTCCGAGCCCTCAAGCGGCACGGTCATATAGTAGCCATGACGGGGGACGGAGTAAACGATGCCCCCGCCGTAAAAGAAGCCGACATAGGCGTAGCGATGGGGATCAGCGGAACAGACGTAACCAAAGAAGCGGCCGATGTTATGCTGCTTGACGATAATTTCGCCACCCTCGTTTCGGCCGTTGAGGAGGGACGGGTCATATACTCAAACATACGCAAATTTATACGATACCTGCTGTCCTGCAACATAGGAGAGGTTATAACCATGTTTGCGGGTATGCTGATGCTTGGGATCCCTCAGATACTCCTGCCTATGCAGATCCTGCTGATAAATCTCGTTACAGACGGATTGCCCGCTATAGCTCTGGGTATGGAACCAGCAGAAAAGAGCATAATGAAAAAAAAGCCCCGAAGCAAGAAAGAGGGCGTTCTTGCGGGCAGACTTATGTTTATGATAATATTCAGGGGTGTGCTGATAGGTTTATCCACATTGGCGGTCTTTACTGTTCTATATAAAATGTATTATAACATCCATATATCACGCACAGGAGCGTTTCTGGCGCTGATATTCATGCAGCTCATTCATGTATTCGAGTGCAAGAGCGAAGAAAAAACGATATTCAGCATACCGTTTTTTAACAACATAAAACTCATATTAGCGGTGGGAATCTCAGGGTTTATAGCGATCGCCTGTGTCTATGTCGAGTCGATCGGCCGAATACTAAGAACCGTCCCTCTTAACCTGAATCAGCTTGCGATAGTTATCGTCATCTCTCTTGCCGTCCCTGTTATAAACGCCATAGCAACAAGATTCAGGAGCAGGGTCTCACACAAATTCGCTTATGAGCCACAAGACAAGCATATGCAGGGGATAGAAGATGTAAAATAGATATTTCGCCCGCACTCCCTGCCTGCCGTTGTGCAGAAATATCAGCGGAAGAGCGGCCAGCACCCCCAACTGAACAGGAGCGTGGAAGACAAATTTGCCATAGGATATTCTCTCGGTGAGATACAGCGCCGTATGTATGGCAGGATTTATTATAGCGGCCGCCGTGAAATAAACGGCGGTCTTTGTGCGGTCTTTTCCGGCAAAATAGAAGGCATAGATGAATATAACGCCGGCAAAGCTCCAGTCGGTCTTTAGCGCAAATGCCGCCATAGCGGGCAGAATCAGCATGAGTATTTTGTAATGCTTGTCCCTGTATCTTTCGTATAGATGAAGACCAACCACACCGAACAGTATGGTGTATATCACGTTGAAGACCATAAAGGATCCAAGGTTGTATCCGAAAAAGAGCAGCAGAACGGGAGAGGATGATATAAGAGCAAAAACAAGCAGCCTCATCATATATCTGCTGATATTGCGGGTATGCCGCACACCCTCCGCCGCAAAATACGCCATTATCGGCATGGTTAGTCTGCCGATAATACGCATATAGATGTTGTCGTCAAACAAAAGCAACCCTGCATGGTCTATGGTCATGGCTATAATAGCGATGATTTTTAAGGCAAATGAGGTCATGGTAAAACCGATACCTTGCCGTTTTCTATAGCTATCTCCATTTTGGACAGCCGCCATATACTATTATCGTCGCACCCTTGATAGAATAGCCATATGCGGCCGTCGTCATCCCCGAAAACATAGGGATGCCCCGATTCACGGCTGTTCCACTCTCCCGTACTGCCGTTTGTGAAAAACGGTCTGTCGGATAATCGGGTAAAGTTCACGCCGTCTTGAGAGACGGCAACCCCTATCTGCTGGGGTTCGCAGTTGTATGCGCCGCCGTAGAACATATATATCCTGCCGTCTTTGCATATTGTCGCCGCTGCCTCGATACAGTTTTTCTCCCAGTCGAGTTCGGGTTTGAGAATGGGAGCGGCCGATATTTCGCTCCAGCAATCTTTTGAGAAATCAGAGTTCACATCACAGGCTCCTGCTCCTATCATCTGCACCCTCCCGCTCTTGTCTCGGGTCGCAATATAGAGCAGCAGTCTGCCGCCGAATATGACGACATCGGCGTCTATGGCTCTGCCGCTTGACCAGCTCTCACCCGCTCTGTATATGGGGTTGGTTTTGTTTCTCTCAAAATTTACCCCGTCTGTGGAAACGGCATGGCATATAGAATCATTCACCCCTGTTCCGTATGATTGATAGAACAGGTGCAATTTGTCTCCGATAACTATGGCTCCGGGAGCGCATAGCCCCTTTTGCTCAACCGCTCCTACAGGATTCATCCTGCCGATAATCTCCCAATTCTCCATATCATCCGACACGGCTATGCCTATTATATGCTTCTCGATCCTGCCGTCACTCGTAAAATCCGCAGCTGTGTAGTATAAATAATACCTGCCTTTGTATTTTACAACTGCGGGATCCTTAGCAAAGTCATAACCCCCGATTCCATCTGTAAATAACATGGTTTCTACTCCTTTTATACATTCATTCCGTTAGCTTGATTCGCCTGATAATACCTATCAAAAGCCGCTAATTCATCAGGGTCGTGTTCAAGCAGATCAAAATCAAACTTCTGCTTGCCGTTAATAATCTCAGCAACATCCTCCGCACTGTAATGAACAGCGATCGAAAAACCGTTTTTTATTATGTCATCATAAAAAGGGTTTTTTTGCACCCGTGAAAAGTCCGGCATTTTTCTAAGACCAAATTCCATCAAAAGGCACCTCCACATTCATAGACTTCTTTTTCATATTGGTTAGGCTTTCTTGCGGATATAATCCTCACTACATCCCCGCCGTTTCGATAGCAATGACACACGGTAAGCAGATTGTCATATTTGTTTGTGCCGATAAGGATAAATCTATCTTCGTCTTGTGAATGCTCGTCATCATCAACCCGCACGGCCTTAGGGTCAAAGAACGCAGAAGCCGCCATTTTAAATGAAACACCGTGTTTTTCAATGTTTATCAGATTTTTCTTTATATCCCAATCGAAATATTTTCCGCTGATTTCAAACATTCCTATACTCCATTCCCTCCGCGTTTTTCACCAAATCTGTGATACATCATACTTTTGAATGCTTCCGTCTGTCGTAATAATTGTTAAACCCTCAGCGAGTGCTGTTGAAATAATCAAGCGATCAAATGGATCTTTATGGATTAGCGGTAAAGCAGTGACGTTTAACAAATATTCGTTTTTTAGTTGTAAAATTTCAATGTTAGTGCTGTTTAGATCATCGAGTAATTTCTTGAAAGGTTTCTTTAATTCTAATCTTCCTAAACTTGATTTTATAGCAATTTCCCAAAGAGATACAGCACTAAGAAAAACAGTGTTGCCGGAAAATCTAAGAGCTTCTTTGATTTTCGGTGAAACTTTAGATGAGCCTTCTACTAACCAAATCAGAGTATGGGTGTCAAGTAAATATCTCATTACATATACTCCTTCATTTCATCAAGCGGTGCGTCAAAATCCTCCGACATATGAATGTCTCCTTTCCATTCGCCGAACAATTCTGAAAAAGATCGCTTTTCAATTGGTTTTTTTTCGATAGGCTCGTTGAACAGAGTAATGAAAACTTTATATTGCTCCGGTATTCGTACTAATTGACGTTCACTGTTATAAAATTTGTTGTTTTCAAAATATCCCTCAAAAACACGAGTCTGCATACAAATTCTCCCTTGCTTAATTAATCTTCCCCGTTCTTATGACGGCACCTCGAACACGACTGTTCTGAGTATGGTTTGGTCTATTTTTACGATAAAGGTATAGTAGGCGTTTTTGCCGCTGTTGTTTTGCGGCAATGTCGTGCCTGCGAATGTTGCCGAGGTTCCCTGCGGATCGATGGTCAGACTGCCCGGGGTTAGTCCCACGGTAGTCCCTCCTCCGAATGCCGCTACATCAACGGTGATTCTATCACCATAGCGGTGGAGATTGGTTCCGGTTATGCTCATGGTTACGTTTCCGCCGCTTCTGCTCAGCGTTGCGGGCGAGAAACTGCCGCCGGTCACTGTCGGGAGGGTCGATACTGCCACCTGGCTCTCAGCGGGATCGTTGCTGCCATAGATAGGAGCATCGGTCATTCGGTCGGTACCTGTGAATGACAGCCACTGGAAGTTGAAGTTGGCGCCGAACATCACATACACGTCTATAACCTCGTTCAGCGGTAACGCAACCTCCCCTCCGGTAAGATTGCAGTTATTGGTGGTTATATTGTTGAAATCATCGCCTGTTCTCGGCAGGGTTGCGGCGGTAAAGAGCAGAGGACCGTTGGGACTGCCCAGCCTGAACGAAATGCTGCTGTTAGTACCGTTGTGTGCATAACGCACCCGTGCCTGTGTCGGTACTTCGGTGAAATACATCTTATAATGCGCCCACGGACTTCCCACTAGATTGCCGAACATATATCGGCCGCCCTGTGTATCGACAGAGTTGTTCATTCTTATCTGACCGTTCTGACCGTTTGGCGACATAAAGCTCTCACAGTCTTCGGTTCTGAATATAGCCGCCGTGCCAAAGGCATCGTTTTCGGGCCCCTTGGTGTATCTTATCCTCACATAGTTATAGCTGTTCTGGTCATTGAGCCTACGCCGCCATACCCTCAGAACGACCTGCTCCCCATCCGGGATTTCGTCTATAATCTGCACAAACTGATCGGTGTTGGCAAAGGATATGCCGTTGACCCTGGTGATTACATCGTCCTGACGGAGAGGGCCGCCGTTTGAGCCTGAGCTTGGGATGCGGGCGGCAAAACTCGTGGGATCGATGCTCTCTACAAAGACACCGTTTCTGCCCGGGCCTGTTCTTGCGTTATTTCCTGAGCCGATGGTCAAATCTGATCCGATGGTATAGGCGATTATCGGATTGTAGATGTTGTTTACTATAGACCCCAGGAACTTTTGCGGAGATGAATCGGACGAAGGCGGAGCCGAGTATCCTGCAAAAGTGCGGTTGTTTGTGAATGTAATCCTGTTTGTGTTGGTGGGCAGGTTTTCGTTATGATAGAATCCCCGTATCGACACACGGTTCAGCAGGTAGTTAGGAGCATTGCCGCCGCCGTTCTCAGGAGTGAGATTAACAATCGGAACGGTGGGGTTGATAAAGCCGCCGTACAGCTCGATGTTTCCTTGGGCTGTGTCTGCATTAACCAGCGTGCTTGTAGTAGTCCGTCCTCCCAGATTATCAGCTAAATGGCTGTTATACATCTTGGCCGTGCCGCCCGCAACCTTTATGAAGGAATCTCCGCCGCTGCCCCAAAATGCGTTATTATAGAAGTTAATGGTCTTATCCTGCGGCACCCCGCTTGTAAGATAGAGGAATGAGTTGCGGTTGAGACGATACTGCGGACGGAGAATGTTGAATCTTTCCCCTCCATCGGATGTTGCCGTACCCTCTCTCAGGCTGACTATTTGGTTATTAATAAAGTCCATATCCACCCATGTCTCGAATACCATACTATGGACAGCCGAGTCATAGGCATTGCCAACGCTGTTACCCGTGGAGGGTTCGGGATGGTTAGCCTCTTTGACAAAGTATATCCCGATATTACCCGACCAGTTGAAGTTGTTGTATATAATCTGATCCTTGACATATCCTATCTCGAATGCTATCAGGTTTACATGGGTATAGATTGATACTATTTCGCTTCGGAATACTCCCGTGTTTCCGCGGGGTCTTTGATCGGGTGCGTATGGTGATGTCCAGGCGCCGTTTTTGGTCTCGCCGCCGTTGTGAGCCGATGCCACGTTCATCTGGAAGTTGTTGATCATGCCGCCTTCAGAGCCGCCGCCGACCTGTATAAACTTGTTGAAGGCAACCCCCGACAGATACTGCACATAGTGATTGTCGCACTTGTATGTCTTGAGGTCTATTCCGTTAAAGGCATTGTGCAGGGAAATATTTACGGCATAGACGTTCGCTCCCCGTCCCTGTATGGCATATGGATAACGGTTGAGACTGTTGAGTACCATATCGGTCATTTCGTATCTGTTTGCCGATGTCCATGTCGCTGTGCGTGTAGAGGTATAATTGGCAGGATAGGCAAATACTATTCCCCGTATGCCGCTGTTTTCCGATAATATTATGGTAGCGGAGTTGTTGGGGTCAATATACTCTGTATATGCTTCCGAGTATCCGTTTGCACGGGTGATGTTGGTAACGGGGGTTCCTCCGTAGATGTTCAGTATAGTCCCGACCTGTACCGGGTTACGTCCTATATCGACCGATCCCTTTAGCTCAACCCCAGGCGGCACTACTATGGGTTTGTCACCCCTTACCACATAATGACCGGGCGGTATATAGACGACACCGCCGCCGCCTGCCGCCGCTTGGTTAAGCATAGCCTGAAGAGCATCGGTAATATCCCGCTGGTTTATGGTGGCTTGGCTGGGAACTGTATAGAAAGCGCTGTCGGTATATGTCCGAGTGTTACCTTGGTTTGTTGTCGGGAATGTAAGGTTGGTTAGGTTAAAGAGCGTATGTGCATCTTTGGTAACATTAAATCCGTTTAGATTACCCTCGAATACATAGAGATCGGCCTTGGCGGGCTTTGCCTGCCGCACAAAGGCATCCTCGGCCTTGAGTATATCCGGTCTTTTGGATTCTATAGGATCAGTGCTTATCTCAAGCGGCATAAAGTCAAACTTCTCCACCTCGGGTTCTACATACTGACCCTTGACCCTGTTACCCACGAGATTGGCTCCCAACCCTCCGGGATTGAGGGTGATATGGGGAGCATCGTTATCAAGGTCACTGTCGATAAAGGATAAAGCGCCGCTTGACACGATCTTGCCCCGCTCGATCTTAGATTGTGTGAAATGCAGCCGATGTACCCCCTCATTCAGCACGGCATGGTTTATGGCATCTATGGTGGTGGTGTTGAAGGACGCGCTGCCATGGTTGCCGTTGACCTGGGTCACAACGCCGTTGTAACAATTCCTTATATCTATCTCGGCTAATAGGTTTCCTGCGCCCTGAGACATATGTTCTATATTGATTCCGGTCATACAGTCCTCAAGCTTGAGCGAATAGACCTGTCCGTTAGGCATACCCTCCCCCTCTGCACTGTGCTGCATAGTGTAATTAAGCCCGATATTGTACCCCTTAGCACTCGAGAAGCAGAGATACGACCAGTCGATACGCCGCAGATGAAAGGCTACAGCGTTGTTGTATAAAAATGACCTGACATTGTTCTTGGCACGGGTTGCAGTCGGAGCGTTAGGCAGACCGGACTGTTCCCAATATTCGGGAGCAAAGTGCATATAATCAAACCGCCCGATGTCTCCGATAGAATCGACACGAATACCGCCCGACAGGGGTGTTCCGTATATATTATGTATATTCGGGCATCCGTTGCCGCCCGGTCCCTGCATAATAGCATGGTAGGAATTAACAAAGGTCATGTTGCGGACATGAACATAATCCGCACCCCAGTTTCCGCCTCTGAACATATGAACGGTTGTGCGGTAGGGTACGATGTTTTCGGGGTCTTGCTCAGGGTACCATATAGACAGATTGCGTATCATCGAATTGGGGAGCATTACAATAAATGCGTTGAGGTTGCTGTTATTTGAATAGTCGGGCTGCAATCCTCTGCCGTAGTTTGTCTCAAAAACCGTACCCGATACCGCCATGTCGTCCTCTGTAGGAGCTCTCCAGTCTCCGGTAAGGGTAACGCCGTAGGGTATAATCAGCTGATCGTTTTGGTTGTTGCTGCGGTTGCCCCATCCTACCCTGTAGCGGCCCTCGGGAACATACAGTGTGCCGCCATACATAGTACCGGTATAGTTGCTTGCGGTGTTTCCGAATCCGGTGGTAGTGTTGTTGCCGCCGTTCTGCCTTTTCTGGCTGATCTCCCCCATCTGCTGGTTTAGTATAAGGGTTATATCGTCCTTTGCAGATACTCCGTTGTATCTATTGATGTTTACATGATCAGCAAGATTCCTGGCTACAATCATGTCGTCTGTCGGGTATTTGTCGTTATGAGGAACGATCTTCCATATAGAGTGTGTGTTAGCGTTTGACAGACGCATTTCGCCGCCCACAGGCTCTTCCTCAGAGACGACAGTCTCTTGGCTGACGATGCGGACATTGGTCATCCTGATAACCGCATCTACCTCAGGCATACCCTCGATAGTCATGGCAATATAGTCGATAGCGGTAACATCGCCGCTTTTGACCGCTGTGCTGAGCGGCAGTGTCATGCGTGTCCACTCGCCCTCTTTCCAGTAGAGGTCTGCGGGATTCCACGAATATGCTCCTCCGTCGCCACGTCCGACCATAATCATGCCCGATGAACCCTGCATAGATTCTACCCCGCCCTCAAAATAGACATCAAACTCAAGCGAGGTTGTGTCGCCTGCCGCAACAGGCTCGAAGGTAGCGTATCTGCTGACCAAAAATCCGTCGTCGCCGATGGTCTTGGAAAGATCGACCGACACGGGAAGAATCGCCGTTTCACGAAAGCTCTCGCGTAATCTGCGCTGACCCGCAGCAAAGAACAGAATCAGTCCCGCCGCAAAAACCAAAATGCAGACCGCCGCAATAATAAACTGTTTTTTCTTGATAATACTCAATCAAAGTCATTCCTTCCAAAATATAAATTTAGGCTGCAAAACGCCCAAGTTAAATCGCATTGTGTAAAGTATACCATATTAAACAAGGGTAGTCAACCATTATTCACGAAATTTACGTTTTGCAACTTTTTTAGATAATCGTTGCTTTTCTATAAGTATTGTGTTATACTGAAAAGCGGCAATTCATATTACATGAACAATATTCCAAACTTGGGTGGGGTGGCGGATTTATGATAAGCGGGGAGGTTTTTTTGAATGATATGTATTTATTCCAGAACTATTAGATACTACTTTGTTTGGTTTTATTCGCTTGGTATCACAGTTGTGATACCCTTGGCACTCTATCATATCATCATAGAAAGCGAAGTGATTTCATATCTGTCATTTCTTTTGTTAATTATTTTGTCAATTGTTTCATTTATAGCAACCCGTTTTTTAATTCGATATAGGATAAAGAATATCCCAATACACAAAGAACGAGTTCAAATGGTGCGTAAAGAGAAGGTAGAAGATTATCATTACGGGGGGGTTAGATGTATTACATACGCCCAAACTTTTGAATTTCCTAACGGTTCAAAGGAAATTGTAAAGATACCCGTGCTTTTATTTATCCTCCACGAAAACGTTGGCCGTATTGCTGAAAATGACATCGGATTGCTTTTGTATGAGGAACAGAAAAATAAGAGGTTTTTCGTTGGGTTTGAAGGAGAAGACGGTACGGATTTTTATGCTAAAGAATATTATAAATATGTTGTTTTGTCGGAAAATAGAGCTTTGATTTAATATATTATGAATTGTTTTTTCAACTAAACAGTGTTATGCTGTTATTATAAAATACGAAATATAAAACAAGGAGGAAATTTATGATCATCTTTATCACAATCGGCGTTTTGTTGTTTTTGGTTTGCAGGGTATTATTTATGGGATTTTACACTGTGAATCAGAACGAAAGAGCCGTAAAAACCGTATTCGGCCGGGCAAAACGGCTGAACAACCCCGATTCTTCCGAGGCGCCCAGTACACTTAGGGAGGACGAAAGGGAACGCTACGATTTCCCGGCATTGGAGGTCATACAGCCGGGCGGACCTTATTTTAAGTGGCCGTGGGAAAAGATACATAAGGTTTCTGTCGCCACCAATACCGCCAATATGGCCTATGACCCGGAGTTTCCGACGGCAAACAAAAACAACACGGTTTTGGATGCGGTTACAAAAGACCAGCTGAATATAGAATTGACCGGACAGATTCGTTACCGTGTTTCCGAACGCAACATTTATGCGTATCTCTTTGGCGTGAAAAACCCGATTGCATACGTTATGGGGTATTTTGTTGCGGTGCTCCGTGAGCGCATTGCTAATTTTACCGGACAGCAGGAGACGGTACACGGAGATCTGCAAAATGAAATCGAGCAGGATGTCGGCAGTATTTCCATTAACGATCTGCGGAAAAATCTCAGGGTTTTAAACGATCATATGGATAAAGAATGTGTCGTGTCAGAAACCAGGTACGGTGTTATATTAGAAGCGTCTTTAATTACCGGAATTGATCCACCGGACGAAGTCGATTCGGCTTTGGCGGCCATCAATACGGCTCACAATCAGGTATCCTCGGATATTAGTTTGGCACAAGCTGCCGCAGATCAGAAAATAGTTCAATCAAAGCGTGTTGTGGAGATTGAAACGCTGAAAGCCGAAAGCGAAACAGAGGGTCTTAGGCTTCTTGCTGATGAACTAAGCGAATTGAAAAAACGCGGCGGCAAAACTGCGCTCGACGCATATGTGCGAAACGCAAAGTTGGCTTTATATAATCAAACCAAAGCCATCTACAAGTCGGAAGAGGGAGGGTTTTAATATGTATGATTTTGATTTTGCTTATA
Organism: Oscillospiraceae bacterium; assembly: GCA_009777275.1. Classification (GTDB taxonomy): domain Bacteria; phylum Bacillota; class Clostridia; order Oscillospirales; family Ruminococcaceae; genus WRME01. The sequence goes on from WRME01000015.1 coordinate 17,474, forward strand.
TAGCAATAGGATTTGTTGCGGCAATGGTCATTCTGCCTGTTTTCCTGTCAATACTACAGTTTTTCGGTTTTTATACTGTTGTGCATGAACGTCAAGCAGTCGTATATGTGCTGTTCGGCAGCGTGGTTGCCGTATTGAAGGAGCCGGGACTGCACTTTTTATGGAAAAACATCGGAGTAAAGGCTGTTTTTGTAAATTGGCTCGGAAAGAGATATAAAGTAGACCTACGGCTGGATCAGCAATATCTCAGAAGTCAGCCCGTTAATTCCGAAGAAGGTGCTCCTATGGGGGTGGGTCTTTGGTACGAAATGTATATTAACGATCCGGTGGCTTTTATTTTCCGCAACACCAATCCAAGAGGTTCTTTGGCCGCCAATGTGGGCAATTCCACGGTTCGCTGTCTTTCCAATCTGCCGCTTGACCGTATGATGATCGACAGGCATACCATGAGCAGGACGGTGCGTCAGGAGGTATCGGAAAAATCGCAGGAATGGGGATATAAATTGGGTTCATGTTATATCAGAAAGGTGCATTTCCGTGATAGGAACATGATTCAGCAAATCCAAAACAAGGTCGTCAACCGTCTTAGGCAGGTTACATCAGCAATCATGCAGGAAGGCGCAAATCAGGTCAATATTATCACCAGTACAGCAGAAAAAGAAGCTGCAATTGATTTTGGTAAAGCTTCCGCCATTCGCCCTCATATCGTGGGTAAAATGCTCAATGAAGTTTCAAAGGATCAGGAGGTTTGCGAAACCCTCTTTGAGGTATTGGAGATTGAACGTATGATCTCAAGCAAAGTTCCCCTGCATATTCTACCCAATCAAATGCAGATTACTCTTCCGTATGACCTACCGAAAACAAAGGAGGAGTAACGGCAATCTGTGATAATCACGGGCGGCAGATTGCCGCCCCTACACCAACACCCCGTCATGGACGGGGTGTTTATCTGTTTATCTTTCTATTTATCCGTTTATCTCATAATGCTTGAAATATCGCTGATCATGTGGCTGACTGTTTTTATGGCCTTTCCGGCTTTTCTTTTCATCGTATTAACACGGCGCCGCTTGATACTTCCTGCCGCCATAGATGCTGCTCCTACAACGAGACCCGCTGCTGCGCCTCTTATCACGCTGCTTGTTAGTTTGTTCATCCTTTATATACCCCTTCCTTTATGTTGGTTTACACAATTATTTTAACCGAAAGCGGCCTATAAAATTAAAGAAAATATATGTAAATTATAATACCAATTGACCGAATGTAAAATCGTCGGCTAAGTTTGTGATCTTCAGTCCCTTTTGAGCGGCGTATTTGACGGTATAGAGCGTGCCGCTTTTTCTTTCGCTCTCAAGATAGGCAAGGCAGTAATCGCAGGCATCGACAAGCATACGGTTGCGTTCAAACATACAGCCCGGACTATAGGATTTGCAGGCAAATTTTATAAAGTCAGATTTTTTTTTGATATATTCATAAATATCGGCATCCTGCTTTGACCAGCCCTCCGACTGCTCGGGACAGGGGAGCATCAGACCCAGCTTTATGTGCGGATACTGCTTTTTATATCCAAGCACCGACTGGGCGCAGATGGTATCAAACCCAACCGCTCCTCCTGCATAGAAGTAGGAAACGCCCTCTTCGGTGATGTATCGCTTGATTTGGCTATCGAGCATACGGCGGAGCCTGTCCTGCCTTTCGGATTCTATATATCTATGCCCGGTAAAGCAACAGCTCTGAAATTTATTCATCATTACCTCTGCTCAAATACCACTCGATCGCTTGATTAACAGAGTTTGTGACGGCCCTTGTCGATATTGTCGCTCCTGCTATGGCGTCTATTTCGTTCTCTCCGGGTGCGGTTTTGACAACCGTGAGCGGAACGAGTTTGATATTATCAAATTTATCATAAAAATTATGATTGGCGATAACGGCACCCAGACCCGGCGTCTCGGAGTGTTTGATGATTCTTACTCCGGTGACCTCCTGCCTGTCGGACGAGATGCCCACCATCAAATCAATGCTGTCGTTATAGGATTCCCGTGTGGTTATCTCTATAATATACCCCAAAACACGGCCGTCCTTGACACCCTCGAATATTTTGGTTATACTGCCCGATCCGTCTGTCGGGATTTCTATAAAATCGTCCGCTTCTGATAGAATCTCATTTTTTGCCGCTGTTTGGGCCTTTCTGTTGTTGATTTCGATAGGTTCCAGTGTAAGCTGATAGACCAAGCTGAGCAGAGCGACCACCAGAGCCGCCGTAAATGTCAGCACGAATGCGGGTTTTATTAGATACCTCAAGACTCTCGATTCCTCCTTCCGTATACACGGGGACGTATGTACTTATCAATTATCGGGACAAATACATTCATAATAATAATGGCGAAACAGACCCCTTCCGGATAACCGCTGTAAAACCTTATCATAACGGTGAGGAATCCGCATCCGATTCCCATGATTATCTTGCCGCGTGGTGATATAGGAGTTGTGGCGTAATCTGTCGCCATAAATATAGCTCCTAAGAGCAATCCGCCAGCCATCATTTCAAAAAAGATATTCTCACCTGCGAAGTATCCGTTTCTGCCGAAAATAAAGGCGAACAACCCGAAACTGCCTACATAAAACACGGGAACCCGCCAGTTGATAACCCGCCTGAAGATAAGAAAGATACCTCCCGCAATCAGAGCAAGAGCGCTTGTTTCTCCGATACATCCGCCGATATTGCCGAAAAAGACTGCGGCATAGTCGGCCGATTCCGGGACAAATGCGGTGTTCTGCTTGATTATAGTAAGATAGGTAGCTCCGGCAACGGCATCGGCACCCTCAGACATACGGGGGAATACCCAGTTTGTCATGTATACGGGGAAGGCCGCTACCAAAAAAGCGCGGGCGGCAAGGGCGGGATTCATAAAGTTTGAGCCGAGACCTCCGAAGAGCTGTTTCACCGCAACCACGGCGAAAAATCCGCCGATAACAGGCACCCACAGCGGAACGGCAGGTGGCAGGGTAAGCGCTATCAACAATCCCGTGATAGCGGCGCTGCAATCGTGTATGGTTACCGCCTTTCCCGTAACCTTTTGGAAGAGATACTCGGCAAGAACAGCCGAGATAATCGAGACAGCGATTATCAAAAAGGCTCTCCGTCCGAAATAAAAGATCCCCGCAAAGGCCGCAGGAGCAAGAGCTATCAGCACATCCCTCATTCTGCGTGTGATGGTGTCGTTTCCGTATATATGGGGAGGAGCAGAAACGGTCAATGTTTTTTTATATGGCGCCATTTATGTAATCTCCTTTAATTTCCAATTCCCCTCTGGGGAGGGGTGGCAAACACTCGCAACTGTAATTTCAAGCCCCTGCCCTCTTTCGTAAAGAGGGTGCCGCCGCAGCGGCGGGGGTTTTGACGGACGAACAAAGTTCCTCCCTACAA
>WRME01000016.1 GCA_009777275.1 Oscillospiraceae bacterium
GTCATTCCCCTCGGGGGAGGGGTGCCGCCGCAGCGGCGGGGTGGTCTGCCCGTGGTTACCGCAGCGTCAACCCTCATCTTCATAAATTCTTAACTATTTATACCCTTGTGTCTTTAATTTTATGTGATATACTGAATATGTCAGGAGGGTGAGGATGAAGATTTTAATTTGCGATGATGAGCGGGAGATAGTAGAGGCGATAGAGATATACCTCAAGTCGGAGGGGTATGAGACGGTCAAGGCATACAACGGACGGGAGGCATATGAGGCGGTGGAAAAGGGCGATGTTCATCTCATTATAATGGATATAATGATGCCCGTGACCGATGGAATCACCGCTATGGCCCGAATACGGGAGAGCAAAAACATTCCCGTGATTATGCTGTCGGCAAAGTCGGAGGACAGCGATAAGATTTTCGGATTGCAGATGGGAGCCGATGATTATATCACAAAGCCGTTTAATCCCATGGAGCTGTTGGCGAGGGTAAAGTCTCAGCTGAGAAGATATACCGAACTCGGCAGTGCCGACATAACGACAGGCGTATACAAGAGCGGCGGGCTTGTTGTAGACGACAGCCGCAAGATAGTGACCATAGACGGCGATGATGTAAAGCTTACCCCTGTGCAGTATAAAATACTGCTCCTGCTGATCAAGAACAAAGGCAGGGTCTATTCTATAGACGAGATCTATCAGAATGTGTGGAACGAAAATGCCTATAACTCTGAAAACACGGTGGCTGTACACATAAGAAACATTCGTGAGAAGATCGAGATCAACACAAGGGAACCAAAATATTTAAAGGTGGTGTGGGGAATTGGATACAAGATCGAAAGTATATAACAAATGGCTCAAGCTAACGGCGTTTATCGCAGTTGTGGTTATTGCTACCCTCATGGTTTGGCAGTATTCGAGCGTATCATCGAGAACCTATGGGTCGTGGTATTACGGATGGGACGGCGTTTTTTCAGACAACTTTGAGCAGACGGAGTATCACAAAAACGATCTGCGCAGTCTTGCCTACAACCTCAATCTGATAGAGAGATACAAGAGCGAGGAAGAGATCAAGACAGGCAGGTTTGTCGAGAGAAGTGTGTCCTACTATCAAGAGCTGCAGGATTTGTATGCTAATTCCTTTAATCAAATCCGCAATGAATTAGTATCGGAAAAATACCCTGTTCATGTTCCGGATCATTACAGGGACGAGAATTGGGATCAGGACTGGATTGACGACTACGCAAGTAATTATATAACCCAGCAGATGATACAGGAGCGATTCGAGGAAAAATACGCCGGCAGAATAGAGCAGATCAAAAAAAGAAACATAGAATCACAGCTAAGTTCCTTTAAGCACTCTCTTGAGGCGCTGAACGAACGGCCGGAGATTGTATACTATATAATTGATGAGCAGAACCCTATATCAAACAGCAATCTCGGCATGAGCGATATACAAAAGACATATGGCCGCAGCTACACAAATGTTGATTGGAACATCTGGAGCTATGGATATGACCATGGATACAACTGGTATGATTCTGTGTCGAGACCGTCATATCCCTATCGGGCATATGACCACGCATTTTCTACCCCCTATTATGATCAGGATTATAATTATGGATACAGCGATGAGGTCTATATTTTCGACGATATATATCACGAGCCGGAAGAGGTATATGTAACCGAGGAATACTACAACACTCCCCGCTGGGTAGTTGCCTTTACAAACGAATATATAGCGGCAAGAAACACAGAGTTTGACCGATATAATCGGGGTATGACATCCTTTTTGGTTTTTGCGGCGGCAGGGGGTCTGTTTCTGATATTGTGCTTGGTCTATCTGGTCTTTGCGGCGGGGAAAAAGGCATCGGCGGCAGGATCGGTAACCATGCTGCCTATCGACAGGCTCTGGAATGAGATCACGGCGGGACTTGCGATACTGATCTGTCCCCTGTATATTATCTTAGGGCAGGGATTTTATTGGACCGTTTGGCAGATGGCGGGAGATTATACGATAAATCTCAGGTTAGCGGCGGCTCAGAAGTATTTCTTTATCACCGCTATCGCTATAACAACGGCGGTACTGTTAGCCCTCTTGCTCATGCTTGTCCGTCATATCAAGAACAAAACTCTCTTTAAAAACACCGTGATATTCTCGGTCTTTCATAGAATCGGCAGGGTATTGGTAACGGTATACTCCTCAGCCAACCCCATGCTCAAAACCATGCTTCTTCTAACCCTGCTTGGGATCATCACAATGATACCTGCTATGGGATTTGTGACCATACCTATCGCTATATGGATAGTATACGGCCAGGTAAAGGGATATGTCAGGCTCAAGGAGGGGGTTGCGGTTATAAAAACAGGGGTGTATGATAAAAAAATCGAGATAGACGGCAGGAGCGAATTTGCCCTGCTTGCGGGCGACATAAATGATATAGCGCTCGGTCTTGGTGAAGAGGTGGAGCGGAGAATCAAGAGCGAACGTCTCAAAACCGAGCTGATCGTAAATGTATCGCATGATATAAAGACACCGCTGACATCGCTGATAACCTATGCCGATCTGCTCAAAAAAGAGGAGACCGATAATGAGAACATCATAAAATATGTCGATGTTATCTCAAAAAAATCAGACCGTCTAAAGCTGTTGATCGAGGATTTGTTTGAATCGGCAAAGGCATCGAGCGGTAATATCAAGGTGAATTTTGAGAAGGTAGAAATAAATTCGCTCATTACCCAGGGGCTTGCCGAGATTGAGGATAAAATAAAGGCGTCTACACTTGAGTTTAAGGTAAATATTCCCGAAAAATTATACGCATATGCAGACGGTCAGCTGTTGTGGCGGGTTCTCGACAATCTGCTCTCCAATACCCTCAAATACTCACTCGACAAGTCAAGGGTATACATTGATGCCCAAAAGAGCGACAATGATATTTATATAGAGATAAAAAACATCTCGGCCATGCCGCTGGGCATTCCCGAAGACGAAATCACCGAGCGGTTCAAGCGGGGAGACCTATCCCGCAGCAGCGAGGGCAGCGGATTGGGACTCGACATAGCAAAATCTCTGATGCTCTGCCAAAACGGAGACCTTGATATAAAAATAGACGGAGATCTGTTCAAAGCACGGGTGAGGGTTGGAGGTTCGGCGAATATTTAATATTAGCCATTGCATTATTATATATATTGTGGTATACTAACGATATGTTAATTTTACACAGATTAAAGAGATCATTAAAGAATAAAAACGCCTTTACATTGGCGGAGATTATAGCAACGCTTGTAATTATCGGCATAATTGCGGCCATTACCGTTCCGGCGATGGTCGGTTTTGCCGAGCGTGGCAAGCAGACCAATCGCATGAATACGGCAAGAACGATATACCTTGCCGCCCAGAGCCAACTCAACCAAAAGCAGATTGAGAGAAACCTCAAGTCTACCATGACGGGTCATTATTTTCAGAAGACAGAGGATGGATTTTTCACAGAGATATTAGACCCTGCCCGCATGAATGTAAACAGCGTTGGGCCGGGTCTGTTTCCGAGTGCCGACAATCCCGGATATATCAGATATGTCAGCAAACCCGCAGGAACGCTATCGGCCGATGCCAATGATGAATTACGCTGTTTTTACGATATGCTGGATGATATTATTATGGACAAGTCTGTTTTAGACGGAGCGATCCTGATGGAGTATAACATCAGGACGGGTTTGGTTCTGTCGGTGTTTTACGGGGATGCGGGTCAATCAGAGTTTGTCTATGGATCGGCAAACGGAAGACGGAGCGACATTACGGGCGGCAGAGGAGCAGACCAAAACGCATATCAATACGCAGATCAGCGAAGACAGGGTTATTATGGTGCAGATATGGCCGAAGATCTCCCTCCGATAGATCTGCCTGATATAGTGAATATCTTTGACGGGGCGTCTACCCCTGAAACGGCGCTTGTTACCCCTGCCGACAAAAAGATAAACATACTCTATGCAGAGTTTTTGATAAAAAAATCGGATCAAAAGCTATATACATTCAACATCGTAAATGCTCTTGACACAGGCTCGGTCATTCTCACCACAGGCGAGATAGACCTAAACAGCATCGGTCTTGCAGGAATTGCCGACAGCTTTGAATCGGGCATCCTCTCACCCGCAAACAAGATATACAGGGCGGCGCATGACGTCTCTGTCTATCAAAACGGCTATGACTATACCGACCATTACCAAAGATATATATGGGTACTCGATTATATAGACGGCGATATTAGCCTATCCCAGCCGCACAGTATCGGTCTGCGAATCATGCAGGGATCGGACACGGTCATAACCCCGCAGAATGTCCGAGCCGCTGCGGTCAAGGGTGACGGCACGGGAACGGTCTCGTCTACATCCGCCAACACCCATTACGCAGGGGAAATGAGAGGGGTCAGGAGCTATGAGATTGTGTCGGCCCGTCATCTGAACAATATACGATACAATTCTAAGGACGCCGCCTACAGGCAAACCGCCGACATCAGTATGGAGAGCATAACAAACTTCCCTCCGTTGACGGCCATTGACGGACAGCTCTTCGAGGGTGTATACTACGGCCTGCAGGATGATGGAACGGGACACAAAATAGAGAATCTCACCATTATATCATCGGCGAATAATGTCGGGCTTTTTTCACAAACATCCATCGGCTCAAAAATACAGGGAATCTCTTTTATAGGGCTAACCATCAATTCTCCCGCCGCCGATTATATCGGGGCCGTTTCGGGCAGCAACCATGGGACTATATCGGACATAACCACAGACGGCGCATCTATAACGGGCAGGAATTACACGGGCGGCATTACCGGACGCAACTTTGCAGAGGGCAGCATCGAGGGATGTCTTATCTCTAACAGCACCGTAACAAACAGCTTAGCGAATATCGGAGGAGTAGCAGGAAAGAATGACGGGATCTTGAGCAGGATCGGGGTTGCCTATTCTACCGTTAGATCAGCGGCTCTGTCCGACAGAATCGGCGGTGTTACCGGAAACAACAATGGCAGGGTTGAGGATGTATACTTTCTTTCGACCAACGCCGTCGGCGATATTCCTATCTCCGAGAGCGGCGGCGGAATAGCAGGAAACAACAGCGGCGCCGTTGCCCGTGCCTTTTATATGGCGCCGCCTCCAAAATCTGTATCGGGTTCGGGAAGTTCCGCAATAACAACCATCTATCCCATTGTCAGGAGCGGGAATCCGTCCGAAACGATAGCCCAAGAACTGACCGAATATGATACATCCTTTTTCCTGTCGGGTCACACCCATAGGCTAAATAACGATACAAACTGGACAAACGAAAAATACAGCCTCACAACAAGGCTGGGAATAGACTATCCGGTGTTACGCAGCGGCGGAGGACAGGGGCTTATAACAAGATTTCTTTTTTTAGAGTGGCTCGAATTTGCCTACCACGCCGATCTTAGCAACTGGTATCAGCCTACACTGGGCTATCCCTATCCGACCATACGCAATCTGCCCATTCCGCAGAACTGGGTTGAGGCCAACAGCCCTCCCCGTCCCGATCAGCTGGACTATGACGATTGGCTGCCTACCCAAACCATAGCAGACAGAGCCATCGCACCCGAATTTGTCAACGGAAGCTTTACAAACCCCTTTCTCCGCTCTATTCCCACAGGAGGCGGGGTGGATAATATATATGTCCCTCCATATCAGCACATCAGCCGCAACTGGTTCAGTGCCGATATGGATATATTCAACGGATGGTACACCCGTCCGCTCGACCGAACCCTCTTTAACCCCGCAAACCCTCTCTACTTCTTCCCGACACCAGGCGTAAGCGGAGAGGATCTGAGCCCCGCCTATACATCGAGCAGTATTCCCAGATGGCGTCTTATAGAAATGCAGGAACCCAACGGGGTTAATGATTATATGCGTACCAGTTATTCGGGGCAGAGCTTTGCGAAAAGCGCAATTACAGATACCGCCAACAATGTCCGCACCGACAACTCGCACAGATATGTCGAGCTTAACGCCGAAACACCGGGAACCCTCTATCAAGTCCTGCCGACAACGCCGGGGGCGCAGTTTACCTATTCCTTCTATCATGCTACCAACGGATTTCCGGGATACAACCCCGGGACGTGGTACACCGCCCCTACCGCAGCGGGTGACAGGATGAACTTTTATCTGTCAAACTTTGAGGGGGACGAGTCCTCATATATCGTATCAACCGCCGCACAGGCGGAGCTGCGTGACGGCTCTATGACAATGATCAGACCATGCCAGTCTCCCCGATCCGCCCCCACCGTCAACGGTACCGCTATTACAACAGCCGCCAACGCCACCCTCGATTCGGCAAATGCGGGTGTTACGGCAAGCAACAATGTCATACTAAACCCTGCCGCATGGAACACGGTTGCTTATGGCGCATCAAACCAAGCTATGCCTACAGGCACCAACAGCGGCGGTCCGTATAATCTAAGCTATCATCGGGGCAGGAGTTATCTCCAGCCAACGGGTCAGACGGTCACACAAAACATCCCGAACGGAACCCTCTATCTCTATGATGTATGGGTTGGAGCGACAAACACCTCAGCCGGAAACGGCGGAACACGATCAGGATACGGAATAACATTCTGGTCTACGAGCAACATAACAAACTTAGCCGCATCAGGATACGCAACCCTTGCCGCCATTCCCGCAACATTACGCAACGATGCTCAGAACAATGTTATCGGATATTGGGGGGTTAGTTACGGATGGAAGCATTATTACGGTGAATACACCGTGCCCGCAGGACAGAGCCAGACCGAGTTTGCCTTTCAGGCGGGTACAGGGCCGAGCAGGGTAAAGAGCGGAAATTATCTTGACGGGGTTTCGTTTAAATCATCGTCATTCCTCACTGTCGACAAGTGCATCAAGGACAGCGAGGGCCGCAGGATCAGCTTTGTAAAGCCGGGTGATGAGCTAACGGTTGAGCTTATTATAAAAAACTGGGGCGAGATAGCGGCCGACAATATCATCATCACAGACAGAATGTCCCCGTTTAACGAATATGTCGAGTATGTCGAGGGCAGCGTTAGGGTTATGCGAGGCGGCACTCTCATAACGGCGGTAAATAGCTATAGCAGCGGTGTTCTCACCGTAACCCCTCCTGCCGCTGCCCGTCTTGCGGCAAACGAGGAGATGACCGTTACCTTTAGAATAAATGTAAGACGGCATCTCAGCAGTGACGCTCTATCGGATACCCTGCTGTATTTTTTCAAGAATCAGGCTGAAATCAGCTATCGGGCCGACCGAGAGACCAACGAGAACAGGTTTGCGGTATATAGTGACAGGGTCTGCACAAACAGCTCAGGACCCGGCCCTGTGCAGGTGTTTATAGACCCTGTGCATTTAGACAAAACCATAACAACGGCCGACAATTCTAACGTAGACGGTCCGTTTACGGTAAAGCTCAGGATCCAAAACGCACTTGAGGGCGGCGGCTCTATCTCTACCCAGGGAATCTCCAGTATAGTTATTCCGGGTGAGTTTCAGCTGACATCGCATGAAATCGTCCGCCGAACCAACGGAGACTGGGCCCCGACAGAGCCTCCGATCGTCAGCTTTACAACAAATCCGGACGGTGCAACCCGTATCACCATCTGGGATGTCGGTGTAGGAGAGGTCACCCGAAGCATCGAGTACACCTATGAAATAAGATACGTCGGAAACGGTTACGGAACCGCCTTTACCCATCTATCGGCCGACTACAGATATTTGTATCAAGAGTCTAACCTTGAGCCTATCAGCGTTATGCTGAGCTTTCCCGAAGAGGTTGTCGGAATAAGCGTCAAAACAAACAACAGCCTCTATACCGCAGCGGGAAATGCAACCCATGTCTTTGACATCACCTCCAACGATGATTTTTCCCTAAGACTTGCCGATGACAACTATGATGTAACACCTACCGTAGTCCTGACCGATGCAGACGGCAATCCCCTAAGCGGAGTTGTGATTGTAGACGGCAATCAGCAGATAGATAACGAGTTCTACACCGCAAGAATAGTACGAGGAACCTGGCGGTTAGAGTTTGTACCCAAAACAAGCGGAACCTATGAAATATACTACAGAATCATGCTAACCGCAACCAAACCGAACAATCCATCCTTTGTGCTGGATTCACCGCCGACAAAGGTAACGGTGACAATGTAACGACCACCCCGTCAAACACTATCGCAACTTTGTTGCGAGTGTTTGCCACCCCTCCCCAGAGGGGAATGATGTCAATTGACAATGAACAATGTACAATGGACAGTTACGGGGGCTTGAAATTATAGAAATATAATCCTATTTTTACCAGCAAATTTATATTTACAATAATTGTCAATTGTACATTGTCAACTGTTAATTGTCGTCGGGGTGGTCGTGTAGGGATGACCGCCCTCGGTCATCCGTGGTTATCGCCGACTGAGAGGGCGTTTCGGGGAAAAACACCCGCCGCTGCGGCGGCACCCTCTTTACGAAAGAGGGCAGGGGCTTGAAATTTCAAACCTGTAGGGTACGCACCCCCGTGCGTACCGTCCTATACAAATTGCGGGGTGGTCTGTAGGGGCGGCAATCTGCCGCCCGTGGTTATCGCCGACTGAGAGAGCAATTGAAAGGATGGAGCAACAATGTTTACACACAAAATCACAACGACATTACGCGGCAAGGACGGGGCGTCTCTCGTCTTTGTGCTTGGCGTTATGCTGTTGATAATGTCTATAGGAGCATCGACTCTGGCGGCGGCAGGCGCCAACACAGGGTTTAATCTCAGACAGCGGCAGTACAGCAATATCATGCTGCTGAATGATTCTGTCCACAGAAACATCATGTACAGTCTTCAGCATGACCCTGCAGATGAGGGACTGCTTTCATATCAGCTGGCTATGGCGGCATATCAGGCAAACGACCCTGAATTATCGGATAACTACAGGGACGGGGGTTTGCAGAATATAGAACTCGACATGGACATAGGCGGCATAGATCTGGAGGACGTGCCAACCATAACCCTCAGCTTTGCCGAGCAGAATGTCCGCATACCTGCGGGCAGACCGATGGGCACAGTTCCGCCCTCTTTTATCAGACAGCCGAGAACAGCCGAAATATCACTAAGAATGTATGTAACGGTCAAGATAGAGCGGGACGGATACTCCTTCGCTTCAAAGGCGGCCTATATTTACAGCGGGGAGTTATCCGACGACCCCAACGGAGTTTATGATCATATAACAACACCGTACCCCTTAGACAGTGACGGCAATCCGATAGTATTGGATATGAAGTTTTCAGATTACGGCAGATGGAGGTTGGAGAGATATGAAAAGATCGAACCGTTGTCCGATTGATATTATCCGCTCAGGCAGGGGCGAAATGATTATAGAAAGCATAGCCAGCCTGCTTGTTCTTGCGGTGCTGCTGTTATCGGCTGCCGCTATGGTGGGAACCGCTATGCGAATAACATCGGTATCGGCACAAAAGGCTAAGACCGCAGAGCAGACGCTCAATCCCGTGGTTTGGTTTGCCGATGAGATAAAGGATCAGAGCCAAAAGGTCACCGTTGCATTTTCGGCTCCCGGTATAAGCTCCAAGCATCAGGGGTTTTTGTATACAGACGGTGATGTTATAACATTTGTTCCGGAGAGTTAAGGATTGATATGATAAAATATGTAAAGAATAAAAAAGGCATGACATTGGTAGAAACTATAGCGGGAATGATGCTCTTTGCGGTCATTGCCCTATCGGTTGCGGCCATAATTGCCCCTATGCTGAGGACCTATATAATGGCCAACAGGTTTGCTGAATACAACACCATTATCGACAATGCCGCCAATCATATAATAGGCGATCTGCACTCGATAACCGAACCTATCGCCGATGATATGATGGGAATAGAAAACCAACTGCAAATAACCGTGAATATCTCCAACACCGTTACATATACGGCAGACGGAGGAATATTAACACGCAACCAAAATGGGTATATAAACAACCCCATGCCCGATTCGTTTTACAAAGGCAACAAAATCGGATTCACCTGCGATCGGGCGCCCGGGAGTTATGACGGGGAGGCATATGTCCTGACCGTGTTTATATTTTCGGAAGAGGACGGCAGGGTTAGAACCAAGGACTTTGCGGTAAAACCCCTGCTTTTGAATCAATATAATTAGATAGGAGAGATGTATATATGGCAGTGACTGTAATAGCGATTGTCGGCAGAACAAATGTGGGGAAGTCTACATTATTCAACAAGCTGGCAGGAAAAAGAATAGCAATAACAGAGGATGCCCCGGGTGTTACCCGGGACAGGATATATGCCGAATGCGAATGGCTGAACAACCGATTCACTCTGGTAGACACAGGCGGCATAGAACCCGATTCCGCCGATGCCCTGCTCTCTCAAATGCGGCGTCAGGCGGAGTTTGCAATCGAAACGGCCGATGCCGTTATATTCCTCACAGATCTGCGGAGCGGAGTTACGGCCGCCGATTCCGAAATATCCGCCATGCTCAAAAAGAGCGGAAAACCCGTGATCTTAGCAGTAAACAAGTGCGACACGGTAGGGGAACCGCCTGTCGAGATATACGAGTTCTACAATCTCTCACTGGGCGATCCTGTCGCCGTTTCATCGGTACACGGACACGGGACGGGTGATCTGCTCGACCGTGTGCTGGAAGAGTGCAGTATCGGGGCAGAAGATACGGAGGATGAGGGTATCACAAAGGTTGCCGTTACCGGAAAGCCCAATGTGGGAAAATCCTCGCTTATCAACAGATTGGCGGGTGATGAGCGGGTAATAGTATCCGACATTGCCGGAACGACACGGGATGCCATAGATACCTTGATCGAGAACGAGTTTGGCAGGTATATCTTTATAGACACGGCAGGAATAAGAAGAAAATCCAAGGTTTCGGGAAGTATAGAGAAGTATAGCGTTATAAGAGCCAACATGGCTGTAGACAGAGCCGATGTCTGTGTTATTATGATAGATGCTCTCGAAGGGTATACCGAGCAGGACAGCAAGATCGCAGGATATGCCCACGAGCAGGGAAAGGCGACCGTTATCGCAGTAAACAAGTGGGATGCCATAGAAAAAAACACCCATACCATGAGTGAATACAAGAAAAAACTCCAGACCGATTTCAGTTTTATGTCCTATGCGCCCTTTGTATTTATATCAGCTCTTACAGGCAAGGGACTGGATAATCTATTCAAGCAGATACATTATACCCATGAGCAAAATTCGACGAGAATATCTACCGGACGTCTCAACGATCTTCTTGCCTATTCGGTTGCAAGGGTTCAGCCGCCTACCGACAAGGGCAAACGTCTCAAGCTCTATTACATAACCCAGCCTTCGGTAAACCCTCCCACCTTTGTCGTCTTTGTAAACAACAAGGACCTGTTCCATTTTTCATATCAAAGATATATAGAGAATCAAATCCGTCAGATGTTTGGTTTAGACGGCACGCCGATACGCATAGTGATTCGGGAGAGAGGAGAGTGACGGACAATTAACAGTTGACAATGAACAATGTACAGTTACGGGGGCTTGAAATTATAGAAATCTAACTCTATTTTGGCCAGCAAACTTTCATTTACAATAATTGTCAATTGTACATTATCAACTGTTAATTGCCGTCACCTTGCCTCTCCCTTTGGGAGAGGTGTCATGCGTTAGCATGACGGAGAGGGCGTCATCCCCCGCCCTCTTGACTTACCCGCATTTTTTTGTTACAATGATGCTCACACCAACAAATTCTGCAAAGATTGTATTAGAGTGAGGATAAGCATATGGCTGTTAGGTTATGGAATATATTATCGCAGGACCACGAGAGCAGTCTTGCCGAGCGGGTTTGCGATGCCCGCGCTCTTTCGCTGCGGCGACTTTCGCAGGAAGAGCCGATCTCCTGCCCCTACACCCTGATAGACATGGATAGGGCTGTTGTCCGAATCCGCAGCGCCATTGCGGCAGGAGAACCCATAGCTATTTACGGTGATTACGACTGTGACGGAGTTACATCGGTGGTCATATTATATAGTTACCTTTCCTCTGCGGGCGCTGATGTTGTCTTTTACATACCGTCACGGCATGATGAGGGTTACGGGCTCAACTGCGGCGCTATAGACAAACTCAGCCATCATGGTATAAAGCTGATAATAACGGTAGATTGCGGTATTGTCTCGTTCCGTGAGACGGAATATGCCGCATCGCTGGGCATGGATGTTATAATCACAGACCATCATCAGCCTATGGATTCGCTTCCTGCGGCGATTGCGGTTGTAAATCCGCATAGAAAGGACTGCACAAGCCTCTTCAAACATCTTGCGGGAGTGGGTGTGGTCTTTAAGCTGATAACGGCGCTTATGGACGGGAATTATCACAAGGCTCTGGAGCTTTACGGGATATATACGGCGATCGGCACTGTGGGAGATATAGTAGAAATAAGCGGTGAAAACCGTGCTATAATAAAAAAAGGGCTTGAGTTGCTGAGCCAAACCGATAACATAGCCCTGATGGCGCTCATCACGGCATCGGGTCTTGGAGGGCGTCAAATCACCGCCGAAACGATAGCCTTTTCGATAGTTCCGAGAATCAATGCGGCAGGGAGACTGGAATCTGCTGACATAGCGGCCGAGCTGCTGTTATGCGGCGATTCGTCCGAGGCCGAGAGGATAGCTAACAAATTAACCCATATAAACAATCTGCGTAAAGAGCTTGTGGATAAAATCACCGAGGAAATACTGGCTATAATCGCCGATGATACCGATATAATATATCAGCCTTTTATCGTGGTATGGGGTAAGGACTGGCACAAGGGAGTGATAGGCATTGTATGCTCAAGGCTGGTTGATATGTTCGGAAAACCCACAGCAGTAATATCGGTCGAGGGCGGTCAATGCACAGGGTCTGCAAGAAGCGTTCAGGGTATTAATATCTATGATATACTAAGCGGCTGTAGTGATATTCTCACAAAGTTCGGCGGGCATGAGATGGCGGCAGGGTTTTCGCTCGAAGAGAACGCCCTTGAAAAACTTAAATCGCATATTATCAGCCGCACAAAGGAAAAATATAATAAAATACCGCAGGCTCTCTATGATATTGACGGAACCGTTTCTTTTGAGGAGATCACGGTGCCGGAGATACAAAAGCTCAAGGCTCTTGAGCCACTCGGCCCGGGGGTTGTCAAGCCGAGATTTGCGATATTCGGCGCTGTGATAGACCAACTCATCCCTCTTTCGGGCGGGAAACATCATAAGCTCAAGTTATTGGATGAAAATGACCAAACGGCCGAGGTGTTATATTTCGGGGCGGACAGCGACAGTCTGCTCTACAAAAAAGGCGATGCGGTCGATCTATGCGTAACGATCGGCATTAACGAGTATATGGGTGAATGCAGCCCAAGCATAGTTTTAGACGACATACGTCCTGCTGGTTTTGATCAGCAAGGGTTTGCGGCGGGCAGAGAAAGATATGAGCAGATAAGGAGCCGTGGGTTTTATGCAGAGACCGATACCGATAACGCTCCGAGCCGTGAGGATGCCGCCGATGTATATAGATTCATAAAGACCCTGCCAAACTCGATAGATATAGAAACCGCCTATGTAAGTCCGAGAGTTCCGGAGATAGACTACTGCAAATTCAGGTTAGCTCTGGATGCCTTACGGGAAATAGGGGTTATAGAGTTTGACGAGCCGAGATTTAACATAACATTTCCGCAGCTTGCACAAAAAGCCGACATAAGTAAATCGAAAATAATAAAACAGCAAGGAGGATCTGAATGCTTACCCTAAAAGAACTTATGATGCAGATAAAAAAGGCCAACCGCCGCTATAATATAACAAAAATCGAAAGCGCATATGAGCTTGCAAGCACCGCTCACGAGGGATGCTTCAGAGAATCGGGCGAGCCGTATATCACCCACCCGCTTTCGGTAGCGTCTATCCTTGTCGAACTCGGCATGGATTCAGACTGTATCTGCGCCGCTATCCTCCATGACGTGGTAGAGGATACCGATGTCAAGATAGAAGAGATCGAAAAAAAATTCGGCAGAGATGTTGCCCGCATCGTAAACGGTGTTACAAAGCTCAATGCCCTGCCTCTCCATACAAAAGAGGAACAGCAGGCGGAAAATATGCGTAAAATGCTATTTGCGATGGCCGATGACATACGGGTAATGATAATAAAACTTGCCGACAGGCTCCATAATATGAGAACGCTAAGCCCGCGGACTCCGCAAAAACAGCGGGACACATCCCTCGAAACGCTGGAGATCTATTCGCCGATAGCCAACAGGCTTGGAATGAGAACCATCAAAGAAGAGATGGAAGACATTGCTCTGATGTATCTTGACCCTGTGGCATATAACGAGATCACCGAAAAAATCGAACACAAGAAGGTTAGTGAGAACTTTCTCAAGCAGGTAACAAAGACGATAGAGCATCATCTCAAGCTCTCAAATGTCAAGAGCGTATTTGAGAGCAGGGTCAAAAACAAATACGGAATATACCGCAAGGTATATATGGCAGGTAAGGATTTTGATGAGGTTTATGATATTTTCGCCGTGAGAATCATTGTAGATACAGTTAGCGACTGCTATGTCACTATGGGGATAATACACGCTATATTCTCGCACATCCCCAATCGGTTTAAGGACTATATCGCAACCCCCAAGCAAAACAGGTATCAGTCACTGCACACCACCGTTATCGGCAAGGAAAAGATTCCTTTTGAGGTGCAGATTCGCACAAAGGATATGAATTATACCGCTGAATACGGCGTTGCGGCGCATTGGAAATACAAGGAGGGCTTTAGGGGCAAAACCCGTGACGAAAAGCGGCTCGACTGGCTCAGACAGATTATCGAGGCGCAAAAGGACAGCGATGATGTTGAGGATTTGGTGCGTTATATAAAATCCGATATGGGTTCGGAGGAGGTCTTGGTACACACCCCCAAGGGTGAGCCGAAAATTCTGCCGTCCGGTTCAACCGTTGTCGACTTTGCCTATGCCATCCATACCGAGGTCGGAAACAAGATGACCGGAGCCAAGATCGACGGCAGGATAGTTTCGCTGGGCACTCAGATTCAAACAGGGCAGGTAATAGAGATACTTACCGCCAAAAACAAAATCCACGGCCCAAGCAGGGATTGGCTCAAGATAGTCCGCACCTCAGAGGCCAAAAGCAAGATCAAGGCATGGTTTAAAAAGGAACGGTATGAAGAGAATATACTCGAGGGCAAGATCGAACTCGAGAGAGAGTTTAGACGAAATTCTATAAATCTGTCCGGTCAGGCAATGGATAATTTTATTGAATCGATAGCAAAGAGGCAGAAGTTTGATAGCGTTCAGGAGTTTTTTGCCGCTATAGGATACGGGGGGCTAAGTCTGTCTAAAATAATCCCCCGAATAAAAGAGGATTTTGTCAAGCTGATCAAGGACGAATCGACGACTGCGGTTATAGAAGAGATTATACCAAAGGTCAAGATGGAAGAGAGCGCCTTTGGTCAAAGCGGGATAAATGTTGAGGGAATGGCTAATTGTCTGGTAAAATCCTCTCGCTGCTGCAATCCTCTTCCGGGTGAGAAGATAATCGGGTTTATCACCCGTGGTCACGGAGTGAGTGTTCACAGAATCGATTGCCACAACGTAAAGATCGGTTTGCGAGATCCCAATCAGGTGGATCGGTATATCAATGTCAGCTGGAGTTCCGATGTTCCGGTAAAATATCGCGCGGTACTCGACATTGTCGCTGTAGACAGGGATAATCTCATGCTCGACATAAACCTGACACTGGCATCATTTAAGCTGGGAATACACGAGATGAATGCCCGTGAACTCAAGAACGGCAACGCCAACATCATCGCCACCGTCGGCATCACGGGAGTAGAACAGCTTAGAAACACAATCGCTAAGTTAGGAAAAATCAATGGCGTAATCTCGGTAAAAAGAACAGGGAAATGAGAAAGGGGATTTTTTATATGATCAACATCACAGCGCTAAACTTGGGTTTTATGGGAAATAACTGCTATATTGTCCATGACGGCAAGGAGGCGGCCGTTATAGACCCGGGTTTTGAGGCGGAAACGGTCTTTGACGCCGTAAAGAATCAGGGGTTGACGCTTACGAAAATATTGCTTACACACGCGCATTATGACCACATCGATGCCGCTCCAATGCTTGCCCGTCTCTCGGGAGCAAAGATATACCTTCACGAGGATGACCGAGAAACGCTGCAGCATAGCGGCAAAATCAACCCATCCGACAATTTTGTCGACGTCTTGTTAAAAGACGGCGACACAATAAATGTCGGGGATATAAAAATAGAGGTCATGCACACACCCGGTCACTCTAAGGGATCGGTTTGCTACCTCTGCGGGGATGCTATATTTACGGGAGATACCCTGTTTAAGGAAACGGTAGGACGCACCGATCTGTACGGCGGCAATTACGGGGTGCTGATGGAATCGCTGAAAAAGCTGACCTCTCTCGAGGGTGATTACCGAATATTCCCGGGACACGAAAGCGAAACAACACTCGAACACGAAAGAAAATACAATAGCTATTGCAAGGGGTAAAGATTATGAAGTATATAAAAAATGACCGGGATAAAATCATTTACGACATATCCGAGGTCAACAGAATCGCAGGTGAATCTCCCGATATGCTGGTATCGGAGGTAGAGAGAGAGTTTGCCGATACGGTTAGGCAGGCAGCGGACAGTATCATAGATTCGGGTCACCGTATCGTGCTTTTGAGCGGGCCGTCGGCATCAGGCAAGACGACAACGGCCAATATGCTCTGCAAATATATCGCCGAGCGCAGGATAGATTCGCTGACTGTATCGATGGACAACTTTTTTAAGGGGGTTGACCACATCCCCATTCTGCCAAACGGCAAGAAAAACTTTGATACAATCGATGCTATCGATACCGAGACACTCGACAACTGCCTCAACCAACTCTTGAGAGACGGTCAAGCCGATATGCCGAACTTTAATTTTCATATCGGCAAGCGTGACGGCTACACTCCCGTCCGCATCAAGGACAATTCGCTGATCATTGCCGAGGGTATACACGCGCTTAATCCGAAAATATCCGAAAACATAGACGAAAGCAATATCTTCAGGGTATATATATGTCCGCACGGTGATTTTTACATCGATGATGAGCTTGTATATTCACGGGAGCAGCTGCGTTTGACAAGGCGGCTGATCAGGGATCAAGCATTTAGGGGCGCAAGTTTCGGGGTTACCTTTGATATGTGGGAGAATGTTATAAACTCTGAGAAAATATACATCACGCCATATATGGACAACGCCGACATTCAAATAAATTCGGTCCACGCCTATGAGCCGCTGCTATACAGAGATCGATTCAGCAGAATACTCAGCCGTGACACCGAATGTCACACACAGCTGATCCCGATCATCCGTGCATTATATCCATTCGCCAAAATAAAACCCGACCTGCCCGACGGTTCGCTCATTCGTGAGTTTTTGGGAGAGGATGAATAAAAAACACCCGCCGGTACGAGAGCATGACAATGGTCACGGTACGCACGGGGGTGCGTACCCTACAAAACCACCCCGCCGCTGCGGCGGCACCCCAACGACAATTGACAGTTGACAATGTACAATTGACAATTATTGTAAATTCAAATTTGCTGGTAAAAATAGAGTGGATTCTTATAATTTCAAGCCCCCTGCCCTCTTTACGAAAGAGGGTGCCGCCGCAGCGGCGGGTGTTTTTTCTAATTGTCCATCATCTCTTAGCCAATTCCTGAACATATTCGGGCAGTTTTTCTAAGTCCTCAGAGACGGTAAAGACTATCTTTATATCCTTGGCGCTTTCTTCGATCTTTTTGAAGAAACGCTCCAGCTTGATATAATCTCTGCCTACAATTTTAAATAGTGAATCAATATATATCTCGTTTATATCATAGTTAGCGGACAGCACTCCGAGAATAAATCCGGCAAACATATCGTGTCCCATGATCTCATAGTCTTCCACGTTAATGAGCCTTACCGAATGACTGATTTGGTACCTTAGCTTGTTGCTTTTGCTCTTGTCTATGCAGACAACGCTTCCGTTGTCGATTTGGGCGGCATCCTGAATCATATCGATGAGTATCTTTGTCTTCCCTGTCCCTTTTGTTCCTACGATAAGTTTAATCATACCTATATCTCCTTCATAATTTTTTTTCAAGTGCGGCTTTTTCTGCCTCGAATCCCGGTTTTCCTAACAGTGCGAACATATTCTTTTTATAACTCTCAACGCCGGGCTGGTCAAACGGGTTTACGCCCAGCATATATGCCGAAATAGCACAAGCCTTTTCAAAAAAGTAGACCATATACCCGAACTCATGTTCGTTGACGGCGGGTAGTTCCAGCACGAGATTGGGGGTGCCGCCATCGGTATGGGCTAATATAGTTCCCTCGAGAGCCTTTCTGTTTATGGCGCTCATGTTCTGCTCTGATAAAAAGTTCAGCCCGTCAAAATTGTCGGGTGATTTTTTTATAAAGTAGTCCTTGTCCGGGTTTTTAATATCAACCACCGTTTCAAACATAACTCTGGAGCCATCCTGTATAAACTGACCCAGTGAATGAAGATCGGTTGAAAAGACAGCCGACGCAGGGAAAAGTCCCTTTTGATCCTTACCCTCGCTTTCGCCGAACAGCTGCTTGTACCACTCTGCCATCATTGTAAATCGGGGTTCATAGCTTACCAACATCTCAACGGCCTTGTTCTTGCGGTTGAGTATGCTGCGGTATGCTGCGTATTTATAGCAATCGTTTGTTTCGAGATTGTCTGTAGCAAGAGCGTTGCGTGCTTCTCCTGCTCCTGCCATAATAGCATCGAGATCGCATCCTGCGGCCGCTATCGGGATCAGTCCTACTGCGGTAAGAACCGAAAATCTTCCGCCGACGTCGTCAGGTACTACAAACGTTTCGTAACCCTGTTGGTCTGCTAATTTTTTCAGCGTACCTTTGGATTTGTCGGTAGTGCAGTATATACGCTTAGCGGCATCGGCTCCGTATTTGCTTTCCATAAGCTCCTTGAATATACGAAAGGCCAATGCAGGCTCGGTAGTCGTACCCGATTTTGATATAACATTGACCGATATGTCCTTGCCCTCGCATAGGGACAATATCTCGTTAAGATATGACGGGCTGATGTTGTTTCCGGCATAATATATACGCGGGGTGTCTTTGGCAAGTTCGTTATAGTTGGAAGAACGCAGAAACTCGATAGCCGCTCTCGCTCCCAAATAGGAACCGCCTATTCCGATAACGATAAGTATGTCACTGTCTTTCTTGATTTTTTCGGCAGCAGATTTTATCCGTGCAAATTCGTTTTTATCATAGTTTTCGGGTAAATCCAGCCATCCGAGAAAATCGCTGCCCTGTCCCGATCTGCCATGCAGTAACCCATGCGCCGCCGAAACCTGGCTCTTTACCGATTCAAGCTCACTCGGAGATACAAATGAAGAAATATACCTGTCATTAAGTTTTATCGCCATATACAACCATACCTTTCCTTATATATTGTTTTAAGCACCCTTGAGCGCTCTTTCAAGCCAAATTTCTGCAATGTCAAGAGCGGGATAGAATCCCTTCTTTTCGCTCTTTTTCACTATCCTGTCCTGCGCCTTGATCTCAGGGTCGGTCAGCATCAGCTGTACCATGATTTCATCGGCTGTGTCTATGTCTTTTACCTTTTTTGTAGATTTGACCATCATCATAATAACATATTTGTCGAACATATTACCATAATAGATAACCGAACCGCTTCGGACCAGCGGCTTGTTTTTGTATGTGAAAAACTCGCCGTCTTTTTTCTTTGCCTTTGTTGCCATCTATAATCCTCCTATATACTTACTATCTCTCCGTACAGTTCCCCTGCGGCTCCTGCTGCGTTTGCTTCATCGGTATCTATGTGCATGGCGGGTGAAAAGCTCTCGTTTACCCTTACAACTACATCGCCGTAAATGACGCTTTTGTCGGTATCGAGCCTTACCCATACTATCTGCTTGTCCTTGACATCGAGTTCATCAGCCGCTGCGGGCGGGAGATGTATATGCCTCTTGGAAACGATAACGCCCTCATCGAGTGTTACCTCACCCTTTGGTCCAACGATGGTGCATCCAGCCGTCTCTGTAATATCGCCCGATTCACGGGTGTATGCAGTAATCCCCATGCTCCGTGCATCTGTAGCGGAAATCTCAAACTGGGAAAAGGGTCTCTCAGGGCCGATAATAGACATATTATACTGCCCCTTAGGGAATTTGACCGTAACCTTTTCATTACATACAAACTGTCCGGGTTGGGAAAGCTCCTTTTTCAAGGTAAGCCTATATCCCTCACCGAACAGAGTCTCAACATCCTTTTGTGACAAATGCCCATGACGCGCCGAAGTTTCTACTAAAAATTTTCCCATTCCAATCACATCCTTTATTAATAATACAATATAATAATCTAATTATAACATATCATTTCCATATTGACAATAGCAAAGATGTTAATTTATTGTTTCAGTTCTATTTTTATTTTTACACGGTTACCGCACCCCACTTTTTGATAGCAATTCGCAATAACCACGGATGACCGAGGGCGGTCATCCCTACAACCCTGTATTACGCCCACGGGCGGCAGATTGCCGCCCCTACAGACCACCCCGCCGCTGCGGCGGCACCCCTCCCCAGAGGGGAATTGGGGCTTGCATACTATAATTTCCAA
>WRME01000017.1 GCA_009777275.1 Oscillospiraceae bacterium
CGATAGCGCTTAACATTACCATAAACTTCTTAAATCTAAAATAGACCAAATGTTTGACAACGGGAGAAAAAAGAATAATAAATATTTTCATAAGGTATTGACAAAACTAAAATAGTGGGCTATAATAGGTATGATAAATGTAATAAAGTTCAAGTCTTCACAAAAGCGAAAACACCGGGAAGCCACTCCCGGTGTTTTCATTTGGGTTATTTGTCGGAATTTTTCCGTCTTCCGTCTAACCACTTGCGGACAAAGTAGGATACTATATCCGCCATGACGGCCATGATGAAAGTAATAAATTGACTCAAGTCTTCACCTCCCTTCCATAGGGGACTCCGACTATGTTTCAAGCATAGCACACAATCGACATAATGTAAATAGATTCGGCAAAAAACACCCCAAAATCAATACGCATCCAAGGAACGCAAATCAGCGTTCCTTTTTTAATATACAAAAATAAGTCTATTTATAGACAAAGAAAGATGAGGTCTTTAAAATGAAAATCAAGAAAGTCAAAAGCAAACTCCTAACCTTAATGGTAAGCTCGGTCTTATTATTATCCGTAATATCAGCATCGCTGATAGCCGTAAGTGCGGCGGTATTCTCGTCATGGCGAACGAACTACCCCGTCAATCTGGACGGCAGAGTTGCCGACTGGGTCTACACAATGTCACTGGACGGAGTTGACGCCTACTGCATACAATGGGGTGTCAATGTCAGCACAGGTGACATCTACCAGCCTAACCCTACTTATTGGAATGAGGGTTTAGACAATTTCACAAGGAATCGCATCACAATGGCATCGCTATACGGATTCCCTAATTTCAACAGCCACACCAACGCCAGGGATGCCTTAGGTCAGGCGTATTACGCCGCAACCCAGGTGCTGATATGGGAGTTCCAGACAGGCAGCAGGACTACATATGACGACTACCCCAACGTCAACCCACGATTCTATAACATGATGTGGAACTGGACAGATCAGCGTGTCAGAGACTGCTACTTCGGCATATTAGCACGAGCAAGAGACCATAACGCCATCCCTGCGTTTATGAGTGTATCATCCAACCCAGCTCCCCCACTCCACACCATGAACTGGAATGAGGCAAATAAAAGGTACGAGATTACATTTACCCAAGGGTATGTATCGACAATGATAACTCCGACAATTCCGGGAGTAGGTGTTTCCCACAACGGCGATACAATCACCTTCTTCACAACCACAACCAACCCCATCACCAGTCCTGTTAGCGTGACAATGCAGAAAAACAACATCGGCGTTATAGGCAATGCCGTCATTTGGGGCAACACAACCCGTCCCGGTCAGCCGATTATAACAGGAAGAGGAACCCCCGACCCCGTGCGAGGATATTTCCG
Source organism: Oscillospiraceae bacterium (assembly GCA_009777275.1). Lineage (GTDB taxonomy): Bacteria > Bacillota > Clostridia > Oscillospirales > Ruminococcaceae > WRME01. The sequence continues at coordinate 1,378 of WRME01000017.1, forward strand.
ACTGCAAACTTCATCTATGGGAAGTCTCACGATTATTAAAGACAGCCGACACTGGGACAATGACCTGTTCACATTCAGGGTTACAGGGCCGAATAACTATAACAGAACCGTTTCTTTTCGGAAAAATGATATATCTACAACAATATCCAACCTCCCTGTCGGCAGATACTACGTTGAAGAGATAAACCTCGATACATCTAAGTATCAGCCGCCGACAAACAATCCAAGAATCGCTGATATAACAAATAACGGAAACACAACTATTACTATTACAAATTTTATACAAACAGGACGTCTCGGAATAAGAAAAACCAGCAATCACCCTGATACCGATACATTCACATTCAGAATCACAGGTGCGAATAATTTTGAAAGAATAATTAATGTTGCAAAAGATAGAAGAGTAGAGGCTCTCAACCTCCCTGTCGGCACATACACGGTTGAGGAGATAAACCTTGACACAACAAAATATCAACAACCTCCAGCACAAACGGTAAGAGTAACCGGAGGCAGCACGACAAACATAACATTCAACAACAGAGCTCAGACGGGCAATCTGCGAATCGAGAAGACCACCGACAGCAGTGATAAAAACGAGATTTTCGTATTCCGTGTAACGGGCCCGATGGGTTTCGATTACAATATCGGGATTATGTCTGATAGTTCCTTCGTAATATCCAATCTTGCAGTCGGAGATTACACGGTAGAAGAGGTGGATCTGAACACGGATAAATACCTGCAGCCTCCGGAGCAAACGGTTACGGTCAAACCAACCGAAATCACTCCGGTGCCGTTTTTCAACGAGCAGATAGAGGTTGAGGTAAAAATAGACGGATTCGTGCGGTGGCTCGAATACCAGCGGACAGGCAACGCCGTATACAGAACCGAGTTTAGACGAGGCGAACGGTATGTAGCTTTTGTGGATTTCACCAACCACAACAGCCAACCCCAAACCCTGCCATACACAATCGCAGTTGACGGAGCTGAGTGCGATCATTCGGGTACGTCCTGGGTTACGATAAACCCGCATGAAACGACTACAGTCATGGTCAATCTCTATGTTCCTACTAACGCAAACGACAACATTAACATCGAGGCGACAGTGAACATCGGCAACAGTCCCAACGAAAAAGACCCCGACAATAACAGATTCAAACTTTCGGGAACAATCATCAAAGGTGATCTGTACGGTCAATTCATCACCCCAAACGGCCCATATCGTGAAGAAACCGAGGTTTTCAGCACGTTCAGGGTGTTCAACACATTCCCATACGACCTTACCCCTGAGGACGATTTCAGGGCTGAAATATCGGTCTACTACTACAACACAGCGGGAACAAAGGTCAATATCTCGACAACCTATGACATGATGACCGCCATCCCAAGCGGGAATAATCTAATTTGGGCGAAGTGGCGAACACCCCGCCAAAATCAGACCAACAACAACAATGTCTATGTCGAGCTTACAATCGACCAACCCAACAATATTTACGAGGATAACGAGACCAACAACATTGTAACGGTAACACGCCCGATCGTGTCAAATTACCTTACATCAGAAACCCCGGGTGTAAAATTTGAATCAACGCCGGAAGATTTCAAACCGACAAATTCCATTTCCATAACCGATTTCACTGTAAATCGACTTCCGACATCGAATACAACTAATTTGACCTGGGAGCGCTGGAAGTGGAACGGAACAGGCTTTGAAAAAGAAATATTCGGCGCCCAGCTAGCCACCTCACCGCTCATCACGCCCGACCCTGACATTCGCTCGACCGAGCAGCTCACCGAAAGTCACGGCGGCGTGCTGTCTTCCGGCAATCCGTTTTGGATGAGAAGCGGGTATGGATTCCTCTTCGATGATACAATTTCGGTTGTTTCATCCGGCACAACGCCGCTGACCGCCAAGGAATACACCCTGCGTGATATGAGAGCAAATATGTATTTCCCTGAGTTTAATTACAGGCATATACTCACAAGATTCCGCACATTAGAAAAAGTCGGGAACACATTCAAATTCCCCCGCAACCGTGCTGCTATTGATGCCGTGGGTCTTACGGGCCAACAGCGGCCGGGCGATCAGAGCCGGATTCATTTCACGCAGCTCTGGACACCGGACGGGGCGTATGTGGTCAAAAGGCTGGTCTATGATGTGTGGACACCCGCCGGAATGATGAGCGAAAATGCGAACATAGAAAAAATAACAATCGAGGGCAGCCTGTATGACGACTGGGCGGTTGCAGAAAAATGGATGAGGTAATATCGGACAAACGGGTATGAATAGGTATTAGAGAGGGGTGAGGGCGTGAGAAAAAATCAAATCCGCAATATAGTTATACATAACGTAACAGACGAGCTGGATCAAAATACCCTTGCCGTTAATGTAAATGAATTTTACGCCGGAATGATAGAGCATCGTTTGTCCCGATCCGGTTTGACAGCGGAACAAAAATTAATAGTCATTGACAGAATTATAGAAAATTTTAAATCAAGAGAAATTAATGGCATCATCGAATAGATATTTATAGAGCCGCCATACATGATATGGCGGTTTTATTTTTCCCTGTTCCCAGTTCCGGAGCGTAGATTCATGTACGTTTAATTGTTCCGATAGTTGTTTTTGAGTTAAGTTATTTTTTAATCGGTACGATCTTATCGTTTCGGAACAATTTGGGCCATCATCAAATTTTATGATAAACTCGGCATTTGTTTCGCTTTTGTCAGCTCCGGCAAATAACTTTGTTGCTTTTGGTGTGGTGGTGCAAACCTCCCGTTGCAGGGTACGAAGTTGTTGGTGATTATAGCTATCAGCCGCTCTCTCGGCGAGTTTATGATACGGCATCCGATAATTCCCGCTGCGTTGCATCCGAATCCCATGCACATAGTCAGCGCTTGTTTGCCGCAGGCGGAGCATTTTTTAAAGCATTTGTCAAGATTGAAAGCAACCCTCGGCAAAAATCCGATGTCTTCAAGCAGCGTAAAGAGCGGGAAAAATATGGCCATGGGCGGCAGCATGACCGACACCACCCATGCGAGGACCCTGTAGACACCCAGCACCAAAACCTCATACACGATTGCGGGACAGTTTACCCATATAAAGAAATCGAGCAGACGGTCCTCTATCCAAAACAGGCCGCCGGCGATTAGTTCCGATGGATAGTTGGCGCCTGTGATTGTCAGCCAGAAAACGCCGAACAGCGTCAGCAGCATTATCGGAAAAGCGGTTCGCTTGCCCGTGATTATGCGATCCGCCCTAATGTCGCTGTTTTTATACCCGTCATTGGTTACGGTGACACATTCTTTGCTTATTCTCTCGGCTGTTTTTATAAATGATGATGCAGAATCGATATGCTCCGAGCGTTTTGCTGTGACCTGCTCCGGTTGTTCAAGCAAATCCAGCAGCTGAGACAGACCTTTCTTGCTCCTTGCGGACGTTCCCACTACAGGAACGCCAAGTCTGTCTGACAGGGTTGCGAGGTTTATCGTAATGCCTTTTTTATGCGCTTCATCCATGAGGTTGACGCACACTATGACCCTCTCGGCACTTTCGATAATCTGAAGTGCAAGATTCAGGCTTCTCTCAAGGCAGGTGGCGTCACAGACCACTATAACGGTATCGGCGCTGCCTGAGCATATAAATTCGCGGGCGGCCGCTTCTTCGGCAGAATGAGATGAAAGCGAGTAACATCCCGGCAGATCAACGAATGTGTAATCCTTTTTGTTATATGTACGCCTGCCCCGGACCACCGACACCGTTTTTCCCGCCCAGTTACCCGTATGTTGCCGCAATCCCGTAACAGCGTTGAAAACCGTGCTTTTCCCAGAGTTTGGATTGCCTGCAAGAGCGATGATTCTATCCGAATCATTATTCATACCATCACACCTTTCTCTTGATCTTCGGCGGAGCATTTGACAAGGCAGGAGTCCTCTTCCCTTAGCGCTATAACCGCCCCTCTTATGAGATAGGCGGACGGATCTCCCAGCGGACTTATCTGCACACAGGCAACCTCCGTGCCCTCTATTAATCCCATATCCTGCAATCTGTCCCGCATATCACCGCCCACATCTATGACAACGGCTCTCTCGCCCTGCCGCAGCTCAGACAGCCTCCTGATCATATCCATGGGAAACACCCCTTTCCACAGAGCTTTACGGAAATTCCCGTATAAACTAATTTATGCAGCAGGGTGAGAAAAGGATACAGGAAGGAAAAACCACCGCCTAAAGGCGGTGGTTGAGTTGTTGGTATGTAAATATCAACCCACTCTCGAGAATATCTCAACACTACTGTTGGATTCGCCAATGGTCATCAGCATTTCTTCCCCGTCTTCCTTAAAAATCATATATCTCCATACTCCCGTATTGTCTTGACCGTCAATGTCGATATACAAATATCCGATGGATACAATAGAATCCTTGTCCTCAAAATTCGGTGCAAAGGTACTCAGCTCTCTTTCAATCGCTATTCTGTTTGCTGCGGTTTTGGTATGCCACTTAAAATCAGTCGTAGGAGCGTCATCAAAAGTTCTTATTCCCGTTTTGTCATCGCTAAATGTATAACCGCCCGAGCCAAAACCATAGGATTCCATAGCGGCTTCCCATTCCCCAATAATATGAACATCCGTGTTGTTATTGGCATTGTCGAAACCTGCTTGGAGCCCTTCGATTAAAATATCCTTCCCTGTGAAAGAAAAAACAAGGACAGCGGCAAACGAGACAACACTCAATATTAATCCGGATTGAGAAATGCCGTTGCGGTACCCTCTTTTTCGGGAAAGCAGAGCGAAAACACAGGCTAAGATAGCCATGACCAAAGAGCCGAAAATCATGCCAACGACATTTTCCGAATCTCCCGAAGTGAAAACACTTTCCATTACCGTCTTGAAGTTATCATATGTACTTCCGGAAGATTGACTGGTAAATCCTAACAAGGTTGCCTGTAAGGAAATCAACAGAAGTACGGCAGAACAAACCGCACCGTAAATCCCAAGAATCATCGAGGTGATTCCAAACCCCTTACCCGGAATTTTAGGACGTGCGGCATAAACGGGATAATACACAGGCTGCTGTTGATTAGATGGGGTTGGGTTATTGTCAATTTCGGGATTTACATTCAAGTTTTCGTTTTGCATGGTGAAGTCCTCCATTATTTTTTCTAACTCATTCGGCTTTATTATCAGCGAATGAATTGCTGATTTTTAGTATAGCACAATATTTATAGAAAAGCAACGGTTATTAAATGAATTTTCACGGTCACAGCATTTATTTTTTTGATAGCGTTCCGCAATAACCACGGGCGGCAGATTGCCGCCCCTACAGACCACACCGCAATTTGTATGGGACGGTACGCACGGGGGTGTTTATTAAGGACGGTACGCACGGGGGTGCGTACCCTACAGGCTTGAAATTATAATTGTTCATTGTTAATCGTACATTGTTAATTGTTCAAGCCCCTGCCCTCTTTGGCAAAGAGGGTGCCGCCGCAGCGGCGGGTGTTTTTTCCGTGGTCATCGCAAATTCCGTGGGTGCATCCTTGCCTCTCCCTTTGGGAGAGGTGTCATGCGTTAGCATGACGGAGAGGGCAATTCTCCATTCTGCATTCTTAATTCTGCATTGATTCTCCATCGGAGAATCATATCCCTTATCACCAGCATATCGAAGATGTTGACAACTCCATCGTTGTTTACGTCGGCGGCGGATATGTCGTGGATTCTTTCACCCAGTATGTAATTCCGCACTAATATTATGTCGGCAACGTTGACCAGACCGTTGTTGTCAACATCACCTTTGAGGCGTTCTTTGGATAGGTTGTCTATAGCCGTTGTCAGCCTTTCGATTGCCGAAACAACGTCCTCTAATATGGTGTTTTTGTTTGCGGCGATTCTTTTTGCGTCTGCAAGAGCCTCAAGATAGGCGCTATAACTCTGCTCGCTCATCTCTCCTTTTTCGATGATTGACTGTGTCATTTGATCGAGTTCGGCAAGCAGATCCTCAAATGTGGTGTCGACTATTCCGACCCTCGACAGCCGCATAGTCAGGGTAACGTCACGGTAGGGACTGCTCGGATTGCCGAGAGGGGTGTTGATGACAAATATTATTCGCTGCACCTCCGACCAATCCATCAGACCCCGTCTGTTGTTGGTGCCGTATTTTCCGCCGGGATTCCATGCTCCCTTCACAAATTCCTCCAGCGGAATGTCGATTAGATTGTCGCCGTATTGCAGATTCCATGCCGAATTTATGTCCCAGCCGAAATTATGCTCGTCATTCGGGTATGTGGATTGACCGGGTATGTTGCTTGGATCGCCCGGTTTGTCGGCCATGTTGGGTGAACGCAGTTTTACAAATCCTCCGGTAAAGGCTCCCGATGCGGGCAGGGATTGGTCACTGCTCGACAGATTTACAACAAGCCTCAGACGGAGTTTTGACAGATTGGGATGATTTTGGACATCCAATGCTCTGCCGCCGTCCAGCGTTCTCCAGTCGGCATAGAGCGCCTGATTGGTGCCGCTGTCCTTGTTGACCGTCCATGTGCTTTCAATATCGCTGAACCGTGCGGCAAAAGCAAAGTCGTGTCCGTTTGGATCAGGCTCAGGCTCAGCGGCGATCCGCCACGCTCTGCTCAGCTCCATCGGCTCATCCGATTCTTTGTCATAGGGAATGATCGTGTATTCGTAACTATAATCTCTGTCGGCTCTCATCTGATATTTTGAGAGCATACCCGGCCCGTGGGACTGCTGACCCACTCCCCGTGACATATTATCTATGTTCAGGATGGTATAATCGGTCGGAACCATTTCGTAAGGGTGACGTTTTCCCTCATAATCCTTGACGCTAAAGGGCAATGCGCTTGCCTCCATAGGAGTTCTGCCCGCTACCATCAGACCAACGGGATTATCGGGATCCTCAAGTGTGATGTACCGCACCCCCGTTTTGTTGCCTGAGGTTTGCGGCACGGTGTATGGGAAGAACGACTCGGTGACTGTCGAGCTGTACAGTCCGACCATCGAACCCGCCCTGCGGTCACGAAAGCTTTCTGCCGGGCCGTCGCCGTACCAGGTGATATTCTCATAACCCTTAGGCAGGGTGATCTCAGCGCCGAATTTTAACAGCTCCCTAAGCCCGAATGCGGGTTTGAGTGTTGAGACTATATTTATCTCACCCGAGTGATAGACGGTGTAGGTCAAAAATTGCTTTGAATCGTTTGCGTTAGGCAGATTGAGCCGAACGCTGACCGTTATGGTCTTTCCGCCGTTCGACAGTTCTGTGGTTATATCTTCGGTTTCCATGTTAAGATTTGCTGTCCTCCACCGTTCGTCCAGAGGGGTGTTGCTTGAGTTGTAAGAGTTAATAGGATCATTACCGGTTGGAGCCCGCCAGTAGTTTGGCAGGGGGCCCTGTTTGAATATTTCTCTGCCATCGTATTGGTATTCGGTGATCAGTCCGGTAGATTTGTCTATGGTCAAGTTGAATCTATCTCCGCTGATTGTTATCATACCGTCGTCATCCTCGAGATCGGGAGCGGTATTGCCCGGATCTTTCGGAGGTAATTTGGATATATCGGCATCGATCTGCATCTGCTGATGTGCGGCGACATACCCCGCATCAGCATAGGCGGTGCCGCTTGACAGAACAGCATATAGATTCAGGAAGTATTCACCGTTTTCCTTTAGCTCGGCGGGCATGGTGAAGGGTACGGTAATAGCGGCCGTTCCCTCGGGAGGCGTATCGATCGCATCTCCCGACAGTATTCCCGAATCCAGCACACTGCCGTCCTCAACAAGCTCCCATTTAAAACTGTGGGTATCCTTGGTGTTTAAAAACTTATATTCATTATACACCTGCACCTGTCTCTGTTCGAGCATTCTTTGGGTGGCGCTGAACCACACGCTTTGATGGACATACTTGATCTCCTGCATATCGGGGTTGGGGGTGCGGTCAACCAGCAGTACGCCGTTGGCACAGTTGTCGCTGTCGTTGGGGGTGTCGTTCCAGTTGCCGCCGTAGCCGTAATATCGTCCCGCCATAGGCTCGTATATCGCAACCTTGTCGGCATTGCCTTTCTGTCTGTGATATTCGGTTAGATAGTCGTAAAAATCCCAAACATGTCTGTCGGGCAAGAGAATGTCGTTGTATTGGTTGAAATCGATCCACATAAAGACATTGTCGCTGTCAGGGCCTATCGGGGGTGCGGTCTTGCCGAGGATCGACTGCCGCTGTGATTCTATTTCGGTCGGAGACAAGGCTCTGTTATATATCCTTGCCGTGCTTATAAGATTATTACCCTTGCGTTTTGTTTCTGTGCAAAAATTCAGGGCAAAGTCATCGGTAGAGACCGATAGTGTATCAAACACAGTCGGATCGTTGGCAAGATTCAGCGGAGATCCGTTTAGATAGGCGGCGATCTTTCGGTCGGCGGCAGATCCCGTGGCGGTATGGTCAAAGGTAACGGCAAGATGATGCCAGTTGCCGATAAGTGCTGAGGGCAGTGATCTGTATTGATGCGGTCTCCAGCCTCCATCCGAGTGGGCGACTACATCGATACCGTTGTTGTCGGCCGTTCTCAGCGATATTTGTCTGTCGCCTTTACCCATAATCATGTTAAAATTCTGCTGATTGCCGGGACGGTCAGGGATAAGTGCACTGTCCCGATACTTAAAATATACCTCCATTGTAAATGAGTTTGTTCCGCTTAATACCTCGTTGAACTTGAGGCTGCTTCCCGCAAAATCGAGAATACCGTCCAAGACCTTTTCACCGGGACTGTCGGGGTTGTCAACTATGGCTCCCTCCCTGAGTATACCTCTGAGATTGTTGACGCCCTTGTCGGCCTCTACAAAGTCGGTTATGATCACTTCCGGCAGCGGGGTTGAGATAGATGTGTCGATATAATCCCAGATAAATCCGCCCATAAGATTGTCATGTTCACGGAAGACCTCCCAGTATTCTGCGAAAAACCCTGAGCCGTTGCCCCGTCCGTGTGAATACTCGAGAGCGATATAGGGCATATTGTTGGGAGCCGAGCCAAAGTTTGAGGCAATGTCGCCGGGGGAGGGATAGAATGATGATTTTATATCAACCCCGCCCATACCCCTCAAACGCTCATAGCTTATGGGACGTGTCGGATCAAACGGACGAACCACCTCCTGCATCGAGCGTTGCAGAGCTTTACTGCCGGGTGTGATTCCACACTCGTTGCCGAGCGACCAGATAAGCACCGATGTGCGGTTTTTACGAGCCTCCATGTTTGCGATCAGACGGTCTTTGTATGCTGTATACATATGACTGAACAGCTCGTCACTGTCGTTTGCAGGGGCGTGGACATTATTCGGGTTGCCTGCATCACCCGGCAGACCCTCCATGGCATGGCTCTCCATGTTAGCCTCAGCCATTACGAAAATCCCGTATTTGTCGGCGAGGTAGTATAGATAATTATCATTAGGATAATGGGCTGTGCGAAGAGCGTTAAAGTTATTTAGTTTGAGCAGTTTCATGTCTTTTTCGTAGAGTTCTTTGGACACATACCGTCCCTTAAAGGCATCGTTGTCATGGCGGTTGGCGCCCTTGATAATCAAGGGTTTTCCGTTTATTTTGATCTGCTCGTATTCGGTGGTCAGGACATCATACCTGCCATCGTCCGAAACGGCGGTTTTGGTAAAGGTGATCTCTCTGAATCCCAGCTGCTGAGAAAGACTGCCGAAATGCCTGCCCCCGATTTTATCATATAGGGTTATCACCAGAGTATAGAGATAGGGGTCTTCGTCCGACCATAGGTGCGGGGCGGTAATATGCCGCTCAAGTTTCAGACCATCCCTGTTGTCATAGGCGGTTGTCTGCGGGTCAAGTATGTCTGTCTGCGGCCACAGACGCTCTCCCGAGGGTATTTTCGGAACATCGGCTCTCATTGGGCTTTGCTCGAAAATATCGACGCCATCGGCATCGAACAACTTTACATCTACGCCAAAGTCTGACACATCACCGTCGCTCATATTGGATATGTCGAGATTGAGCCTTAGATCGGCGTTGACAAAATCCTCATCAAGCTCGGTTGTGACCCAATAGTCACGAATAGCAACGGCAGGAGCGGAATGGAGATAAACATCACGGAAGATTCCCGCTAATCTAAGAAAATCCTGATCTTCGATCCAACTTCCCGAACACCAGCGGTGAACCCGTGCGGCAAGGAGGTTGTCCTTGCCATTGGCAGTCAGGAAAGGGGTAATGTCAAAGGTGTGGGCATCAAAGGAGTTTTCGGTATAACCCACCTCATGTCCGTTTATGTAGAGATACATGGCCGACTCAACCCCCGCAAAGGTTATGTATACCTTCTTGTTATTGCTAATAAGCTCCGGATTTATGTCGAATGTATGACGGTAGAATCCCACGGGATTTGTAACCATAGGCACGCCCGGAACCCTTATGTCATTGGGATTGCCGTAGGCTCCTCCGCTCCATGGCATCCTGGTGTTTACATAGATAGGGAAGTCGAACCCCTGTGTCTGCCAGCTTGCGGGAAGTGTTACCGAACGCCATCCTATTGTTTTGCTTGCGGTAGACCAGTTTGTGTTTTCGGCATGAAAGGAGGAAACATCCCCCGTGCCGATATAGGGATGACTGGTCACGCCGGTGTAATCGGTCTTGTAAAAATTATCGGCAATCCCGTTTGTTTTGGCTATGTCGTAATTTTTAAAGACGGTCAGATCCCAGTCCTCTTCTTCGCCCGTCAAAAGCTGATAGTAGGGAGAGTTTTCGGGCTTGTAGTTGATTGCCGCATCCTTGGCCAGTTCCACGGAGGTGTGGATCAGAGTTTCAGAAGCACGGGCATCCTCACGGTTTATGCCGAAAATCTCGGCTGTTTTTAGGCCGTCTCCCCGCACACTGCCTGTCCATTCGTCATGGACAAAGTAGGTTTGTCCCGTCTCTAATCTGCTGATGGTCTCCATCTCGGGCCAGTCTGCGGTGTAGCTCCACGGATCGCCGAGACTGTCCGCCGATGCGGGAAAGAGAACCGCCGTTACATTCGACAGCAATATAGCGCCCGCCAAAAGGATTGATAAAAACTTGTTCGTCTTCATAATGATTACCTCCATAAAAAAATTGTACAAACGATTGACATTATGTCAAATCTTCTATACAATAATTATATAATCATTGCTGTCAAAGTGCAATGTTATTTATTCGCAACTATTTATCAATTATCCTTGTGAATTGTTATTATATCGTTTGTCAAAAATGTTGTTGCGAGGAGGGTAGGGTATGAGGGCAGAAAAGCGGATTCATATGGTAGGGCCAAATTTTAAGGACATCAACCCCATCGAGTGCGGCGAGGAAAAATGTATGCCCGATAAGGAGGAGGTCTCGTCTCTGCGGGGGCATTATCTGCTCCATTATGTACATTCGGGCGGGGGTGAATACAGGGCGAACAATCAGGTTTATACCATCGGCAAAGGTCAGATGTTCATCATACATCCCTATGAGCAGGTGAGTTATATACCTAACCCAGACGACCCATGGCATTACAGCTGGGTGGGTTTTGAAATAAATTTTGACATACCATTGCTGCAAACAAGCTATGTGATCGAGAACGCTCAGGTGGACTATCTCTTTAGGGCATTAAACAGCACCAACAAAACCGCACAGAGCCTGAATCTGTTTATATGCAGCAAGGTGTTTGAGATTCTATCGGCCCTTGTGCAGTCGGAAGCGACCTCGATAAGCGTATTGGAGAGCATCGTAAACCATGCCGCCAACTATATCAGAATCAACTACATCTATCCCATAACGATTGAGCAGATTGCATCCTATCTGAACATCAGCCGAAGCTATTTCATCTCTGTGTTCAGCAGGCATATGGGGGTAACCCCCTATAAATATCTATCCGAAATACGTCTGACCAAAGCAGCAGAGCTGCTGACAAAACACAGATACAGCGTCACCGACGCCGCCATAAATTCAGGCTACAACGATATATACAACTTCTCAAAGATGTTCAAAAAGAAATACGGAGCATCACCGAGTGTGTATAGGGAGGGCAACGGCAACGGGGGCTTGTAATTACAAGCCCCCGTAACTGTCAATTGTCCATTGTCAACTGTCAATTGTTCGTCACTTCCGATTCACGCCTATTACCCCGCCTATGATTCCTGATACGACTATAGCGATGAACTTTATAAAGGCCGTACTCTGAGCCTCGGTTCCGAATGTTATCGCCCCTGCGATTAGCAGGGTGAGGCTAATTACAACCCCGCAGACAGCGCCGAACAACATTCCTTTCTTGCCCGCCAGCCTGCCGCAGACGATTCCGGCCGCAACCCCTCCCGCCGATGCCGCAACAACGGTAAGGGTAGAGATTATCGACAGCGGTATACTGCGTCCCGCCATGAGCAGAGCAAAGGCTATAAAGAGGACGAAGATGGCGGCTATCCCGATAGCAGAGCTTATAAGAATCTGCAGCAGGTGCTTTAGTGTATCGGATTTTTCGGTTATGACATTATTCTTCATATGTGACCATTCCTTTGTCAGAATATATTCTCTTGTACAAGATATTCGAGCCAAGTGTAAATTATGACGATATTTTCCCGCCGACTATCACAATATCGGGGGAGGGCATGATTTTTGACAGCTCATTTTCGCTCCAAACAACAATGTCGGCACGCTTTCCCGCCGCTATAGAACCGACTGTGTCTGCTATTCCGCAGACCTCGGCCGCCGTTATGGTTATGGTTTTGAGAGCATCGTAAAAACTGAATCCATTTTCGGTAAGGAGTTTACACTCCAGCCATAGGAACTGTATCGGCAGTTCGGGATGGTCGGTGCAACAGGCGACTGTGGCTCCGCTATTGGCTAAGACAGAGGGACAGAGCAGGCTCTGACCCGCCAGTTCAGGCTTGCATCGATCACATACGAGCGGGCCTGATATAACCGCAAGTTCCGCAAGTTCATCGGCTACAAGATGACCCTCTGTAGCATGGATGAGAACGGGGTCGAGATCAAACTCACGCGATATTCTCAGGGCGGTGAATATATCATCGGCACGGTGCGCATGGAAAAACGCCTTGGTCTCCCTCTTGAGCAATGGTATCAGCGATTCGCATTTCATGTCAAACTCAGGCTCTTTTTCGTCCATATATTTTTGCGCCTTAAACAACTGCTCCCGTATCAGAGCCGCTATAGCCATACGGGTTACCGGCGGCTGACCCTTTTCGTCATAGGTGGACTTAGGATTTTCACCGAGGGAGAACTTTGTTCCGGCATTGAGCTTTATGACCATGTCATCGGCCTTTTTGCCATATGTACTCATGGCGGCAAACTGTCCTGCTATTGCGTTGGAACTTCCCGGGCCTGTCACAACGGCGGTTATGCCGTGCCGCAGGGCGTCGCCAAAATAGCGGTCGAGCGGATTGATCGAATCTATGGCTCGCAGATGGGGTGTTATGGGATCGGTGTCCTCGTTACCGTCGGCGCTCTCGATTCCTATGGAATCGCCCCACATACCGATATGACAGTGGGGGTCTATAAATCCCGGCATCACGATTTTCCCCGACACATCAATCACATCACTGTTCCGAGGGCAGTCTGAACCATCACCGACTGCAATAATCTTCCCGCCATCAATACTGATATAACCGTTATCGATTATACCCGATTCCATTGTATAGATTTTACCGCCTGTAATAAGCATTATATCATTCCTTTGTTATGGTTTGCGATTCTAATAAAATCCTCTAAAGAGAGTTCTTCGGCACGGCAGTTGGGGTTGAGACCCAAAGCTGAGAGCAGGTCTGAAAACTCGGTCTTTGTCATGCCGAGCAGGGATGGAAGGCAATTGACCAGCTGCTTTCTTCGGGTAGCGAACCCCGCCTTTATCAGAGAAAAGAGCAGTCTTTGGTCATTTACATCGGTATAGGCAGATTCACCCGATCGGGGAATCAGTCTGATAACAGCGCTGTTGACCTTTGGAGCAGGCATAAAGGATCCGGGCGATATGTTAAACATCAGCTTGGGATGGCCGTAGTAGTTTACCGCATAGCTTATAGCGCCCGCTTCTTTTGTCCCGGGAGCCGCCGTTATCCTGACTGCCGCCTCCTTCTGCACCATAACGGTTATAGATTTGAGCGGGAGCCGCTGCTCTAACAAGGCCATGATAACAGGGGAGGTGATGTAGTAGGGGAGATTAGCGCAGACCGCAACCTCTCCGTCAAACTCTTGGGCGATAATGCGGGGCAGATCCAGTTTCAGCACATCGCCGCTGATTATCTTAACATTGCCGCAATCGCTCAATGTTTCATCCAAAACGGGCATAAGTTTCTTGTCTATCTCGATCGAAACAACCTTTTTCGCCCTGCGGGACAGCTCGTATGTCAGCGTTCCTATACCTGCACCTATCTCGATAACGTTTGTTTCGGGCGTGATTCCTCCTGCCTCGATCATCTTTGGACAGACAGCGGGGTTTATCAAAAAATTCTGCCCCAAGGTTTTGCTGAAATTAAATCCATGACGGCTAAGCAGGGATTTTATATGAGAAATATCGGTTAATCTATTCATACAATACCTACCAATACAGGGTGAAGCCTATTATATATCCCACCTCACTGCCCTTACCCGATATGCCGATGTTTCCGTATATCTGACTGCCCGGAGCAACCCTCGCATTAGCCGAGGCGAAACATCCCATCTGGTTGGCGGCACTCAGTACAGCCGACACATTGGGATATGCTCTGTAATTGTGATCAAGGACAAACTCCGCATGACCAAGCCCTGAATTAATGGCATTTACTATACCGTTTGCTATAAGGGTTTTAAATTCTTCATCATTAGATATATGGACATTGTTTCTTCTGCCATAGTTGGCCGCAACAGAGGCGCAGGAGGGCAGGTTAAAATTAAACAGCTCAACAGCATCGGCATCGGCAACCTGTGACAGATTCTGTTCAAAGAAATGATCCTGCTGCATAAAAGCATCGGTCTGGTTAAAATAGGTATGGGATATGCGTTCGCCATCGTTCCAGGTAGTATCAACATTATACCACTGTCCGTCTATACGGGCTATATTCCACATATGCGGCTCGTTTCGGGACGAACCGACAACCAAGGTAGATTCGATACCTACGTTATACAACAAAAGCTGAAAGGCTCTTGCGTATCCCTCGCAGACCGCCTGCCCCGTCACCAATGCCCCCAGAGCAGTATAGTCTGTATATGGATTTGCTCCATGGTTATAGGACACCCTGCCAAGAAGCCAGTCGTGCAGCATAAGCTCTATGGTATACTGATCCCTCTCCCCGCCGAGAAAAGCTATAGCCTCTGATATAGCCTGATTCTGCTGAGCGAGAAGAGAGTTTCTCTCCTCTACCGAGCAGTTGTAATCCTGTCCCGCTTGATTGGGGTTTTTCCCGTCGCCCTTGATTATTATGCTGATGTTTCCATTCGGATTCACGCCATAGAGATATTTACTCGGCATCCAAAAATACTGAGGGAAATCGTTTCTGACGGCGGTGTATGCAATGATTAGATCATGCGTGCTTTTTACCGGAAGCTCGACAAGCCCCTCGGTCATGTTCAGCACAGTGTTGTTTATTATGTTGTATGCCTCCCTCTGCCCGTTAGAGGTGAGTTGGTTATAGCACCAATAGGAAGAGGCAGCCAAAGGCGTAAAGACTGTAGATGGATTGAGAGAATCGGGAGGATGCACGGGCGGATTCTCCGGCGGGGTGTTTTCTATGGGAACATTTACCGCTCCGCTCGACCAACTGCCGGACGATTCAGATTGCTTGGTCTTGGTATCATCGGGGGGCGGATCAGGCTGGTCGGATTCTTCCGGCTCCGATTCTTGAGAGCTTGTGCAGGTTGATTCGTCTTCAATCTCATCCTTGATCACAGACCGTCCCTTACCGCAAGCGGCAAATTGCAGAAGAATCACAAGCGCTGTTAATATAGCAAGTATCCTCGATTTCAAATAAATCACTCTCTCGATTTGTTTTATACATTATATATTATAGCACATTTCCTCAGTCTTGTATATGAAAAATAAATGAATATTTTTGTGGAAAACACCCGCATTACCTTTTGACAGCGATCCGCAATAACCACGGATGACCGAGGGCGGTCATCCGTGGTTATCACTGACGGGGTGTTTTTCCCTTTTCGTGATTTTTGTGTATTTCGTGGTTAAAAAAATTGTCAATCGTACCTTGACAAATCTATATTTACTCATTATAATGAGTAAATATTAAATCGTATTGAGTAAATTGTAAAACATACTGAGTAAACAGGAGGAGTTTTATGTATAAAAGAAAATTGGTAAAACAGATAACCGAGAGGTTAAATGAGCCGCGCCGATTTATGCAGATTGTTGTAGGTCCAAGACAAACGGGAAAAACAACCGCCGTACTGCAAGCTTTAGAAGAGCTAAACCTGCAGACGCATTTTGTAAGTGCAGATGATCCGAGCCTTAATTCGGCAGAATGGCTAAGAAACGAATGGCAGCAGGCTCGTCTTCTTGCTAAATCGGGCGAGGCGATTCTTGTGATTGACGAAATACAAAAAATCAAAGGATGGTCATCTATTGTCAAACTTCTTTGGGATGAAGATAATAGAACGGGTTCAGATCTCAAGGTGATACTCACAGGCTCATCTTCACTTTTGCTCCAAAAAGGACTTACCGAATCTTTGATGGGACGATTTGAGATACTCTATTCCCCACATTGGAGCTATACTGAATGTAAAGAGGCGTTTGGATACAATCTTGATGATTTTTTATTTTTCGGCGGTTATCCGGGTGCCGCTGCACTTATCAAAGATGAAAGCCGCTGGGCTCGCTATATAGGGGCATCTATTGTAGAGCCTACCATATCTCAGGATATTCTTATGATGGAGGAGGTTAGAAAACCCGCCCTGCTCCGTTCTCTCTTTATGCTCGGCTCAGGATACAGTGCACAGGAACTGTCTTATACAAAAATGCTCGGACAGCTTCAAGATGCAGGGAACACGGTGACATTAGCGCACTATCTCGACCTTCTCGGTAAGGCGAATATGCTGACGGGGCTTAAAAATTATTCCGGCAATCAAATTCGCACCCGAAAAAGTTCCCCTCGATTTATGGTATACGACACCTCGCTTATGACATATGCAGACGGCACCAACAGACGGCGGTTTCTCGACAACCCCACCGATAAAGGCAGACTTGCAGAAAGCGCAGTCGGCGCATATTTATTAGCAAGGGGCAAGGAGGAGGGTTTTGAGGTATATTGGTGGCGTGAACGCAATTTTGAGGTGGATTTTGTTATAAAAAAAGGCAATCAGGTAACCGCCCTTGAGGTCAAGAGCGGAAGGGTAAAAAACACCGGCGGAGGTCTTGTTTTCAAGCAGCAATATCCCCAAGCTCTTTCTCTTGTCATCGGCAGCACAAATCTGAGTTTAGAAGATTTTTTATCGGGCAGTAAACCGCTGTTTTTATAACGGGGTCTGAATATCCGCAAACAAACCCCCCAATACTTATATATCATTGGGGGGTTGTATTATGGCGAAACGTCTGATTATTTTTTTTGCAGTGCTGATGGCGGGCTTTTTTGGTATGGTTGGCAGGCTTGGCTATCTTTCCGGCTCGTCACGGCTGATAGAAGCCGCAAGTAGGCAGGGGCATTACACCATTACCGTAAGCGAACAGCGAGCCGCTATCTATGACAGGAATATGCTGCCTCTTGTAGATACTGCGGAGTCCTATTGCGCTATCGTTATGCCGGATGAGCGGGTAGCCGATGATGCCATGAGACTGAGCGGATTGAGTTTTAACGAAATATCGGCAAAACTGCGGCAGCGGCGTCCTTTTTTGATGGATATAAACTCACCCTACAGCGGTAACGGCAGTATCGTGGCGTTCAAAAAATCCTCACGCTATTCGGACAATCAGCCTGCCGCTCATATCATAGGATACCTGAATCCTGAGAAAACCAACGGCATTACAGGCATAGAGCTTGCCTTTGACGAGTTCTTGAACGAGCATAGGACAAGAAGATCGGTATCCTTCACGGTTGATGCCTGGGGGAGAATGGTTAAGGGCGGCGAGATCTCGGTGACGGGCGAGAATGGCGGGAATAGCGGCGTTGTCTTGACTATAGACAGGGGAATACAATCAATTGCCGAGCGAATCGGCGGAAGAATGATAGATAGGGGAGCGGTGGTGATAAGCGACCCGCAGACAGGGGAGATAGCGGCCATGGCGAGCTTTCCGCTTCTTGACCCCAACAATCTGGCTGTGAGTGTCAATGACACCGTCAACACCCCTATGATCAACAGAGCATTACTGCCCTATGCAGTCGGGTCTGTCTTCAAGACGGTAACATCGGCGGCGGCGCTTGAGAGCGGAATCTCACCCGAAACCGCCTTTTACTGTGCAGGGAGAATGACCGTGGACGGACACGAGTTCAGATGTCACAATCTGGGAGGATGCGGGAATCTCGATATGAGCGGAGCGGTCAGGAGCAGTTGTAATACCTATTTTATCGAGATTGCCCGATTGGCAGGAGCATCGAGGATAAGTCAGACAGCTTCGGACATGGGGTTTGGCAAGTACACCCTTCTTGCTCCGTATATCCGTGATTCTGCGGGATACCTGCCCTCTATGAACGACCTTCGTTCGAGCGGTGAGTTTGCTAATATGTCATTCGGTCAGGGCAAACTCCTTGCTACTCCATTGCAGATAAACAGCGCATTGTCAGCCGTCATCAGCGGGGGACGGTATATGCCGCCGACGCTGGTAAAGGGGACTACTACAGACGGGGTTAATATAGACAGCACAGACACAGATAGCAATTCCGTGACCGTGATGAGTGCCGAGACGGCAAGCAGACTAAAGCAGATGCTAACGGCCGCCGTTATGGATGCTCAGGGTCAAAACGCCAAGCCGCAAACGGTTACGGCAGGAGGGAAGACGGGAACGGCACAGACGGGGCTCTACAGGGATGACGGCGGGGAGGTCTATCGGGCGTGGTTTTCGGGGTTTTTTCCCGCCGATCAGCCTATCTATGCCATTACCGTGCTGGTTGAAGACGGCCCGTCCGGAAACTCGGCCGCCGCACCCGTCTTCAGCAAACTCTGCGATGAAATCACGGCATATCTAAAGTGGGCGATGACAATTAACAGTTGACAATGTACAATTGACAGTTATATCAATGCAGAATTAAGAATGCAGAATGCAGAAATGAAAAAACACCCGCCCTTGCGAGGGCACCATGTAGCAGACCACCCCGCCGCTGCGGCGGCACCCCTCCCCAGAGGGGAATGACGGACAATTAACAATTTACAATGAACAATGGACAGTTACGGGGGCTTGAAATTATAAATA
>WRME01000018.1 GCA_009777275.1 Oscillospiraceae bacterium
CTCCCCAGAGGGGAATAGGGGCTTGCATACTATAATTTCCAATTCCCCTCTGGGGAGGGGTGGCAAACACTCGCAACAAAGTTGCGATAGTGTTTGACGGGGTGGTCACGATACAATTGACAGTTGACAATGTACAATGTACAGTTACGGGGGCTTGAAATTATAGTAGGGGACGCACCCCTGTGCATACCGTCCTTAATAAACCTTTCGTGTTTTTTGTGTATTTCGTGGTTACCCCCCGTAAAATTATAAATTGTACATTATCAACTGTTAATTGTCCGTCACCTTGGCTCTCCCTTTGGGAGAGCTGTCGGCGGTAACGCCGACTGAGAGGGCGTTTCGTGGTTTTTGTGTATTTCGTGGTTAAAAAAGAATAAAAAGCAAACAGGAGGGAAATTCGTGAAGATCAACAGGCATTATTTGCGGCTCAAGGAGAGTTATTTGTTTTCGGGAATCGCCAAAAAAATAAAGGAGTATTCGGTCAAAAATCCCGATAGGAAGATAATCCGTCTGGGAATCGGTGATGTCACTCTGCCGCTCTCTCGGTCGGTGACCGATGCTATGCGTGAGGCTGTGTCGGAAATGAGCAGCGCCGAAACCTTTCGGGGATACGGTGAGGAGCAGGGTTATGAGTTTTTGCGGCAGGCGATATGCGGCTATTACGGCAAAAAGGGGGTAACGCTGAGCAATGATGAGGTCTTTGTCAGCGATGGGGCAAAGAGCGATCTCGGCAACATTCTTGACATCTTTGCCAAGGACAACACTGTGCTGATTCCCGACCCTGTCTATCCTGTGTATGTAGACACCAACATCATGGCAGGACGGCAGATCGTTTATATGAATGGGAACGCCGACAACGGTTTTCTGCCAATGCCGGACAAAAACACAAAAGCGGACATAATCTATCTATGCTCCCCCAACAATCCGACCGGAGCGGTCTATAGCAAAAATCAGCTTGAAGAATGGGTCTGCTATGCCCTTGCAAAGGATGCCGTCATACTCTTCGACAACGCATATGAGGCGTTCGTTCGGGATGAGGATTTGCCGTCAAGCATTTATCAGATCGATGGTGCGAAAAAATGCGCAGTTGAAATCGGTTCGTTATCCAAAACAGCGGGATTTACCGGTACAAGATGCGGATACACCGTTGTTCCGCAGGAGCTTATACGAGAGGGAACGGCTCTGAACAGTCTGTGGCTGAGGAGACAAACAACCAAGTTCAACGGTGTTCCGTATATTATCCAGCGGGGTGCAGAGGCTGTATTTACCGATGAGGGGCAGAGGCAGACGAGAGAACAGGTGGACTATTATCTGCAAAACGCAGACATAATCGCTAAAACCCTGACAAAACTCGGCATATGGCACACAGGCGGGCAAAATTCGCCCTACATATGGCTCAGATGCCCAGGAGGAATGTCATCGTGGGAGTTTTTCGATTATCTGCTCAAGACTGCCAATGTCGCCGGAACTCCCGGAGCAGGATTCGGGGCAAACGGTGAGGGATTTTTCCGCTTGTCGGCCTTCGGTAACAAAGCGGATGTCATACAAGCCATGGAAAATTTTGCACAGGGGTTGACAGGCGGATAAATGTATGTTAATATGACATAAGATAAACAAAGATGTTTATCGGCTATTGGGTTTTCCCGATTTGTCGGTGGACTTCTTTTTTGTTGGGAGGGAACGATCTATGCAAATAGACGATAAACTTATCACATATTTAGAGGACCTGTCCTGTCTCACGCTCTCGGAATCAGAGAAGCGGCGGCTTTCGGCAGATCTCGAAAAAATCCTGGACGGCATGAAGATACTCGAAAGTCTTGATACCGAAAACACCCGTGAACTGAGCCATCCGTTTGATAACCTAAACGCATTTCGGGAAGATATAGAGGGTGTTTCGTTTGAGCGGGAATTGATACTGAAAAACGCACCGTCGGCCGATGACAGAATGTTCATCGCACCAAAGACGGTAGAATAAAACAGAATAAAATTGGAGGTAATTTAGTAATGGCGAAAAAAATAGTGCTGGCATATTCCGGCGGTCTGGATACAACGGTGATCGTGCCGTGGCTGCGGGAGAGATACCAAGACTGCGAAATCATTGCCTGCTGTGTAGATGTGGGGCAGTGCGGTGATTATGACGAGATTCGGCAAAAGGCGGCAAAGATAGGGGCCGACAGGGTGCAGATCATAAACGCAAGGGACGAGTTTGTGACAGATTTTGTATATCCGATGGTCAAGGCAAATGCTGTTTACGAGAATAAGTATCTTCTCGGAACCTCTGTTGCCCGTCCGCTGATCGCAAAGAAGCTCGTGGATCTCGCTCTTGCCGAAAACGCAGACGCTATATGTCACGGAGCAACGGGAAAGGGCAATGACCAGATCCGATTTGAACTGACGGTAAAGGCGTTTGCTCCATGGCTGAACATCATTGCCCCATGGCGTATATGGGATATAAAATCTCGTGAGGATGCTATGGAGTTTTTGCGGGTGCGCGGTCTCCCCGTTCCCATGACTGTAGAGCAGAGCTATAGCCGTGACGAGAATCTATGGCATCTGAGCCATGAGGGATTAGAGCTTGAAGATCCCGAAACCGAGCCTGATTACAGCAAACTTCTCCAGCTGACGGTGCCGCCTGAGAAGGCTCCCGACAGTCCCGAGTATGTGGAGATAGATTTTGTCAAAGGCATACCCGTTAAAATAAACGGGCAGGAGCTGGAGCCTGTTGCTATTATGGAAGAGCTGAACAAAATCGGCGGGAAAAACGGTGTGGGGATTGCCGACATAGTCGAAAACCGTGTTGTAGGCATGAAGTCTCGTGGTGTGTATGAAACCCCCGGCGGAACTATACTATATGCGGCGCACCAGGAGCTTGAGAGCCTGTGTCTTGACCGACAGACCGAGGTGTTTAAGGCAATCGTCGGGCATCAGTTGGCAGAACTTATTTACACGGGCGAGTGGTTCACCCCGCTTCGTGAGGCGTTGTCGGCCTTTGTGGATAAAACACAGGAACCCGTGACAGGATCGGTAAAGCTCAAGTTATACAAGGGAAATGTCACACCCGCCGGAACAAGGTCTCCCTATTCTCTGCATAACAAAGAGCTTGCCAGCTTTACAACCGGAGAGCTATACGACCACAAGGATGCCGAGGGATTTATAAACCTCCTTAGCCTGCCGCTGACGGTTAGGGCGCTGATGAGAAAGCATTATGACCAAAACAAAGGAGATATTACCATATGAAACTATGGGGAGGACGGTTCAGCGGACAAACCAACGAGGCGGCAAATGCCTTTCATTCATCCATAACCTTTGATCGGCGGTTATACAGGCAGGATATAACAGGCAGTATCGCCCATGCCGAGATGTTGGGACGGCAAAATATTATACCGCAGTCTGATGCTGACAGTATCGTGACCGCTCTCAAAGAGATTCTGGCTGACATCGAGAGCGGAAGATTAGTCATAGACACAAATTCGGAGGACATACATTCCTTTGTCGAGACCGAGTTAATATCTCGCATAGGAAACGCAGGAAGACAGCTGCACACAGGCAGAAGCAGGAATGATCAGGTAGCTCTTGATATGCGTATGTATGTGATAGAAGAGACAGATACAATAAAATCCCTGATTGCCGATGTTATGAAGACACTGCTATCCAAGGCAAAGGAGCATACAAAGACCGTCATGCCGGGATTCACCCACCTGCAAAAGGCGCAGCCGATCACCCTTGCTCATCATATGATGGCATATTTTCATATGTTTAGGCGAGATTATGTAAGACTTTGCAACTGCCGTGACGGAGCGGATCAAATGCCGCTCGGTTCAGGAGCCCTTGCCTCAACAACCTATCCCATCGACCGTGAATTTGTTAGAGAGCGGCTGGGATTTGCAGGGATAACCGAGAACAGTCTTGACGCTGTTTCAGACAGGGATTTTTGCATAGAGTTTGTATCATGTCTGTCTATCGTTATGACCCATCTGAGCCGATTCTGCGAGGAACTCATTCTGTGGTGTTCCGAGGATTTCGGATTTGCAGAGATGTCTGACAGCTACTCGACAGGATCATCCATTATGCCGCAGAAGAAGAATCCCGATATGGCCGAACTTATTCGGGGCAAGACGGGGCGGGTTTACGGTAGTCTTATGGCGCTGTTGTCTATGATGAAGTCGTTACCCCTTGCATACAACAAGGATATGCAGGAGGATAAAGAGGCGGTTTTCGATGCCGCCGATACGGCAAAGGCCTGTCTATCGGTCTTTTGCGGCATGATTGACAGTGTGACATTCCGCAGGGACGCTATGCGGCAGAGTGCATCGGGCGGATATACAAACGCCACCGATGCGGCCGATTGGCTGGTCAAAAAGGGTCTGCCTTTTAGAGATGCACACGAGATTGTCGGACGGCTTGTGGTATATGCCATAGAGCAGGACAAGGCTCTCGATCGGCTTACGATTGAGGAGTTTAGATCTATATCAGATGTGTTTGACCAAAGCATATACGAGGCAATATCTGTCGAAACCTGTGTAAACTCCCGCAATATTGTCGGAGGCCCTGCTGAGAATGCTGTTTTGGAATCCATACAAAAAGGTGAAAGGTTTTTGCAGGATGAGAATTGTTGAAGCAATCGACATAACCCAAGCCGTTGCAGAGCTATGTATAAAGGCAAACACCTGTGTAGGCGAGGATATATATAATGCGCTTGATAGATCACGGCAGGATGAAGCTCTGCCAAATGCAAAATGGGCGCTGGATACTATTCTGGAGAATGCCGTGATTGCCAAGCGAGAGAATCTGCCGATATGCCAAGACACCGGAATGGCGGTTGTGTTTGTCGGGATAGGTTCAGACATTCATGTAAACGGCGATATAAACCAGGCTATCAACCAAGGCGTAAGACAGGGATACCGTGACGGCTATTTCAGAAACAGCGTTGTGCAGGATCCCATCGACCGCATAAACACGAATGACAACACACCCGCTGTTATACACTATGATTTTGTGCCGGGGGATAGGTTGAGCATCACCGTAGCGCCCAAAGGATTCGGCAGTGAGAACATGAGCGGAGTATCTATGCTCAAACCCTCAGACGGTGCGGAGGGTATAAAAGAGTTTGTTGTAAAGACTATAGAATCGGCAGGAGCAAGCCCATGTCCGCCCATTATAGCGGGGGTTGGGATCGGCGGGACGATGGAAAAGGCGGCAATATTAGCTAAACAGGCGCTTTTGCGTGATGTGGGATCGGTCAATGCCGACCCCTACTGGGCGGAGTTTGAATCAGAATTGCTTGCGCATATAAACGCTCTGTCTATCGGGCCTGCGGGATTCGGCGGTAAAACGACCGCCCTTGCCCTGCATATCCTGACCTATCCTACGCATATTGCGGGATTGCCTGTAGCGGTCAACATCGGCTGTCATGCAAACCGCCATCAGACGGTTGAGTTATAGGAGGCATAATATTGAAACAAATCAATGTAACATCACCGCTCTCCGATAGTGTGATAACAAGCCTACAGGCAGGAGACCGCATACTGCTGTCGGGGGTTATATACACAGGCAGGGATGCGGCTCATAAGAGGATGACCGAGCTAATATCGGCTGGCAAACCGCTGCCATTTGATATATGCGGACAGACTATATACTACGCAGGACCATGTCCGGCACCGCCCGGACGGGTCATAGGTTCTATCGGCCCTACCACCAGCTCACGCATGGATGCCTATTCGCCCGATTTGATACAAAAGGGTTTGCGGGTTATGATAGGCAAAGGGCCGAGAAGTCAAGAGGTTATAGAGGCTATACGCAGACATAAAGGCATCTATTTTGCCGCAGTCGGAGGAGCAGGAGCGTTGCTGTCGCTCTGTGTCGAGACAGCAGAATGTGTTGCATTCGGCGATCTGGGACCGGAGGCTATATATAAACTCACGGTTCGCAATATGCCGCTTGTTGTTGCTATTGACGGGTTCGGAAACCACGAAATACACTAAAATCACGAAATGTTTATTAAAGGAGGAAGAATATGAAAAAAGCATTAACTATAGCAGGATCGGATTCGAGCGGAGGAGCGGGGATACAGGCGGATCTGAAGACATTTCAGGAGCTTGGTGTATACGGAATGTCGTCACTGACCGTTATCGTAGCGATGGATCCGCATAATGACTGGAGCCATCAGGTATTCCCGATAGCGGCCGATACAATAGAGGCTCAGATAGAGACAGCCCTTGTCGGCATTGGTGCAGATGCTCTCAAAACAGGTATGCTGCCAACGAGTGAAATCATAGAACTTGCCGCGCGGGCAATAAAAAACAGCGGGATCAAAAAGGTGGTTGTAGACCCTGTTATGGTATGCAAGGGCGCAGGAGAACCCCTCAATCCCGAAAGCGCCGATTGCTACAAAAAGAATCTGCTCCCTCTTGCCGCAGTTGTAACGCCCAATGTTTTCGAGGCGTCTCAGCTCAGCGGTATAAAGATACAAACAGCAGAGGATATGAAGCAAGCGGCCAAGATCATCAAAGACTTAGGGGCTGGATATGTCGTTGTAAAGGGCGGCAAAATCGGCAATACCGCTCTGGATGTTGTCTATGACGGCAAATCTGTCGAGATTCTCGAGAGCCAAAGAATCGACACATCCTATACCCACGGAGCGGGATGCACATTTGCGGCGGCAATAACGGCCGAACTTGCCAAAGGAGCGGATGCCGCAAGCGCCGTAAAGACCGCAAAGGCATTTGTAACACGAGCGATAGACCGTTCCTTCGCTCTCAACCGCTTTGTCGGAACCTTGGATCGATCTTCTGCGTATAGAGGAGAGTAAAGCATGGATTACGCATCTGTATCACTGAAAAAACACTATGAATGGAAGGGCAAGATAGAGATGATCAGCCGTGTTCCGCTGAACACCGCCGACGATCTCTCTTTGGCATATACCCCGGGAGTAGCCGAACCCTGTCTCGCCATACAAAAGGATCCCGCCATGAGCTACGCCCTGACAAGGCGGGCTAATATGGTCGCCGTTGTGACCGACGGTACCGCTGTACTGGGACTGGGCGACATAGGGCCCGGGGCCGCCATGCCTGTTATGGAGGGCAAGTCTGTGCTTTTTAAAGAATTTGGCGGAGTGGATGCCGTCCCCCTCTGCATAGGGTCAAAAGATGTCGATGATATAGTAAAGACCGTGAGTATGTTAGCGGGAAGTTTTGGCGGTATAAATCTTGAGGACATATCAGCACCCCGCTGTTTTGAGATAGAACGCAGACTGAAAGAATGCTGCGATATTCCTATTTTCCATGATGACCAGCACGGAACGGCTATAGTCACTCTGGCTGCTGTCTTGAATGCTCTGCGTTTGACAGGAAAACAAAAGACCGTTTCGGTTGTTATCAACGGAGCAGGAGCGGCGGGAATCGCATCGGCTCGATTGCTATACGATGCGGGCATAAAAAATATAATCATCTGCGACAGAGAGGGTGCGATTTATGCAGGTCAATCGGGACTGAACCCGGAGAAACAGAAGATCGCAGAGATAACCAACATACATCAACGCAAGGGAAGCCTTGCCGATGTTATGGCGGGCACCGATCTTTTTATCGGGTTATCGGGCCCGGGATGCGTAACCGAATCTATGGTAAGGAGCATGAACGACAACCCCATCGTATTCCCGATGGCAAATCCCATCCCTGAGATCATGCCGGATATAGCAAAGACTGCCGGAGCCGCCGTTATCGGAACCGGCCGCAGCGACTTTCCGAATCAGATCAACAATGTTCTCGCCTTTCCGGGAGTATTCAGGGGAGCGCTGGATGTCTATGCTTCCGATATAAACGAGCCTATGAAGATAGCCGCAGCAGAGGCTATCGCCAACCATGTTACAGACGATCGGCTCTGTTATGACTATATCATACCCGTTGCTAACGACAAATCTGTAGCCGATGCCGTTGCAAAAGCGGTAGCAAAAGCGGCTACCGACAGCGGAGTATCCCGTATAACACTGCAAAGGAGAGGATAGCATGATCCAAAAGGTTTACCGCTGTTACACCGAAAAGCGGCAGGGTCACGATGTTGCGGCAAATGCTGTACAGACCGAACTTGAGGAGGTTTTGGGGCTTGACGGTATAACCCTGCGGTTATTCAACCGCTATGACCTGCAGAATCTGCCATGTGACAGATGGGAGGATGTCGTATCGGTTATTTTGAGCCAGCCGATGAGCGATCTCTGCTATGACCAAGAACTGCCGGCCTTACCCGACGGCACCCGTCTGCTCTGTGTCGAGCCGATTCCCGGGCAGTTTGATGTTCGGGCGGATTCCTGCGAACAATCTGTCCAAATGCTTTTGGGCGGGCATCGTCCGGTTGTCCGTACCGCCAAGGTTTACGCATTGGGCGGTGTTGACGACAGGGATCTATGCAGGATCAAGGATTATCTGATAAATCCGCTTGAGTGCCGAGAGGCATCGGCCGACAGGCCCGAAACTCTGCTTGAAACCGACAGCATTGTCCCGGACGACATTCCTGTAATAGACGGATTTACCGAGATGGACAGAGACAGCCTCTGCGATCTGAGCGTTAGTCTTGGGTTGGCAATGTCTATGGACGATCTTGTTATGATACAAAGATACTTTGCTGAGGAAAATCGTCTGCCGACCCTGACCGAGCTTAGGGTTATTGATACCTACTGGTCCGACCATTGCAGACACACAACATTCAACACGGTTATAGAATCGGCGGAGATTCAGGACAGCCGTGTGCAAAAGGCCTATGATCTGTTTTTATCAACAAACGGAGACAGACCCGTTACACTTATGAATATGGCAACGGCGGCCATGCGGCATCTTGGCAAGCAGGGTAAACTCCCCATGCTCGATCTGTCGGAGGAAAACAACGCCTGCACCCTGCGTATAAATGCAGAATTTGAGCATGGCAGTGAGGACTGGCTGCTGTTTTTTAAGAACGAAACCCACAATCACCCTACCGAAATAGAGCCATTCGGCGGCGCATCTACCTGTATCGGCGGGGCGATCAGAGACCCTCTTTCGGGACGGGCATATGTATACCAGGGCATGAGAATCAGCGGTGCAGGAGATCCCCGCAAACCCTATAAAGACACCCTGCCCGGCAAACTCCCTCAGCGAAAACTCACCCGCACGGCGGCCGAGGGGTTCAGTTCATACGGCAATCAGATAGGGCTTGCCACAGGGTATGTGCGGGAGCTGTACCATGACGGCTACATCGCCAAGCGATTGGAGGCGGGAGCCGTGGTTGGCGCCGCGCCTGCGTCTTGGGTCTACCGTGATACCCCTGCGGCAGGGGATGTTGTAGTCATACTGGGCGGGAGAACAGGGCGTGACGGCATCGGCGGCGCCACGGGTTCATCTAAGACCCATGGGGCAGGGACGGTATCCGAGTGCGCATCCGAGGTGCAGAAAGGCAACGCCCCCGAAGAACGCAAGCTCCAGCGGCTTTTCCGCAATCCTGCTGTCACGGCATTGATAAAACGCTGTAACGATTTTGGAGCAGGAGGAGCGGCGGTGGCCATCGGCGAACTTGCCGACGGTGTAGAGATAGATCTCGATATTATCCCCGTCAAGTATCAAGGTCTGGGCGGTACCGAACTTGCTATTTCAGAATCGCAGGAACGCATGGCGGCGGTGGTTGCAGAGGGCGATCTTCCCGCCCTGCTAAAACACGCCGAATCCGAAAACATCGAAGCGGTAGCCGCCGCGAAAATAACGGCCGAGAGACGTCTCGTTATGATGTGGCGAGGTCAAAAAATAGTAGATATAAAGAGAGAGTTTTTAGATACAAACGGGGCAGAGCGGTATTCGTCGGTCTATGTTCCGGCCGCTCCCGATAGGGAATCACGGCAGGAACAGACTGCTGACAGCCTCTTGCGGCTTGCGGCTGATTTGGGCTTTTGCTCACAAAAAGGGCTTGTGGAGCGATTCGACAGCTCTATAGGAGCCGCAAGTGTGTTGATGCCATTCGGCGGGAAACACGCCCTGACCGAGACACAGGTTATGGCGGCGCTCCTGCCCGCAACAGGAGCTAAAACCGCATCGGTCATGGCATATGGATTTGATCCGCATTTTACCGAATCAGACCCCTTTGCCGGGTCTGCATATGCTGTTGTGACCTCTGTTGCCAAACTTATAGCCATCGGAGTTGGTCTTGATACCATACATCTGTCGCTTCAGGAGTTTTTCCCCCGTCTCAATGACAGTCCCGCCCGTTGGGGCAGACCGTTTTCAGCCATGCTCGGCGCCTTTTCGGCACAGATGGGGTTGGGAACGGCGGCAATAGGCGGCAAGGATTCTATGTCGGGCAGTTTCGGCGATTTGGACGTTCCCTCTACCCTTATTTCTTTTGCGGCGGGAACGGCAAGGGCAGAGAGACTGCTAAGTCCTGAATTTAAGAATCCGTATAATCCCGTATATCTGCTCGAAACACCCATGACATCCGATGGTCTTCCCGATTATGCGGCGCTAAAGAATCTGTGGGCTAAATATACAGCACTATGCTATTCGGGCAGGGTTCTGTCGGCGTGGGCGTGTGAAACTGGCGGGGTATACGGCGGCATTATCAAGATGGCGCTCGGTAATATGATCGGATTTATAGGAAATCCGGAATCCGATTCTCAAGACAGACATTGGGGTTCGATTATATTTGAAGCCCGTGAAGAGATAGAAGAGTTAGAAGAATCTCAAGGCATCAGATTATTGGGATATACACAGACCCTGCCGACACTCACATTCGTCCGACACGAGATACCGCTCAAAACACTCCGCTCGGCATGGGAGGATACTCTCGAGGGCGTATTCCCCACCAAAACGGCAGATAGCGGAGAGGCTCCTATGATTACCGATAACAGAAGAGCTGCTCCCTATGTCGGCACAAGATTTGCCCGGCCGAAAGCGGTCATTCCCGTCTTTCCCGGAACTAACTGTGAGTACGACACCGCCGCCGCAATCGAGCGGGCGGGCGGCAGATATGAATTTGTGCTTATAAAAAACCTGACACCCGATATGCTGCGTGATTCGGTTGCAGAGCTAGAGGATGCGATCCTATCCGCTCAGATGCTGGTGTTCCCGGGCGGATTTTCGGGAGGCGATGAGCCTGACGGATCGGGCAAATTTATCGTTTCTCTATTTAAGGGCGGCCGTCTTACCGATGCTGTTTGCGATCTTCTGCAAAACAGGGATGGTCTTATTCTCGGCATATGCAACGGATTCCAGGCGCTTATAAAGTTGGGACTTCTGCCATACGGAAAGATAATGCCTATGACTGCCGATTGTCCTACCCTGACATTCAACAGGATAGGGCGGCATCAGTCGAAGTATGTCCGCACCCGTGTTTCATCGGTCATGTCGCCGTGGCTATCCCGGTGTAACACGGGCGAGGTCTATCTCCAGCCGATTTCGCACGGTGAGGGCTGTTTCACGGCATCTGCAGAGGCGCTGGAGCAACTGAAAAATCAGGGTCAGATCGCATTTCAGTATACAGATTATGACGGCAATCCGTCTATGGACACGGGGCATAACCCCAACGGTTCGGTCTGGGCGGTAGAGGGTATATGCAGTCCGAACGGACGAATACTCGGAAAAATGGCGCATACCGAACGGTATGGTGAATATACGGCAATAAACATACCCGGCGGCAAGTATCTCCCGCTCTTTGCAGGCGGGGTTGAATATTACAAATAAAGCAGGTGAATATGATGTTATACACAAGCGCATTAGAGCTATCGGCAGCTATAAAGGACAAAACCCTCAGCGTTGCCGATGTCGTAGAGGAATATTTGGGTCGCATAGAGAATCACGGTGACCAATACAACGCTTTTATCTATTACAACAGAGAAAAGGCCATGATTCGAGCCAAAGAGGTTCAGGCACGGATCGATACAGGGGAATCTCTGTCGCCGCTTGCGGGCGTGCCGATAGCCATCAAGGATAATATATCTACCGCCGAGCTCGAAACATCCTGCGCATCCAAAATGCTGGGAGGATATACTCCTGTCTATAACGCATCGGTGGTTGACAGGCTCGAACAGGCGGGAATGATCGTTATAGGCAAACTCAACATGGACGAATTTGCTATGGGCGGTTCGAGTGAAACGGGGGTATACGGAGCTGTCCGCAATCCGTGGGACACCGACCGTGTTGCGGGAGGATCTTCAGGCGGGAGCGCCGCCGCCGTTGCATCATTACAGGTACCGCTCGCCTTGGGTTCGGATACAGGCGGCAGTATACGCCAACCCTGCTCTTTTTGCGGAGTAACGGGTATAAAGCCGACATACGGCTCTGTTTCAAGGTACGGGCTTATAGCCTATGCTTCGTCTCTTGACCAGATAGGACCCATAGCGGCAAATATAGACGACTGTGCCGCACTGCTTTCGGTCATTTCGGGGCCTGACGAGAGGGACAGTACCTGTGTTATCGAACAACCTTTTGAATTTGGATGTAACAACGCCGAAGACCTAAGCGGCGTTAAAATCGGAATCCCCCGCAATTATTTTGGCGGAGGAATTGACGATGGTGTGAAAGAATCGGTTTTGTCGGCGGCAAAAGAACTCGGTGAGGCCGGAGCAGACATAGAAGAATTTGAAATGCCGCTGATCGATTATATGGTTCATGCCTACTATATCATCGCCTGTGCCGAGGCATCCTCAAACCTGTCACGGTACGACGGTCTTAAATACGGCTATCGGAGCCATGATGCCAAGACGCTCTCTGAGGTCTATCGGCTTTCCCGCAGTGAGGGATTCGGCATTGAGGTAAAAAGACGGATCATGCTCGGCTCCTTTGTGCTTTCATCAGGATATTATGATGCTTATTATAAAAAGGCTCTGCAGGCAAGGGCGCTGATCAAAGACGCATATGACCGTCTGTTCCGAAAATATGATATGATACTCTCCCCCGTTGCACCCACCACCGCATACAAGATCGGTCAAAACATAGACGACCCTATCAAGATGTATATGGGTGATATTTATACCGTGTCGGTAAATCTGGCGGGACTTCCCGCCGTTGCGTTGCCATGCGGATTTGACCCGCAGGGATTGCCTGTGGGATTTCAGCTGATCGGGGATGCCTTTTCGGAGAAAAAACTGGTAGATGCCGCGCGGGTTTATCAAAATCGACACACACCTTGCAAAATCGACCAAAAAGGAATGAATCAAAAATGAATTGGGAAGTTGTTATGGGGGTTGAGGTACACGCCGAACTCTCAACAAAATCGAAGATATTCTGCGGCTGTACAACCTCATTCGGCGGTCAGCCGAACACTCATGTATGCCCTGTATGCGCAGGGATGCCGGGGGTTCTTCCAAGACTGAACAAAGCAGTGGTGGAGTATGCGATCAAACTTGGGCTTACTCTCGATTGCGAGATCACCCGTTTGTGCAGATTCGATCGCAAAAATTACTTCTATCCCGATCTGCCCAAGGCCTATCAGGTATCTCAGCTCTATCTGCCTATCTGCCGAAACGGAAATATAGAAATAACGGTTGGCGGAGAGAAAAAAAAGATCGGAATCAGGGAAATACACATGGAAGAGGATGCGGGAAAGCTGACACACGATCCGCAAAGCGGCACACACATGGATTTCAACCGATGCGGCGTTCCGCTGCTTGAGATTGTAACCGAGCCTGATTTTCGCAGCGGGGAAGAGGTTCTTGCCTATCTTGAGCAGCTTAGGGAGACACTGCTCTATCTTGATATTTGCGACTGCAAGATGCAGGAGGGTTCCCTGCGAGCCGATGTTAATATTTCGGTGCGAAGACCGGGTGAAGAGTTGGGAATACGCACAGAGATGAAAAACCTAAATTCATTCAAGGCTATCGGACGGGCTATCGAATATGAAACGGGGCGGCAGATTAAAACCTTAGAAAACGGCGGTCATATCACACAAGAAACACGCCGCTGGGATGACGAGAAGGGTGAGTCTTACAGTATGCGTTCAAAAGAGAACGCACAGGATTACCGCTATTTTCCCGAACCCGACCTGCTTCCTATAAAGATTGACGACCGCTGGATTGAGGGTATTCGTTCTGACCTCCCTGAATTGGCTCATCAAAAACGGGAGCGGTATATGAGAGATTACGCCCTGTCTGAATATGAAACCTCGGTCCTTACGGGTCACAAAAGCATTTCGGATCTGTTTGAAGATCTGTCAAATCAGACGGGAGAGCCGACAGAATCTGCGCATTTGATCACAGGCGTGATAATGCAGCTGATGAACAGCACCGCAACTCTGCCTGAGGATCTGAATATAGACAGCAAAAAGCTGTCCTATCTTGTGTCGCTGGTTGTTGCAGGCAAAATAAACAGGGGCGCTTATAAAGACGCCATAGAGGCCGTCTTTACGGACGACACCGACCCCGAAAAATACATCGCCGATAACGGGCTGATGATGGTTAGCGATGATAGGATTGTATCGGAAACGGTAGATATAGTTCTTGCCGATAATGCCGATGCCGTGTCTGATTATCACTCGGGCAAAGACAGAGCATTCGGGTTTTTAATAGGACAGGTAATGAAAAGAATGGGCGGCTCCGGCAACCCAAATATAGCAAGGGAGATACTGAGGGATAGGTTGGGGTGAGTGTTCCCCTAAAAAATGTTTTTATAAAAAACCATAAATAAACCTTTCGTGGTTTTAGTGTATTTCGTGGTTAAAAAGTATTTCCCCGTCCCCCATTATCAACCCTTTCACCACTTCGCTTGCAAGCAGAAGTCCTGCTGCGGGCGGCACAAACGCCGTACTGCCGGGTGCCGGGCGTCCTGAGTGTTTGGTATCATGTACAGAGGATTGCTGCGGCTCCTCTCTCGAATAGACCACGCGTAACGAATCTATTCCCGCTTTCCTCAGTTCACGCCGCATGACCTTGGCGAGAGGACAGACGGCAGTATCGTAAATGTCGGCGGCGCGGAATGCTGTCGGGTCAAGTTTGTTGCCCGCACCCATGCAGCTGATTATCGGCACGCCTGCGGCCTTTGCGTTTTGTATAAGCAACAGTTTTGACGCAACCGTGTCTATGGCATCTATGATATAGTCGTATTCTGTCAAATCGAGCTCGGCGGCGTTGTCGGCGGCGTAAAACATCTCAAACGCAACGGCTGTTATATCAGGATTGATTTCGCAGGCCCTCTCTTTTACAAGGAGGGCCTTTGGTTTGCCTATGGTTTTCGATGTAGCGATGAGCTGGCGGTTTATATTAGTCGGGTCAACAACGTCGCCGTCTATCAGACCTATTCTGCCGATTCCGCTTCTTACTATAGCCTCGGCGGCATAGGAACCAACCCCGCCTAAGCCAAAAATCGCCACAGATGAGGCGGCAAGCCTATCCATAGCGGATTTACCCAGCAAAATCTCTGTTCGTGAAAAATACCCCATACTATCTTTTACTATCCTTTCTTTTCGTGTCTTTCGTGATTTTCGTGGTTAAAAAAACAAGTTAGGAAAGAATATCATTTATACTGTCGGGATTGAGCATGGTCATTTCAAAATCCAGCAATATTCGGACATTTATCGAATCCATCCCGCCCGGAAAGGACATCTGTGTTATCCGCACATGGTCTATGTCGTGAACGGCATCTATCAATCGCTTTAGAGAATTGAAATTACCCTCTACAGTCATGCTTGCGGTGGTTGTCATCAGCGGCGTTGCGGGCGGCTCTTTCGGGCTGTCGGCATTGTCGGTTTGGTTCGGCATTTTCGGAGGTGACGGAGGAGCATAGGGATTGAGATTGCTGTTGTACAAAACAGGGTCGGGCGGCATGGTCAGCGATGTGGGTCTAAGCCCGTTTTCGGTGACAAGGCGGGTAAGAACACGGTCTATCGAGATTTCGTTTGAAACATAGACAGGATAGAGGGTTTTCAGATTTTCAAACTCGTCTTTGACCCGCTGATTGCTTTGGCGGGTGTTTTCCTCGATGGCAAACTTCGTCTCTGTATATAGTTTTTCAGCGAGAGCTATTGCGTGTTTTTCCTCCTTGCTATCGAGAAGATCGAACATGTATTTGGCAGCAAAGAGCGACCCGAACGACAACGCAAGGGCGATAGCGATTGTTATCAGTACCTTTTCCCGTTTTGAAAACATTTATCTCGCAACCTCCATTATTTCTTCTTTTGCTTCTTCTATTTCCTGTTTTTCTCTCTCGGACGTCAGGAGTATTTCGATAGAAAAATCATACCGTCCCTCACTGTCGCCGCTGTACCCCGTGTATGTCACAGACTTTATATTTTCGCTCTGTTTGAGTTCCTCTACATACATTCCCGCATCGGTTTCGCTGTTGCTACGGGCGTTTATCCTAAGAACACCCCGAATCTCGTTAAACTCGATTCTCAGAACCTGAGCCCTGTTAGAGCGGGTGGTTGTTACGAGATCGAGAATATAGTTGGTCAGCAGAGGTCTGTCCATAAGTTCGCTGTTTTTTTGGTCTATCAGTCTTTTTACGGCGGTCCGTCCCGCTGTTTCGTATATGACCGTGTCAATCTCGTATGATTTTTCCAGCGTTTCCGAGCTAAAGAGGTATCGGTTGATTTCGCTGATCTTTGCGTTTAGAGCAAGGATCTGAACGCCTGAATATATCAGGGGTGATATTATAATAGCCAAAAAGAGAGCGGCGGCAGGAATCTTCAGGTTGGCGGGTTTGATTTTCCTTTTAGCCCTGTCCAGGTTTTTCATGCTCTCTATAAGATTGATCCTGTTGTCGCCCGCCATGGCGTTTATGCAGGCAAAATGTGCCTCGGGCGGTATATCCCCGCCGCTCATGGGATTGAGAGCGGATATTTTTATATTAGAATAGGGATTCATGGCGCTTATGGTATCAACCTCAGATTGGCTGAGACCCAGATAATAGCTGTCTTCTATATTGCCGATATTTTCCGACTGGGTGAACTGTTTCATGCCCGAGAGATTCTGCACCACACCCTGCAGCACACGCTTCCTGTCCTCGCCGTACAGGCGGGTTCTCGACATAAAGAGATTGACCCCCTCCGAAAAAACCATCGACAGCATGGTAAAGCCATCAATAACATTAAGCAGGTAATTCCCGCCCTTTAGCTCGGCGGTACTACCTGCGTATTTTATCAGCGCCTCAACGCCGATTCTTATTGATTTCAGCGATATTCCGGCGTTTTTAAAGACCTGCGTGTATTGCGCTATCAGTGATCTTTCGGCGGCGCATCCCAGTATGGCGTTGTCGCTTGTTCGG
The DNA here is from genome assembly GCA_009777275.1 of Oscillospiraceae bacterium. Taxonomy (GTDB): domain Bacteria; phylum Bacillota; class Clostridia; order Oscillospirales; family Ruminococcaceae; genus WRME01. The sequence continues at coordinate 17,205 of WRME01000018.1, forward strand.
CTGTAGTCGAAGACAAGCTCGGAAAAATTGGCGGCCGTGTCTGAAAAATCATCCCTGATCAGCTGATAATATTGCTTTTTGGACAGACGGGGAACCTCGATTATCTTGGTCGTAATCGAGTTGCCGTCAATGATAAGCTCCGTCCCCTCAAAAAGGTCGGAGTTTTCAGATTTCAGCGACATAAGACCTTGGATAACATTGCTTTCGTTTGTTATCTTTCCGCTGATGACAGAACCCTCAGGCAGGTCATAGAAGAGGTGCTTTTGCACCGATATTCCGCTGCCTGAGCCGATGTATCCGATAACCCGGATCTTTTCAGATGAAATGTATACAGATGATTTCATATACTACAATTCCTTATATATTATTTCCCATCGTTTGATAGAAGGTCATCAAGGGAAGAAATACCGACAGCATGACTATCAGAACGACAACCGCCATAATAATTATCATTACAGGCTGCATCAGCTGAACTATGCTCATGCTTGCGGCATCTGCATCGTGGTCGAATGTATCGGCGGTCGATTCAAGCATGGCATCAAGACGGCCGGATTCTTCCCCGATCAGTATGGTACTCGACAGTTTGCGGTTGAATCCGTCAACCTTACGCACAGATTCCGACAGCGGACGTCCGTTCCGCACATCCTTTATCACAGATGAGAACTGATCCTCTATATATTTGTTGCCGATAACCGATGAGCTTATCTCAAGAGCGCTCAACATGGGTATGCCGCTTGAGTAGAGCGAGGACAATGTTCGGGCAAAACGAGCGGTGAATATTGTCTTTAAAAGTCTGCCCAAACCGGGGATTCGCAGCTTGAATTTGTCGAACCGGACGACAAAGCCGTGATTCTTCAGGCATATCTGAAAGGCCGCTATAGCCGACAGCACGCCGATAAGAACCCAGAGCCACTGTGTCCGCATAAAATCGCTGACCGCCATCATTATTCGGGTAACGAAAGGCAGTTCCATATCCTCAAACATATTGAATATGCCGGGGAGCATGAATGTAAAGAGCAGAAACACGACTACGATAGTAGCCGATAACAGGACGGCGGGATATATCATAGCCGATGTTATCTTGGAGTTGAGATTGCTCTCCTTATCATAGTGGACGGCCATCTTTTCGGCAACAAAATCCAGCTTGCCGCTTGCCTCTCCTGATGCGTACATATTTATGAGCAGATCGGGAAAACTGCCCGACTGCATCCTCATTCCGTCGGAAAGGGTACTGCCCTTGTTTACATCCCTGTACAGCCGCTCATACAGGGCTCTGACTGTAGGTTTCGTCCCCTCGTCATCCATCAGTATCTCAAGGGCGCGGACGGCGGTTATCCCGCTCGAGAGCATTCCCGCAAGCCGCCGTGAAAACTCTGCACAGTCACGGGATTTCAGCCGAACTCCCCTTTTTGACATTCCTGTATCTTTATGTTTAATCAAAACAAGCTTTTGTTCTGATAATAATTTTCTAAGTTCAATTTCGTCCTTCGCCAGTGCGGAGGACTTGATTTTGTTATTCTGCAGATCAATAGCAACATAAGAAAAATTAGGCATGATTTACCTCTAAATAAAAAATGTATCTACATATATTCCGACAATCTCTTTGCCGAAAAAGAGCGCCGCCGCTATCCCGATACACAAAAACGGGCCGAACGCCATATGAGTTCCCGCCTTGCTCCTGCCGCTGCCCAGCAGAATGACAGCCAACCCTCCGCCCAAAAGCAGTGATATAAAAAAGGCAAGAAACATATTCTGCCATCCCAGCAAAAACCCGCATAGGGCGGTCAGCTTTATGTCACCGCCGCCGAAGGCGTCTTTTTTTATCAGCGATATGGCAAGCAGGGGAATACTTACGGCAAAAAAACCGATCAACCGAGCGGTTACGGTTATATCGGCCGCCCACACAGATGCAATGGCAAACGGCACAAGCGATATTATCAGCGAATCGGGAATGGTCATGGTGTCGTGATCGATAAGAGCGATTGCCAGGAGTATCGCCGACACCCCGAACGATATTATCAGCATGGGATCAACCCCAAACCGCATCCAACAGGCAATGGCGATCAGCCCTGCCGCAAGCTCTGTAATCGGATAGCGAACCGATATACTCACGCCGCATCGGCGGCATTTACCCCGCAGAAACAGCCAGCTCAAGACAGGGACAAGTTCCCATGGTGCGAGAGTATGCGAACAGGCGGGACAGCGGGAACGAGAGGAGGACAGAAAGCTCCTGCGAGGGAGCCGATATATAATAACATTAAGAAAGCTGCCGATACAAAGACCGATAACAAACGACAGCACAAAGGGCATAACCCGCATATATATCTCCATACAAACTCCAATAGGTGCGGAATGCCGCTCCCCACCCGCAAAGATGCGGAGCGGCATTGTATCGTGTTTTCTAACATTCGTGTGTTAAAATATTATTAGGCTCACGGAGCATATATATTTGCAGGTATATTCCAATCGGTAGGCGGTGTAGCTGCATTTCCTCTTACAACCTCTGTTGTTCCCGATACAATTCTAACCCACCACACATTACCCGAAGCTCCTGATCTGTAAACCATTCCTGTTACTCTGTTGTTATTGGTATCAACAGTGATCGATCTGAAAGGATTATCATCAGCAGCAAGTGCGGCATCATTATAGGTAACGCCCTCAACATCTTGAACCATCAGTGCAAAATTGGGATGAGCTAATAAATGAGCAACTCCTGTAGCGGGAGATGTCCATGTGATTGTGCCGTTAGCAGCGACAGTTCCTCTCTCACTTGCGGTAATTTCGGTAACTACAGCCTGTGCGGCGTTAAGACCTACACGAGCTTCAGCCGAAAATGCTTGTCCTCGGGCATTGTTGACAAATCCGATCATGGCCGGAATGGTTGCCGCTACAAGAATAGCGACGATAACGAGGACGATGATGATTTCTACAAGGGTAAAGCCCTTTTTGTTGCGTAAAGCAGTCAATTTGTTTAACATAAAAAATCTCCTTTTATTTTAAATAATATATGTAAAATCAGCCGCACCAGCCGATATTACAACATTGTTGCCCTCTCAGTCGGCGATAACCACGGATGACCGAGGGCGGTCATCCCTACAGCCCTCTCAGTCGGCGTTGCCGCCGACAGTTCTCCCAAAGGGAGTGACGGACAATTAACAGTTGACAATGTACAATTGACAATTATTGTAAATGCAAATTTGCTGGCAAAAATAGAGTTGGATTTCTATAATTTCAAGCCCCCGTAACTGTCAATCGTTCATTGTAAATTGTCAATTGTAGTTGCACCCCTGTGAGTACCGTGATTTCATACAAATTCTGTGGGTGTCCTTGCCTCTCCCTTTGGGAGAGGTGTCATGCGTTAGCATGACGGAGAGGGCGTGACGGAGAGGGCGGGGTGGTCTGTAGGGATGACCG
>WRME01000019.1 GCA_009777275.1 Oscillospiraceae bacterium
TGGCTTGCATACTAAAATTTCCAATTCCCCTCTGGGGAGGGGTGGCAAACACTCGCAACAAAGTTGCGATAGTGTTTGACGGGGTGGTCTGCTACAATTGTCCGTCACCCCTGTGTGTACCGTGCCATCATAGCATGACGGAGAGGGCAACGGGAGAAAAAAATATTTTATTTTTCGTATTCATCTTGACAATGGGTATTAAAGGTGTATAATGCACTCATACAAATAAAAAGGTGTTGTAAAAACACCGTAATAATGAATGAAAAGGGGATAAATATCATGCACGAAATGGATAAACTGAATCCAAACAACGTAGGTCCGAAAGAAAAGGCGATCGATGGGTCGGTAAAACTGAGGGTAGGAATCATAGGTACAGGCTGGATAGCCGCAGAACACGTCAAGGAATATAAGAAGATGCCCGATGTGGAAATAGTTGCGGGTGCTGATCTCATCAGCGGAAAGGCGGAGGCGTTTTTCAAAAGGCTCGAAGTCGATGGAGTAAAACTCTATCCCGATCACAAATCCATGCTGGATGCAGAGAAACTGGATGCTGTGAGTGTCTGCACATACAACGCCACCCATGCAGAATGTACAGTCTATGCTTTAGACAAGGGAGTTCATGTTCTTTTGGAAAAACCCATGTGTGTAACGCTTGAGGAAGCTCTCGACATAGTCCGCGCCGAAAAGAGAAACAACAAGATCGTATCGGTAGGATTCCAGCCCAGATTCGATGCTAATATGCAGATGGTCAAGAAAATCGTAGAATCAGGCGAACTCGGACAGGTATACTATATAAGAACAGGCGGAGGACGCCGCAGAGGTATACCCACGCCGTTCGGAACATCCTTTATACAAAAGGACACAGGAGTTATCGGAGCGCTTGCAGACATCGGCTGCTATTCGCTCGATATGGTGCTCAACGCCGTCGGTTATCCCAAACCGCTGACCGTTTCGGGTTACAAGCTCGATTATTTCGGCAAGAACCCCGAATATTTCAAGGCTGAGGGCAAACCTGCTCATTATGCCGACATATTCGGCGTGGATGATTTTGCGGCGGCATTTGTCCGCTTAGAGGGCGGCATAAAGCTCGACTTTATCATTTCATGGGCAATGCACCTCGACACACCCGGTGATACCGTCATTCTCGGAACAAAGGGCGCTCTCCGCATACCCTCTACCAACGATTGGGCGGGTACAGTCGGCGGACCTATGAAGATATACCACGAGGTTGCAGGTGTCGGAACCGAGACGGTCGTGCCTATAATAAACAAAAACGGACCCGGTCTCTTCTATCAGAAGATACGTTCATTTGTAGAGGCGGTCAAAAACGGCGGATCCGCTCCTGTACCCACCAGCCAAATCCTCTACAACCAAGCCATCCTTGACGGCATCGTGAAATCATCCGATGCAGAGCGTGAAATCGAGATTACCATACCCGAGATATAGGAAACGAAGATATAGAAAGAAGGATATGATTATGAAAATAGGAATACAGTTATACTCGGTAAGACAGGCGATGGAGAAGGATTTTTACGGAACTTTGGAGAGGGTTAAGCAGGCGGGGTACGATGGGGTTGAGTTTGCCGGATATTACGGGCAGACTGCCGAAGATGTTAAGGCAGCTCTTGACAAATTGGGGCTTGTTGCCTGTTCTACCCATACAAACGTAGGCGATCCCCAAAAAGCGGCTGATTTTGAGAAAAAGCTCGGCAATAAGAACATAGTATGTCCGGGGCTTCCCTCAGGCGATGCCGAAAAGCTCGGCAATGCTATAGCAACACTGAGGAATGCCGCCGAGGTTCTTGAGCCGCAGGGATTGAGGGTCGGATACCACAACCATTCGCACGAGTTTGAAAAGATAGACGGAGAGTATATATTCGATGCGATATTACGGGAGATCCCGTCACTGCTATGCGAGATCGATGTGGGCTGGGCTCATGTAGCGGGTGTCGATCCTGCCGGATTTATGAGAAAGCACAGCGGCAGAGTTGAGATAATCCATCTCAAGGACATCGGCGAAAACGGCAGATCAACCGAAATAGGAAGCGGCAATGTCGATATGCCCGGGGTTGTCGAGGCGGCAAAAGAATGCGGAACCGAGTGGCTCATAGTGGAGCAGGAGGATTTTGAAGGACCCCCGATGTTTGAAAGCATAAAAATCTCCTGTGATGCTGTTAAGAAAATGATAGAGGGATAGGTGTATTATGAATTTAGGATTTTTAACTGTATGTCTTGGCAATATGCCTTTGCGTGAGAAAGCGGAGTTTGCGGCCAAGACGAGATTTACGGCGCTGGAGGTTGCGGCGTGGCCCAAGAGAAACGACCGTGACTACTCATCCTGCGATATTGATGCAGAAAACTTGACACAGCAAGAGGCTGATGAGATCAAAAAATACATGGCGGAATTGGGTCTTGAAATATCATCGCTTGCATATTATGACAACAACCTGCACTCCGACCCTGCTCTGCGGGCCGCTATCGGCGGGCATTTGCGTAAGGTTATCGATGCCGCCGCAATGCTGGGCGTGGAGCTGGTGGGAACATTTGTCGGCAGAAACAGCAATCTTGGATTTAAGGAGAATTTTGACGAGTTCCAGCAGGTTTTCGGCGGTCATGTAAAGTACGCAAAATCGAAAGGCGTTAAGATAATGATCGAAAACTGCCAGATGTTCGGATGGCTTGGAGACGGCTATCCCGGAACTATATCGCATACTCCGGAGCAGTTCCGTGAGATGTTCAGACGTGTTCCTGATGATAACTTCGGACTGAATTTTGATCCGTCCCATTTTGTGCCGCAGTATATCGATTACATCAAGGCTATAGACGAATTTAAGGACAGGATTTTCCATTTCCATGCTAAGGATGCGGAAATACTGCCCGAAAATCTATATTCATACGGTGTCTATAACCGCCGTCTTAACCATGACGACAACAGCGGATATTGGCGCTATCGTATGCCGAGCTTGGGTCAAGTGGACTGGGATGCCGTTATCTCGCACCTAAAGGCCGCTAAATATGACGGCACAATCAGCATCGAGCATGAAGACCGCCTGTACGAAGGAACCGCCGAAAAGGTCAAGGAAGGTCTGGAATTGGGGTATAAATTTTTAAGCGAGTTGGTGTGAGGGGGTCTCGCTTTTCCTACAATAAAATCCCGCGAGATTTGTGCATATTGCACATTGCATCTTGTGGGATTTTATGTTATGATGGTATTATAAGAATATGAAGGGGGCGATTCCGATGGGCTGAGTGGTTGGGTGTAGGGATAAGTTGATAAAAAATGAAGGAGTTGATTAAATTGACACGCAAGAAAAACAAACGTATAATATCATTACTAATAACGGCTATACTGTTCTGCACTATAATATCCTCGGCAATCTTCACCGTCTCGGCAAATTCGCTCATAGGTGTTGTGGATTATATTTCAGGCGGAAACGGTACGTTTTGGGTTAGAGGATGGGCGTTTCACACAGGCAATTCGTCTGTCAGCAACGGTATCCATGTCTACATAGGCGGTCCTGCGGGAAGCTCTAATGCAATCGGATATGACCTCGGTCGCATGAACCTCCTCCGCCCCGATGTCAACGCTGTCTATGGTCTACCCGCAAACTCGATTCATGGTTATGACCGCACCATCACCACGTCCAAAACCGGACTGCAGGACGTGTATGTGTATGCTATAAATTATGTTGCAGGAGGCAATGTGTTTCTAGGAATGAGTATGGTATTTATCACACCGACGGGAACTCAGCCGGGATTCTACTCATCACAAGGTGGGTTAGCTAATCGAAATGTTACGATACAATTAACAGGAACCGCAACAACAGCTCCATGGAATAATATTATAAATGGTGCAAGCACAATGTGGAACAGTTCAGGTGCGGGAGTTAATATCTCAACAACAACCGCACCAGGACCATATGCACATGTTCTAATCGTCCGTCCTGAGACCGGAGTAACGTGGAGAGGCATGTGCCAAAAATCACCTGCAGGCAACATATTTGCAACTACAAGTGCGATCATAATCAACACCTTGGTAGTTGATAATCCCTCTCCAACCGAACCCGCACCCCACAATATAAACCTTTTAAGAATGAGTACAGTAGTACACGAATTCGGGCATTTGTTTTGGTTAGCTGATAGTCCAAACAGCGGTAATGCGGCGACTTTGATGTTCGCAAACAGAAATCGAATGTCCATATTTGTTCCTCAAGTCTTTGATGAAAATAATGTGAGGGCTTTGTATGGTTAAGAATATCGCAACTAAAATAATCAAAAGAAAGAATGGGTGTTGTTATATGAAAAGAATAATATTAGTTATGTTGACCGTTTTTGTTTTATCCTCGTGTGCAGAAAAAGACAACTCTGTATCAGAAGATTTGGAGCATACAGAAAAAAACAACTCGGTATCAGAAAATTTAGATCAACAAATAGAACCCCAAAAGATCGAAGATGAAAGGTATGGATCCATGTCAGGAGATTGGGCTTGGTATCCGAGTGCTAAGAGCCTAAAAGATTACTCAAATCTAATTGTTACCGGAACTGTAACCGATATATCCTTTGAAATACTGGATTCACTAACGGGTCTCACTCCTACTGAAAAATCAGATCCTACCCGTATACAACAATACACTTTTTACCATGTTGATGTTATCGAGACATACAATGGTAAAAAATCAAAATCAATTCGAGTTAGGATTGATGGCGGGATAAGCGACTTTCATGTAGAAGAACAGGTTGCATTATTGCGTGAGTATGAACAAGAACATATTTTTGTTTGGGATGATCTGCCTGAAATAAAAATAGGTGAAACATATTTATTTGTGTTATATGATTTTGATAATAATTTCGATCCTTATCCATTAAACCTTAACCAAACTGTGTATCCTGTCAAAGAAGATCCGTTTAGGGGTACGGATAACAATCCACACTTCGCACAAGAAAACCCCATCACCGCACAAGACATCATCACCGAATTTGGTACAGACAAGTGGGATGCGTTCTACACAGACTGGCGGCGTGACAACCCTGACTGGGAGACACGACTGACCGGGGATAGTCTTGAGCGGGCTAAGACAGCCGAGCGGGAGTGGACGGCGGCGAGGTGAGAAAGATTATGAAAAAATTAATATGTTTTATAATTATATCTGTTTTGTTTTTGTCTGCTTGTACGAGAAGCAACCGATATGACCTTGAAAACATACAATACGGTTCTATTGAGGTTGAGTGGAATTACTGGGATGACGCCCGTGATTTAATTGAATCAGAATATGCTGATTTTATTATAACAGGAAAAATCATCGGAATATCTTTTCAGGTTATGAATAAAAGAACCGCCCTGCCGCCTGCGGATGGTGATTTTGAATACTACACAAAAGATTATGGAGAGAGACCTGAACCATCATGGATTTATGAGTTGGTTACTTTATATGATGTTGACATTATCACAACATACAAAGGAGAGCCTGCAAGATCTACTCAAATAAGGATGAAGGGCGGTGTTAAGGATCAATATTTAGAGGAACAACTTGCCTTGATAAAAAAACACGATCTCGGTTTCATACCTATTTATGAACATAACAGGGAGTTGAAAATAGGCGAGACATATCTGTTTGTATTAAGTCAATTTGAGAATGCGGCTCCTACTCCATTAAATATAGATCAAAGCATCCATAATATCACGGATCCTTTTGCAAAAGCGGAATTTGAAGCATCCTATAACTTCACCGCACAAGACATCATCACCGAATTTGGCACAGACAAGTGGGATGCGTTCTACACAGACTGGCGGCGTGACAACCCTGACTGGGAGACACGACTGACCGGGGATAGTCTTGAGCGGGCTAAGACAGCCGAGCGGGAGTGGACGGCAGCGAGGTAGGGTGACGGCGAAAAACACCCGCCGCAAGGACGGGTGTTTTTCCAACAACCCCTCTCACTTCTCCCCCGGTTTTGATAGTACGGCGGCAATCATGCCGAAAAACATTGCCGCTGATATTCCTGCCGCTGTTCCGGTAATTCCTCCTGTGAGGATTCCGAGCGGCCCTTTCTGCTCGATCGCCTGTTTGACACCTTTGGCAAGAGCGCTTCCAAACCCTGTTATCGGAACAACTGCTCCCGCTCCCGCCCAGTCTATAAACGGCTTGTACCATCCTAATCCTCCCAAAATCAAGCCTGTTATTACAAACATCACAAGTATGCGGGCCGCCGTGAGTTTTGTGTAATCTATGAGAATCTGACCTATAGCGCATATAAGTCCCCCGATTATGAATGCCTTTAGATATTCCATGCGATTTTATAACACCTCCGATAGTTAGTTGGTAAAATGAATCAGGTGCGATATAGCGGGTATTGTCTCACCCTGCTGAACCGACATCGGCGACATCAACGCTCCCGTCGCCGCAAACAGTACATTTTTCCACACGCTCTGACGAATATTGCTCAGTATCAGCGAACAGAGTACCACGGCGCTGCACCCGCATCCGGATCCTCCGGAATGTACATCCTGATTCTCTATATCAAATATCATCATGCCGCAGTCCTTATGATTGCCGGATATGTCGATATTGTCTTTGCTCAGTAACTCTATTAACAGCAAAGAGCCGACCTTGCCTAAATCTCCGGTTAAAATCAAATCATAGTCACGGGGTTCTGACCCGGTGTCTCTTAGATATGTCTTGATGGTATCATAGGCGGCAGGAGCCATTGCCGCACCCATGTTGTTGACGTCCTTTACTCCGAGATCCTGCACCTTGCCTATGGTCACCGCCTTTATGAAGGGCGGCTCTCCGCTGATTCCTACCAACGCCGCCCCCGATCCCGTAACGGTCCATTGAGATGTAGGTGTTATGTTGCCCCCATATTCAAGCGGGTATCTGAATTGACGTTCGGCGGCACAAAAGTGCGATGAGGTCACGGCCATAGCCTTTGTCAATGCTCCCGAATCGACAAGGAGAGCGGCAAGGGCTATAGATTGTGCCATTGTCGAACAGGCTCCGTATAATCCTAAAAAACCCGTATCCGATCCGCGTGCGGCATATGCCGAGCTTGTGCATTGATTGATAAGATCACCGGCAAGAATGACATCTATGTCTGCAAGCGTGAGACCCGCCTTTTTCAGGGCGGTATTTACCGCATCCTTCTGCATGACGCTCTCTGCCTGTTCAAAACTCTTCTGACCTATATTCGGGTCTTTATACAATATGTCAAAATGTTTACCAAGAGGGCCTTCGCCCTCTTTTTTGCCCGCAACCGCTGCATACGCACAGATTGACGGCATTTGTGTGGTTTTTATGGTTGTCTTGCCTATCTTTTGCGGCATATTTTCAACTCTTTTCCTAATGTAATCCAAAAACATATATCACAATCCCATAGAGAATCGATGCCGATATTCCGTATACTATAACCGGACCCGCAACGGCGAACATCTTGGTGCCTATGCCTATGATAAATCCTTCTGTCTTAAATTCTATAGCAGGTGCGGCAATGGCATTTGCAAATCCCGTAATGGGAACAAGTGTCCCTGCCCCTGCATATTTGGCTATGTTGTTATAAACACCGAATCCCGTGAGAAGAGAGCTTATGAATATGAGGGTCAGCAATGTATAGATATGCGCCTGTTCGGATGCGGCTCCGTAATGCTCATATATATTGATCAGTGCCTGTCCCAGAAGACATATCAACCCTCCTATACAAAATGCGGAGGGTATCGTTTTGCCGCTCTTGGTTCCGGGAGATGCTTTTTTGACCATCCTATCATAGGATTTTGCCGTCTCATTCATACAACCATTCCTTTCTGTAATGTATTCTTTACGCTAAAAATCATTTTATGCAATAAAAAACGGTGAATTTTTTCTGAAATATGCGTAAGAACCATTGACTTCTAATAACCGATAGGTTATAATACATTCATCAGGAGGAAATAATAAAGTGTACAACATAAAATTTTATGAGAATGAACAGGGCGAACGCCCTGTAAGAGATTATTTGAAACAATTAGGTAGAAAGACCGACAAGGACAGTCGGATAAAGTCAAATAAAATTTACGACTATATAGAAACGCTGAAAAATACGGCACAAGTGCAGGTATGCCTTTTGTAAAGCACATGGACGGTGATATATGGGAGTTGCGTCCGCTCGCTGATAGGTTTTTCTTCTTCTACTGGAAAGATAATCAATTCGTGTTCTTGCACTATTATCACAAAAAAACCAAGAAAACACCTCCGCAGGAGTTAGACCAAGCAAAACGCAACCTCAAAAATTTTATTGAAAGGAATGATAAACAATGAGTAGTAAAACTGTATCTCCCGTTGATTGTGAGTGGGAGGAATTGAAAAGAGAACTCTTCACACCGGAAGAGATAGCGGCGTGCGACTTGAGAGTAGCGATTATTGGCGAATTGATAAAAGCCCGCCAAGACAACGGACTTACACAAAAAGAACTTGAAGAGGCAAGCGGAGTGAAACAGCCTGTCATCGCTCGAATGGAGCGGGGAACGACAGATCCGCAACTATCTACTGTAACAAAGGTGTTAGCATCATTGGGCAAAACCCTCGCAGTTGTCCCGCTCGAACGAAACACACAAGAATGTTCGGTTTGAGTATTGATTTTTACGGGAAACGCTGTGTAATGGGAAAATTTGATAAAATTTATTTTATGCAATAAAAAACCAATAAACCCTTGACATTATATATATCGTTGTGCTATTATATCAAATGGTCATAATTATCAAGAGAGTTAAAGAGAGGATAAAAGTTATATGGATGCGTTAAATTTAATCAGTGCGGCAAGTATTAAAGAGTCCGTGCCTAAATTTTCGGTGGGAGACACAGTCAAGGTTTATGTTAAGATCAAAGAGGGAGAAAAGGAAAGAATCCAGATCTTTGAGGGAACCGTAATAGCAAAAAAACATGGCGGAGTTTCTGAGACGTTCACCGTAAGAAGGGTTGCACACGGAGTTGGCGTAGAGCGTGTTTTCCCGCTCCATTCGCCCAATGTTGTGAATGTAGAGGTCACAAGATTCGGTAAAGTTCGCAGGGGAAAACTCTATTATCTGCGTAAGAGGGTCGGAAAGGCCGCAAAAGTAAAAGAAAGAATCGGATAAATTGCTAAATTGATTCAGGGGATGATGTCCGTATCATCCCTTGTGTTTTTGTTGTAAAGGATGTGGGTCGTATTAAGATTTTTTCAAAAAAGGATGTATACAGTGATGAGGAGCAACATTCAGGCGGCGTGGTCAGAGAGGCGTTTGATATTGTCGAGACTGCCGTTGTTTCTCTTGTAACCGTTATTATGGTTTTCACATTCCTCTTCAGGGTTGTCGGAATCGAGGGAACCTCGATGATCGAGACACTCCACGAGAAGGATATAGTTTTGGTTTCCGATTTTCTTTTCGAGCCTAAGTTCGGCGATATAGTGGTGCTGAATCTGCCCTCTAATTTCTCCAAGCCTATTATCAAGCGGATAATAGGTCTTCCCGGCGATACGATCGATATAGACGATAGCGAGGGTATTATTTATGTAAACGGCAAGGAACTTGACGAGCCCTACACAACCTCTCCTACCTACCGTAAAAGCCATAGTATCGACTACCCTCTCGTCGTGGGTGAAGATATGGTATATGTTCTCGGCGATAACCGCAACGGCTCTACCGATTCAAGAAGCATCGACTGTATCGACAAAAACGCCATTCTCGGAAAGGCTTTCTTCCGTGTCTTCCCGTTCAACGACATCGGAAGAATAGGGTAGGATGAGGAGGTTGAGTATGAATAAATTAGAAAACAAAACAGAATCAAAAACATTTGAAGAAATCAAACACATTGATGAATACGGCAACGAATATTGGGAAGCAAGAGAGTTGCAAATAGCATTAGACTATGTTGAGTGGCGTAAATTTGAAGGAGTTATCAAAAAAGCCAAATCAGCTTGTATTAACAGTCAAAATGATATTTCTGACCATTTTGTCGACGTCGACAAAAAGGTTAGAACAGGCGATTCAATCAGGGAAATTTCAGATTACTATTTAACTAGATATGCTTGCTATCTTATTGTACAAAACGGTGATCCTCGAAAAAAAGTTATTGCACTTGGACAAACCTATTTTGCGGTGCAAACTAGAAAACAAGAATTATCAGAGCAAGAATATGAACTGCTTTCTGAAGATGAAAAAAGATTCTACCATAGAAAAATCACAAAACAAGGTAACAAAGTATTGCAAAATGTAGCTTGGGAGGCAGGCGTAAGAAATTTTGATCAGTTTCATAATGCAGGTTACAAAGGTCTTTACGGCGGAGAAACGGCTGATGATATATTTAAAAGAAAGAGACTTAGATACCGTGAAGATATTTTAGATAATATGGGAAGTGATGAGTTAATCGCTAACTCTTTTAGAATTTCTCAAACTAAACAAAAAATTCAAAACAAGAAAATTCAAGGGGAAACAAATGTTAAGAACGCTCATTATCAAGTGGGTAAAAAAGTACGAAAGACAATAAAAGAGCTTGGCGGAACAATGCCGGAAGAATTGCCGACTCCGAAAAAGAGTTTAAAGGAACTCGAAAAAGAAAAGAAACGATTAGCGGTTGATAGTAAGGTTGGTCTTAATGATGAATGAAAATAACGAAAAACAAAACACGAAAAATATCAACATACACTGGTATCCGGGACACATGAAAAAGACAGAGCGGCTGATTCAGAAGAATTTGCCGCTTGTTGATGTTGTCATCGAGCTCTTAGACGCACGAATTCCCTCCGCCAGCGCCAATCCTGTTATGGCATTGCTTGCCGGAAGTAAACCACGGGTGATTCTGCTCAACAAAAGCGATCTTGCCGATTCAGCCTCAACCAAGGAATGGATTGCTCATTTTGCCGCAAAATCCATCCCCGCTATGGCTGTGGATTGCAAGAACGGGACGGGGCTGAAAGAAATCATTCCATTTGTTAAAAACGCCATTATAAAATCGGGACGGAAGTCGGGCGGCATCATGCGAATGATGATTGTGGGTATACCAAATGTCGGGAAGTCTTCATTTATCAACCGTCTTGCCGGAGGCCGCCGCACTAAAACCGAGGATCGCCCCGGAGTTACCCGTGGAAAGCAATGGGTAACGGCGGCAAACGGGGTAGAGATACTCGATATGCCGGGGGTTCTTGCTCCAAAGATAGAGCAATCGGGAGAAATGCTCGCCTATACAGGCGCTGTCAAGGATACTGTCATAGATACAGTCGAGCTTGCCGCAAAATTCCTCGAGCTAATGGCTGAGATGTATCCGAATTTGTTATCCATGCGGTATAAATTGGATGAAATATCGGAATCTACAGGTTATGAACTTCTCGAAGCCGCCGCACGAAAACGGGGTATGCTTATATCGGGAGGAGAGACCGATCTGGAACGTGCATCCATAATGGTGCTGGACGAATTTCGTGCAGGAAAATTAGGACGAATAACACTGGAAAGGTTATAATCCTCCTGTAGGGTACGCACCCCTGTGCGTACCGCACATCGCAAAACACCCGCCTTACTGGCGGGTGTTTTATATTGTAGGGAACGGTCTGTGACCGTTCCACGGGCGAACGCAGTTCGCCCCTACAGATAACCCCCCCTGCTTGCAGCAGGGGGGTTATCACCTATGCGCTTATAAATTTGTTGGTGTTTAGTTTAACACCCGGCCCCATAGTGGTTGTTACCACGCAGGATTTTATATAGGTTCCTTTAGCGGCCGACGGTTTCGCCTTTACTATTGTTTCGACAAGGGTATTGAGGTTATCCTCCAATTTTTCCACTCCGAAGGATGCCTTGCCGATCGGGCAGTGGATTATATTGGTCTTATCAAGACGATATTCTATCTTACCCGCTTTGGCTTCGTTTATAGCTCGCACTACATCGGGAGTGACCGTTCCTGTCTTAGGATTGGGCATAAGACCGCGGGGGCCAAGCAGCTTACCCAGCTTGCCGACGGTACCCATCATGTCGGGTGTTGCGATAACAACATCAAAATCCATGAATCCGCCCTGTATGCGTGTTACAAGGTCGTCGCCGCCGAAAACATCGGCTCCGGCATCTTCAGCCGCTTTCAGCGCATCGTTTTTAGCAAAGACGCAAACCCTGACATCCTTACCCGTTCCGTTGGGAAGAACTACCGCTCCTCTAACCTGCTGATCGGCATGACGTGAGTCTACACCAAGGCGAACATGGAGTTCAACAGTTTCGTCAAACTTTGCTTTAGCCGTTTTGAGAGCGAGATCTAAACCCTCGCTGACCTCGTACTGTTTTGTCTTATCTATAGTTTTTGCGCTTTCGATATATTTTTTTCCGCGTTTCATAATCTGTAAAAAACTCCTTTCACTCTGTTACTTCTATGCCCATAGAACGGGCTGTACCGGAAATCATCTTCATAGCCGCCTCAACATCGGCTGCATTTAGATCCTGCATCTTTTGTTCGGCGATCTTGCGAACCTGTTCCGCTGTTATCTTTGCTACTTTATTATTGTTAGGCTCTCCCGATGCCTTTTCAAGTCCGCAAGCCTTTTTTATAAGAACAGCTGCGGGAGGTGTTTTTGTAATAAACGAGAACGAACGGTCTGCGTAAACCGTGATAACAACCGGAATTATCAGACCGACATCGTTTTTGGTGCGGTCGTTAAATTCCTTTGTAAATGCCATGATATTTACACCGTGCTGACCAAGCGCCGGACCTACGGGAGGTGCCGGAGTTGCCTTGCCTGCCGGTATTTGTAGTTTTATATAGCCGGTAATTTTTTGTGCCATTATATTTTTATCCTTTCGTGTATAGTTAAATTTTTTAGTTCAAACGCTATATCTCCGCCGATAATACCTGATTCAACTCAAGCTCGACAGGGGTCTCACGCCCGAACATGGAAACAAGAACCTTGACTTGATTGCCCTCAAGGTCTAACTCCTGAACAACTCCGATAAAACCTTCCAACGTTCCCTTGATTATCTTAACATTGTCGCCGATTTTATAGGATACCTCGATTGTTTTAATCTCAACCCCGAGATTCTGGATTTCTTCCTGTGTCAGAGGAATTGCTTTTGACTGAGTACCCACAAATCCGGTAACCCCCCTGATGTTTCGCACCAAATACCACGACTCATCGGTCATCACCATCTTTACAAGCACATAGCTGGGGAATATTTTGCGTTCAACCTCGTTCACGCCTGCTTCGGTAACCTCTGATACCGTCTCGGTCGGAACCCTGACCTCGAGTATCAGCTCGCCGAATCCCCGGTTTTCCACCAATTTCTCTATGTTTTGTTTTACTTTTTTTTCATAGCCCGAATAGGTATGGATAACATACCACTTTGCTTCAGAGGACATCTACTGACCCCCGCTTCCGAGTAACCTTAAAAACAAATCCAGCAATGCACCCATTCCAATATCCAGCAGCGCAATAAAGACGGCCATTATGGACATCATGGTAAGCACAACGAGAGTGTTGTTTTTAATCTGCGCTTTAGACGGCCAAACCACCTTTTTAACCTCATTTTTAAGCTCGCTGAAAAATTGAGTTATTTTAGCCGGAATGCCTTTCTTTTTTGTTTCTCCCATTTAAAATACCTCATTTCGTTTCTTTGTGCGATGTGTGTTTCCGGCAGAATCTGCAATACTTATTCATTTCCAGCCTGTCCGGATCGTTCTTTTTGTTCTTCATGGTGTCATAGTTTCGCTGCTTGCACTCGGTGCAAGCCAAGGTAATCTTAACTCTCAATTATCGGCACCTCCATATAATATTTCGGCTACCCTCCTGAAAAAACCAACACCGGGCAACCGTGTTTGCCTCCCTCCAAGTCTATGCAAAAAAAATAAACCCATCAGAGGTGGATTCATTATAGCACAGCAAAAAGAGGTTGTCAACTATTTTTTTACAAAACCCCTTGCCTAATATAAATTTTTATGTTATGCTTGGAAAATGATATTATAATACTTATGTTGGAGGCGGATGATTATGGAGCATACAGCCGATGCAAAACGCAGCAATTTTATGAGAACGGTCGGTCGGATCAACCGAGGGGTTGTCCTGACCGCGGCGATTTTCCTTGTGCTGGTGATATATCTTATCGCACTGGGATTGATGAGGAATGCCGAAAAGCCGGCAATTTCCGCCATCGCAGAGGAGTACATACACACCGAAACAGAATACACCATGCTGCCTGAGGATCAGCGTATGATAACCCCGAGGATCTCACAAAGGAATTTGGCGCAGTACGGCAACGATATGATAAGGGATATAAGTTCCTATTTTATCAGCAAAAAGGCTAATTACGAGTTTAATGTAAATTTTCTGCGGGAATCTCATCTTGAACAGGCAAAGGGGATCAATGTAATCACAGAGAGCGAAAAAGAGATTCTGAGATTTAACAGCTTTGTCTTCGATAAAGACACCGTTACCGTCGATGTTTTAACAAAATACACAAGAACTACCACAACCCAGAACGAACCTCCCATCGGAAACACCGTGGACAGACTTATGCTGCAAAAGGTAGACGGTAAATGGAAACTCATCTATGCCAATATCTCCTACAAAACCAACAACATCGATGGCGAAGAGGGAGAGGTATCGGCATAAACCTTTGCGGGATATAATATTTTTATAGGAAGGGCAGATATAATTTGGAAGCTGTACTAAAGGTTAAGAATTTAAGTAAATACTTTGGTGAAAGACTTGTTGTGGAAGACATCAGTTTTGAGGTCAACCAAGGAGAGGTATTCGGATTTTTGGGTCCCAACGGTGCCGGGAAGACCACCACGATAAAGATGATCATGGGCTTTTTGAGCATGGACAGCGGTGAGGTTATAATAAACGGCTATAATCTAAAGAAGGATTACGAAAAGGCGATGTCACAGATCGGCGGAATCGTTGAGAATCCTGAGATGTACAAAACCCTGAGCGGTATAACCAATCTCGAGATGTATGCACGGGTTCAGGGAAACGTCGGCAAAGAGCGGATCGAACAAGCCGTCAAGCTGGTGGGAATGCAGAATCGTATAGACGATATTGTCGGCAAATACTCTCTCGGAATGAAACAGAGAATAGGATTGGCTCAGGCGTTGTTACATAAGCCCCCGCTGCTCATTCTCGATGAACCGACAAACGGTCTTGACCCTGCGGGTATTAAAGAACTGCGGGATATATTAAAAAAACTTGCTCGTGAAGAGAATGTAGCTATAATGGTTTCCAGCCATCTTTTGGCGGAAATGGAACTCATGTGCGACAGGGTGGGCATTATCAACAACGGCAAATTCCTGGGTATAAAATCGGTTGAAGAGCTTACCTCAAATGTTTCGGGCAGATCTAAATACAGATTCTCGACCAAACAGGGTACCGAGGCGTCAAAGCTCCTTGTCGTTTCCGAATATGCAGGTTTCATTGTTGCTATGAATCAGGAGTATATCGAGCTTGAGATAGAAGAGGGTCAGGTTCCGGAAATAACCGCTATGCTTGTAGGCGGAGGAATAAGCATTTACGGCGTTAGCAAAATCGATGTTTCGCTTGAGGATGCTTTCTTAAAAATCACAGGAGGTGACACGTCAATTGCGTAAGATAACTGCTTTATTTATAAACGAAATTATTAAGATAACAAAAAAGCCGACCGTCTTTATTATGCTCATTGTTTTGGCGGTGCTGACATTTGTTATAAACGGTGTGTTTTTGTATCAGGAGATTGAGGAACGGGCTGTTGTATACGCACCCGCAGAGGAAGACTATTACAAAATACATTTTGAAGAGCGTATAAAGAACATAGAGGAGCGTATCGAGAACTATAAAAAAGCACGGGACGACTATGATCAGCTTGACCGAGAGGAGCGTGTGGCCGACTACAATAACCTCATATCTCTGCTTGAGATCATCATGGACAACTATAGAATGTCCATCGACAACGATATAAACATATATAATCTAAAGAATTATCTCGTTGATATATATGAAAAAATATCAACCCTCTCGATCGATGTAAATACCATTATGAGCAAATCCAGAATCACGGATGAGGACAGACAGGAGCTTACAAGAATCAGAGACTTGATCGATAAATACAGGGTTGTTATCGCAAATCGGGATTTCATGCAATATCTTGAGATAAGTCAGTTTGAAGCCGAAAACGACGAGAATCTGTCTGATGCTCAAAGGCAGAACGCTCTCGACAGGATTGCGTTGCTGAGAATAGCCGACCCCACCGGAACCAAAGGGCTTGAGGTCAAGGTCAATACAGAGGGTATGTACTACAGTCCGTTCCAGGCCGCTGTCAACGAAGCGGACAAAGATCGTCTCATGCTTTTGGAGAATTATGAGCTGTACGGATCGGATCGGATTCCCCTAACCCCTCAGAAACGCACCCAACTTACAGACGATCTGGCAATCATGGAACATCGTATCATTAACGGCTACACCATCGACCCCTATCTTGCAAGCTATCGGGAAACGGCTATGGTTTCAACGCTTGTTCTGGGATTGTTCTTTACCATGATGCTGCTTATAATATTAGCGGGAGGAACCATCTCGCAGGAGATCACCTCAGGCTCGATAAAATCGCTTATTATAGCGCCGGTAAAACGCAGTAAAATATTTGCCGCAAAGGCGATTTCATTAGCGGCTGTGGCAATTGCCGTATTTATAGTTGTATACTTAGTATCGGTTGTTGCAAACGGAATATTTTTCGGATTCGATAATTATCCTTATATATACGCTAACAACGGGGTTGCAGGACATATCCCCTACTATATCTTCAGGTTTGCATATCTCTTTGTCGATCTGTCAACCATATTTGCCTATGCCATCCTTGCGTATATGCTCTCTGTTGTTACCCGCAACACCGCCACGGCTGTCGGAGTTTCTATCGCCGTTGCCTTCGGAGGCAACCTCGCATTCAACGCTATGAGCAGCAACTGGACAGGGGAATGGGTCAAGTTCATGCCATTCCACAACCTTTCGCTGTCGGATAAGATATTCATCTTCGACAAAGCTGCACAGAGCAACGATATAATCAGCATGATAAACTCTACCGGAAACGTTAATGTATCGGCCCTGTTCTCTTTCTGCTATTTGGTTGTGTTCATGGTCTGCATCGGATACATCGCAATGGATTCGTTCTGTAGGAGAGATATATGATGATGGGAATTAATATAAATTCGCCAAAGAGCGAAAAGGAGGAAATAATGAATTATACTCACGAGATTGAAAGAATGTGTACACTGACAAGAGGACCCGATTACGGACCATGCCCCATACCCGAAGAGGGAAGATGGGTCAAGGCATACGAAATCAAGGACATTTCCGGATTGTCGCACGGATGCGGCTGGTGCGCCCCGCAGCAGGGCGTGTGCAAACTCACCCTCAATGTAAAGGAGGGTATTGTAGAAGAGGCGCTGATCGAAACGATCGGATGCTCGGGTATGACTCACTCTGCGGCAATGGCGGGTGAGATACTCCCCGGAAAAACATTGCTGGAAGCTCTTAATACCGACCTTGTCTGCGATGCTATCAATGTTGCTATGCGGGAGATTTTTAAGCAATTTGCATACGGCAGAACACAGACGGCCTTTTCTGAAAACGGATTGCCCATAGGAGCAGGACTTGAGGATCTGGGTAAGGGACTGCGTTCACAGGTGGGAACCATATTCAGCACGGGTATAAAGGGTGTCCGCTATCTTGAGATGGCTGAAGGATACATCCTCAACCTTGCCGCTGATAAAAACGGAGAGGTTATCGGCTACAAATTTGTCCGCACGGGAAAAATGCTGGAGGACATCAGAAAAGGAATCGACCCGAACACGGCCTATGAAAAAAACATCGCCACATACGGGCGTTATGACGAAGCCGATAAATACATCGACCCTCGGGAAGAATAGAAACAGATAATTAAATATTGAAAGGAGTAATATGTAATATATTTACATATTAATATATGATATGGCACAATTTGAAGGCAAAGAGAGAAGAATAGCAAAGATAGAAGAATTTTTATCGCAAAACGGATTCAAGTCGCTTGAAGAGGCGAAGGAACTCTGCAGCAGCAAGGGTATCGATGTTGATGCGATAGTTAAGGGAATCCAGCCCATAGCGTTTGAAAACGCCGTCTGGGCATACACGCTCGGGGTGGCTCTCGCTATAAAAAACGGCATAACAAAGGCTGCCGATGCCGCCGAAACCATAGGTCTCGGACTGCAGGCGTTCTGCGTGCCCGGATCGGTAGCGGAGCAGCGTGACGTCGGCAAAGGTCACGGTAACTTAGGCGCAATGCTCCTGCGTGACGATACAAAGTGTTTCTGCTTTTTAGCCGGACACGAATCATTCGCCGCCGCAGAGGGTGCGATCGGCATTGCAAGAACCGCAAACAAGGCAAGGAAAGAGCCGCTCCGTGTTATCCTCAACGGTTTGGGCAAACAGGCCGCCTATATCATATCAAGGGTCAACGGCTTTACCTATGTAGAGACTGAGTTCTGTTTTGACACAGGCCAGCTCAAGACCACAAAAGAAATACCATTCTCGGACGGCGAAAAGTCGAAGGTAAAGGTCTATGGCGCTAATGACGTGCTTGAGGGCGTTGCCATAATGAAGAAAGAAAAGGTAGATGTTTCTATCACGGGCAACTCTACCAACCCAACCAGATTCCAGCATCTTGTAGCGGGAACATATAAAAAGTGGTCCTATGAAAATGATGTGAACTACTTCTCGGTGGCATCCGGCGGAGGAACCGGACGAACCCTCCATCCCGATAACATGGCGGCAGGTCCCGCTTCATACGGACTGACCGATTCTATGGGACGTATGCACGGAGACGCGCAGTTTGCCGGCTCATCCTCGGTACCCGCTCATGTAGAAATGATGGGACTTCTCGGCATGGGCAACAACCCGATGGTCGGAGCTACCGTGGCGTGTGCGGTTGCGGTGGAAGAGGCGGGGAAGTAGTAGGTATAGCAAGGGTTTACAAAGATTGAGGCTCCCGGCGGATTGACTGCCGGGAGCTTGTTTTAGGGGTGAAAATTCGTTTTGACGCCCAATTTTTAATGAAGGTAGCAAAACATAATATCGCCATTGTGCTTATCCATCATCTTCGCAAGCAGGGGGACAGCGATATCTTCAATATGATTTCCAGAAAGATGTGGCAAAATAAAATGGCGTTGGGGTGGATTAAGTCCCCTCGCGAAGCAATGCGAGATACTCTTCGTAACTGAAAACACGGTTGCGCCGTTCTCCCGCGCTTTGCACTAAAATTCCGACTTCTAAAAGCCGCTTGATGGCAGCGGAGGTTGTGCTGAAAGCAAGTCCAAGCGCATCGGCAGTTTTTTGAGTTTCTATGATTGGATTTGCTTCAAGATACGAAAGTAGCAACATAGCGTTTTTGGCAGCTCTACCCATTTTTGCAACGACCTCTGAGCTTTTCGTATGAAGAGCTGACAGTTGCTTAATTTTATCTGCCGCATCCTCCGCCGACTCTAAAATCGCCAGCAGAAAGAACTTCACCCATTGCTCGAAGTTGCCTTTATTACGCACTTCCATCATGCGGTCGTAATATTCCGTGCGGTTCTTTTTTAAGAAGTAGGAAATATAAAGCGCAGGTGCATTTAGTATGCCTTTTTCCA
>WRME01000020.1 GCA_009777275.1 Oscillospiraceae bacterium
TTGTCGCCTACCTTTAGCTCCATTTTGACCTCTTTGCCGTCTACAACGCCTCCCGGTCCTACTGCCATAACTTCTGCAACCTGGGGTTATTCCTTAGCCGAACCCGCCAAAATGATCCCGCTCTTGGTCGTCTCGAGAGCTTCGGTCATCTTGATTACGATTCTGTCTGCAAGGGGTTTGATTTTCATGTATGTTCCTCCTATACAAAAAATATTAATTAGCACTCGATATGTTGGAGTGCTAATTAATATAATACCAATAAAATGAAAAAAAGCAATAGCAAATTTAAAATTCAGATAGATTCACAAATTTATGCCAATACACAGTCTGTTTGTTGTGCATATATATCAAACCATCAGCCGTCCGAGCAGTCGGTCTCGGTCTATTCCGACAATTTCTGCCTTTAGTATGTGTTTTCTTATATCCCTGTCCGAATCTACCGTGATCGGCATATAGTTGTCTGTGTATCCCGTATATCTGCCCTCGTTACCCGATTCAAACAACACCGACGCCATTGTTCCGATCTGCGACTGCAAGAAGGCTATTCTCGACAGATCTGCGACCTCCGCCATTTGTTTGGCTCTCTGTTCTCTTATGCCTATCGGAATCTGATCGTCAAACTCCGCCGCCGCCGTACCCTCTCTGGCCGAGTATGGGAATATATGTATCTTAGCAAATCCGACCCTCTTGACAAACTCGATCGAATGAGCAAACTCCTCCTCCGTTTCTCCGGGGAAACCCGTCATAACATCGGTTGTAATAGCGGCGTTCTCAAACCGTCTGCGAAACTCTTCTGCAAGCCGCATATACTGATCGGCTGTGTATCGGCGGTTCATGCGGCGGAGGGTGTGATCGCATCCGCTCTGCAATGACAGATGAAACTGCGGACAGAGACTGTCAACCTCGCTTATTCGTTCTATAAAATCGCCAAAATCACCGCAAGAGGAGGGGGTTATCAGCATATCCGGTTCTAACGATCCCAGCCGCAGTCTGTCGGTCATGCTTCCGGCAAGACGCACGGCATCGGTAAGATTTAGACCTATGTCCTCCCCGTATCGTGACAGATTTATGCCTATGAGGACGATTTCGCTATATCCCGATGATGTCAGCGATTCTATCTCGCTCTTTATCTTCTCGAGCGGCTTAGACCTTGCCGATCCTCGGGCTGTCGGTATAATACAATAGGAGCAGCAATTGTCGCAGCCGTCCTGGATCTTTACGGTGGCCCTCGTCCTGCCCCCATACCCTCCTGCCGTTATCTCCTCAAAGGATTTGCCGATCGGTAGGGTTGATACTATGCGGGTGCGTGTGTTTATATACTCCTCCACAAGCTGCGGAATCCTTGACCTGTCGGCTGTACCCGTGATAATATCGGCCTCGGTTATTTCGGCCGCCCTATCGGGAAACGCCTGCGGAAAACATCCTGTCAGCACTATCACGGCATCGGGGGAATTTCGCCGCAGTTTTCGCACCAGCTGTCTTGTCTTTTTGTCGCCCGTATCGGTAACGGTGCAGGAGTTTACTATGATCACATCGGCGTTGCCGTCCTTTACAACGGTGAATCCCCGTTCGGCAAAGATGGCCGAAAGGGCGGCGCTCTCATACTGATTCACCTTGCATCCCAGCGTGAAGATCGACAGGGTCATGTTCTTGCCCTCGCCAATGCCGATTTCAGCTCTATCGCTCCTGTGTAGAGCGATTTTCCGAGTATCGCTCCGTATACCCCTATCCCACGCAGAATATCAAGCTCGTCTATGCTGCTGATTCCGCCCGAAGCTATGATCTTCACATCGATTTCTTTCTTTAACCTGCGGTATATATCTATGTTGGTTCCCTGCATTGCTCCGTCCTTGGATATGTCGGTGTATATTATTGTCGAAACTCCCGTCTCTGCAAGCATCCCGCAAAACTCCACCGAATCTATATCGGTGACCTCTATCCATCCGCCTATCGCTACTCTCTGATCCTTGGCATCCACCCCGACTGCGATTTTATCCCCGAATCGCTCTATTGCGCCTGTCAAGAACTCTGCACTTGTCGCCTTTGTCCCTAAAATAACCCTGCTCGCTCCGGCGCTCAGGTATTTGTCTATACGCTCATAACTGCGGATCCCTCCGCCTATCTGGCAGTTTAAACCGCAAGAATCTATAAGCGCCGATATTGTGCCGAAGTTTACAAGCTCGCCGTCCTTAGCTCCGTCAAGGTCGATAATGTGCATCCACTCTGCTCCCGATTCTGCAAATCCTGCCGCAATCTTTTGCGGCTCCTGTGAGTATACCTCCATCCTGTCGTAATCTCCCTTGAGCAGACGGACAACCTTGCCCTCTCTAATATCAATGGCGGGTAGTATGATCATGATTTTTTACTCTCCTGTTTTTCTGATTCTTCCGGTTCCGGAGTTCCGTTGTTCCACTTATATCCGTGTCCCCATATCGTGAGTATGTATTGAGGGAATGACGGATCGTCCTCTATCTTTTTACGCAATCGGCGTATGTTTACATCGACTATCTTGCAGTCGCCGAAGTATTCCTTACCCCATATCTGCGCTAAAATCCTCTCTCTCGGCATAGCGGCGCCGGGGTTTTTCAAAAACATCTCCATCAGCTGATATTCAACAAAGGTGAGATCGAGCATGACGCCGTTTTTGGTTGCGATCCTGCTGTGTATATCTATCTCAAAAGGGCCGCTAGATTCGGGATATATATTAGAATAGGGGGAGGAGATCATGCCCACTCTTCTGTACACGGCATCTACACGCGCTATCAGTTCGGACGGGCTGAAGGGTTTTAGCACATAATCATCCGCTCCCAGCATAAGCCCGTTGACCTTGTCTATCTCCTGCGATCTGGCGGTCAGCATTATGATTCCTACTGCGGGATTCTTTTCTCTTATTTTTTTACAGACGGCAAATCCGTCTATGCCTGGGAGCATAACATCCAGCAGGACAACGTCAAAGGTTCCCCCATGCCTGTCAAAGGTCTTTAGCGCATCCTCGCCGCTTGCGGTGCTGTACACCTTGTATCCCGACCGCTCCAGATTGATTATAACAAACTCCCGAATGGTCTCTTCATCTTCGCAAACAAGTATTTTTTTTATCACCGTGACCTCCTCCTTATGATACCGCTATATCCTCGGCAAACAGATTGATAACCATGTTCCGTGTCACGCTCAGCTCCGATGTCACAGTGTCCTGTATCATTCCCATATAGCTGATACTGCCTATGGTCTTTATCTCGAAATAATCATCGTCTAAGTATTCATCGTTGTTTGTGGCGGTTCTGCGTATCCGCAGGAGTTCCTCACCTCTGTTATGCAGGTTTTCTTCAAATCGGAAGAAGACGATCTCATCGTCATATGGGAAATATACGGCCGAAACCATGCTTTCTCCCGTCTGCCGATTAATCCAGTTGGGCGGGAATCTGAATATATACCCATACCTGATATTGACAAAGGAAGCGAAGCAGTATGAGACATTGCCGTCTATATATTCATACCAGTCTGTGAGGAAGAGGGCGTCCTCGTCATTCTCGTCCCAGCCGGGGAGGGGGACTACACGGGGTATCTCTATAACCCCGCACCTGTCAACATCGACAGAACGGGGTACCCGTATCCGTTCTGTTTGGGAGAGAAGATTTACCCCGCTGTTTTCGCTATAAACCGCATTGGTAAAGATTCCGTCTTCATCCAGCATAAGAATCTGTGTGTTATAGCTCGATGCAGAAACCCTGCCGTCTAAATAGAGAGCGTTCTTGTTAATATCGGCATTGCCTTTTGCGATATTCACATACTCGATAACATTAGGGTCTGTCTGGGTTTCTCCAAGTCTTATGAATCGACCGTTTTCGTATTTTATAAGATGCGCGGCAGGATTGCTCATCGGCAGGTCTATCGAACTCTGCCTTGTGGTGTTACGGATATAGACAATCTCCAGATCACCATCGTTGTTTATATCAATAGTCTCTAAAACAATGTATGTGTTTTCATACAGGCTTTTTAACCTGCCGTCTTCTCTTGTGTAGACCCTAAAGAGATTCTCCGCCTCATCCGGCATGGCAAATCCTATAATAACAAACTGCTCCCCATAGAATCCGCTGTATCCGAACATGACTTTATCTATATCCATTCCCTCTCCCGATATGTCATCGGTCGATTCCCAGCTGCCCGATTCCTTGCTTAGTATGTTTATTCTTATCTGCGTCGGCTCCGGCCCGGGCGCCCCTCGCACACGGTAGAAAACAATCGCCTCACGGTTCCTGTCCTTGTTCAGATCGCTCAGGACAAAGGCGCTGCGGTGTTCTCCGTTTAACGGATAGACAAAATCGATATTCTGCCCCGCCGGCAAAGAGCTGCGGAGAGCATTTACCATCTCTTTTTGCTCGATAGCAATCATAGGCGGCATAATAACCGCACCTGCATCCATCTGACCGGGCAAACACCCCGCCAGCATCAGGAGCGGCACCAAAAACAAAACCGAAACCATCCTATTCATACGCAATCTCCTTGGTTGATTTTACACTGATTCCGCCCTGTTCAAGATCACATTACGAATGGAGATCATGTCAAAGATGTTTACAATCCCGTCTTTGTTTATATCGGCTGCCGAGAGTGCGTCTTGACACAGAGGCATACTGCCGAGAATATGATTGCGAACTGCGATAATATCAGCAACGGTAATGCTGCCCGTTCCAGTCGGATTACCTGCTAAGTAAACAACGCTAAAGTCTATGTTATTGTTGTTAGCGTATCTTTCTGCGTATGATCCGGAAAATCCGTTTATTACCAAATCTGTATTGCAATCTAAAAATGCGTTAAGACCGACAGAGGCGAGATTGACAGACGGTATATCCATGAACACCAAGCTATGACAGTTTTGAAACGCATAATAACCGATGCTTATAATATTATCGGGTAACTTTATACTTTCAAGGCTGTGACAGTTTTGAAACGCATAGTTGCCTATGCTTGTCACTCGGGATGGTATTATAACGCTTTTTATATCAAAACGGTTTTGAAACGCATAGTCGCCTATTGCCGTTACAAGGTATCCGTTTATAAATGCGGGTATGTTCACATGAAGATTAGCGCCGTAATATTTTGTGATGGTTATACCGCAATTTTCTATAATATACTCAAAATCAATATCCAACAATACATAGTTTATCCCGTTATCCTCAGCGTATATATGAGCCGCCGAATTATAGCTGCAATATACGGTAAGATTGTAACAGGCATCAAAGGTGTATATTCCGATACTTGTTACGCTTTCGGGTATGCTCAAACTCTCAAGAGCATAGCAGTTTTGGAATGTGTAGTTGCCTATGCTCACAAGACCGTCGGGGATGTTAATGCTTTCAAGGTTATGGCAGTTTTGGAACGCATAACTTCCTATGCTGTTTACGGTCTCCGGCATTGATACCGATGTTATATCATGGCGGTTCTGAAACACAAGATCGCCTATTGCCGTCACCGTGTAACCATCCAGCTCTGCGGGTATTACAACATCGCCGCCTAAGCCTGTATACCCTGTTATGATTGCCTGTTCACACCAAACATCATACTGAAAATCAGGTTGGACAACGGGTTTTTCCATTAATACAAAGTTAAGATTATTTTGAACAGCAAAATTATGAGCATACGAATCCTCATAGCAATATATCACGAGATCTTTCATGGACGAATAGAAATTGTCACGTTCTATTGATGTTACAGTTTCCGGAATGATCACCTTTTTCAGAGAATCGCATCCGCCAAATGTTGACATATATATCTCGGTAATACCATTCCCTATTGTTAAATCAGTTAAAGAACGACAGTATTTAAAAGCTCCTTCACCTAAGAAGACCACACTGTCGGGTATGATTATTTCTTTTAAAGAAACACAATATTCAAAGGCGTTATGTCCAATTGAAGTTACATTGCTGCCAATGGTTACTTTAGTTAGGTCGGA
This sequence comes from Oscillospiraceae bacterium, assembly GCA_009777275.1. Lineage (GTDB taxonomy): Bacteria > Bacillota > Clostridia > Oscillospirales > Ruminococcaceae > WRME01. The sequence continues at coordinate 5,948 of WRME01000020.1, forward strand.
ACATTCTATAAAGGCATCGGAACCGATTGTGATTACACTATCGGGAATAACCATCTCAAGCAACGATTTGCAATTGTTAAAAGCAGCGCCGCCTATGGTTTTTACATTTTCTCCAATCGTTATATTAGTTAGCTGATAACAGTAAGCAAACGCACCGTATTCAATCGTAATTACACTATCCGGAATTATAATATCGGTGAACACTGCCGCCGCAAAAGCGTACGGTTCAATCAAAATTACAGTGTCGGGTATTATATATGTTTCATCACTTCTTCCTATTGGATATTGGAGCAGCACAGTCTTGTCCTTGTTAAACAACACACCGTTTTCGCTTAAATAATTAGGATTGTTTTCGCTTACTGTTATATCAATTAAATAATACGATATTTCAAATGCAGTAGGACCAATAAAGGTTACGCTCTCCGGAATATACACATCGGTAATATTAGTGCCGTAAAAAGCGCCGCTGCCAATCGAAACAACGCCATTCGGTATAGTTATGCTGGTAATCGCAGTGGAAGAAAAGGCTGAATGGCCAATAACCTTAACGCTTTCAGGTATATTTATATTTGCAAGATTCCAGCAGACAGCAAAAGCCCAATCGCCAATTGTAATTACTCCTTCGGGAATAAGTACGTTTGTTATATTATGATTCCACCAAAACGCTCTTTCTCCAATAACGGTAACGGGGTATCCGCCGAGTTTATCGGGAATAATCACATTACCTCCCGAACCCGTATACCCTGTAACGGTTGCATTACCGTCTGATACGGTATACTGAAAACCGCCCTCGGCAAAATTCGCACTGATACTCAGCTGAGCCAACGGAACAATAGTAAAGACCATCACCGCAGACAAGATAATGCTGATCATTTTACGATATGTAGATTTCATTACATTCCCCTCCAAAAAGTATTATTACTTTCATTATATTTTACCAAAGTCACCCTGTCAATGGATTTACCGAAACTGTAACCATTTTGTAACTATTTCTGTAGACGTTTCACAAAATTAATAAACAATTTATATAACTTATTCCAGATACAAATATTCCTTCAGCTTGTTGAAGGTTCCCTCGCCAATCCCGACTATGTTCATAACCTGCTCCATCTCGGTATATCCGCCTAAATCATCACGATATGCCAGTATCCGCCCCGCCGTAACCGAGCCGATGCCGTCGATCAGGCAGAGTTCCTCATGCGTGACGGTGTTGAGATTGAAATACATCACAATCGGCTCTGGTTCCGACTGACTGCTCTTTTCGGAAGAACTGCTGTCCGGCGGATCTTCGCTGACCTCAAAGGAGGTCTCTGTATCTGAGCTGATGCTGAACACCTGCAGGGTTGTATAGTTGGGGGCGAAATACACATTATAAACAATAATACCGCATACCATCACGACAGCGATAAGAAACAGGAGCTTGAGCGTTTTATTCAAATCCAGCATGGTGATAACACGCCTCTCTAATTGAGTAAGGGGCGATTTTTAACCGCCTCTCAGTACAATATTATACGCAAATTTTTCGGGAAAGTCAATAGGGAATAAAAATGTTTTGGAAAAGCATTGACAATACAACCTTTTTGTTGTATAATATATATTAGCAAGTGCGAAAGGAAGTCGGAAAATGACTGTACACTTTTACCAAACGCAGGGCGGCAAAGATTTGATACATGAGTATATTATGAACTTGAGCAAACCCGAAATACTTGACGGCTTCTGTGTGCTGAAGTGTTTTGAAAACAACGACACCGATAAACTTGTAATGAAACGGTGGCAGAGTAAAGTATGGGAGGTCTACTTTTACAAGCATAACAGAATGTTTTATGTAACCGTTGATAACAAAGATTGCTATGTGCTTCACGCTTGCAAAAAGCAAAAGAACAAGACGGAAAAGACCGATAGTGAGATTGTAATCAAGCGTGCCAAAGAGTTAGGCAAAAGGCTTAATAAAAATTTTATATAACAGAGGGGGATTTAATATGTTTGTTCAAATAAGCGTTGACCGGATAATGGAAGAGGCGTTCGCCAAAGACCCCGAATTAAAGAAAATGTGGGAAGAGAGCAGAACCGAATATCAAGTATTAGGCGAACTAATCAAAATGCGAAAAGAAAAAGGTATGTCGCAATCAGAATTGGCCGAAAAAGCAGGAAGTAAGCAACAAGTCATTTCACGGATTGAGAATAAAGAAAGCAGTCCGACTTTGAAAACTATGTGCCGTATGTTAGACGTGTTGGGTTATGACATTCAATTTGTTCCACGATAAAAGCATACTGTAAGATACTGTTGATTTGCAGGCAGTCAATTAAAGTTTCGAGTTCAGGAACGACACACTTGCAGAAAACTGTTATTGACAAAGTCTAAAAATGATGGTATAGTTATTCACGGAAGGAATGTCTTGTTATGAGGTGGAATGTATGACCGGAGTTGAAATGATAAAACTATTGAAAAGCAACGGATATAATCATATACGAATCAATGGCAGCCATTATCATTATAAAATAAATGGCAACAATTTTCCCGTTCCGCATCATCATTCAGAACTGAGCAAGAGGATTGAAAATCAAATATTAAAATATGCAGGCTTGAAATGAGGTGTTTTTATGAAATACACATATCCCGCACATTTTATCAGTGAAAAAAACGGATCTGTATCGGTGTTTTTTCCTGATTTACAAGGTTGTTTTACCGGTGGTTGGAGTTCGTTAGAGGAAGCGTTTCTCATGGCAAAAGATGTTTTAGAGGGTCATATTGAAAGTTTATTTGAAGAAGGAGAAACACTTCCCGATCCGTCTAAATTTTCTGATGTTAAAATCCCCGATGAAATAGCGGGCGAAAAGGTAGATTCAGGCTATACTTTACTTGTTACCGCTGAAGCGGAAAATATGGCAAGAATGAAAATGATAGTATAAAAGGAATGATAGTGATTATGTATAAGTATAAGATGCTCATAGCTTTGTTTGCGGTGTTTTTTATAATCGTGGGTTGCAGGCCGCAGGAGGGACGGGACGGAAGCGATCGGTCCGGCTCTGAGAACAGCCAATCTGAGAATAGCCAATCGGGCAGCGAATCTGCATCCCAAGGCGAGACAAGCGGCGGCACGAGCGACCCCGGCGAGAGCAGCCAAGACACCTCCGAGTTTTCGGGAGTGCCGTATCAGCCGATAGAACACGGAAGACCCAATGCTCAGCCGAGCATTAAAGGGGTGACGATAGTTCCTGAGGTTATTCATGTACAGGCGGGAAAAACGGCGCCTTTTGATATAATACCGCAGCTTGACGGTGTCGAGGATCCGCTTTTGACCATCGATGATTCAAGCAGCCGCAATATATATATAACCCCCAAGTACGAACCGCATGAGGATTTTGATAACCAGGTTATTGTCGGGGGGATCGTGCGTGCCAGAAGTCAGATTTATTCGGACGAGCCTGTTACCGAAGAGTTTTTTGTTAAAGACAGATACGGCACGATTGTCGGCAGAGCAACCGTTATAGTTTCGCCCTAATGCGGCACAAAAAAGGCAAGGTGTTATATTGACAGCGAGAAAAACTGTATTTGAGGCGCTTGTCGCTCTTGAAAGAGACGGCGCCTATTCAAATATTATCATAGGCAGACTTATGAATAAACATAATATAACCGACAAAGCCTTTGCGTCGGCTCTGTTTTACGGCGTGCTGGAGCGGATGCTCACCCTTGATTATGCCGTAACCAAATACTCCGACATAAATCCGAGCAAGCTGTCGGTCGAGGTTTTGACCATACTGCGTATGGGGATCTATCAGCTGTTGTATATGGACGGCACCCCTGATTATGCCGCCGTTAATGAGTGCGTTGTTTTGTGCAGGACGATAGGAAAGAAATCTGCATCGGGATATGTCAATGCCCTGCTCAGGAGTTTTATACGAGCGGGAAAGACCATAGATACGGCCGAACTTTCCGAAACCGAGCGGCTGTCTGTCGAATACTCGGTACCCGAGTGGCTGCTGCTGTCCTTTAAAGAGGATTACGGCTCTATGGTCATGCAAAAGATATTGGATGCGGCTATATCGGTTCCGAGAACAGCGCTCAGAATAAATATCTTAAAAAGCGATATAGATAGTATAAAGGACATGATAGTAAAATCCGGACAGACCGCCGAGGAATCTGCCATCGGCAACTGTCTGATTACAACCGGTAACTTTACCGACAGCAAAGAGTTTTACGACGGCTGTTTTTATGTGCAGGATGTATCCTCTCAGCTGGCCGCTGCCGTCTGTGCCGAATATGTGACAGGCATGGACGGACGGGTGACTGTATACGATATGTGTGCCGCTCCCGGGGGTAAGTCCTTTACCATTGCACAATATCTGGACAAGGATGACAGGATATACTCATTCGACCTCTACGGACACAGGATCAAGCTCATACAGGAGGGCGCCGACCGTTTGGGTATACAAAACATAACGGCACAGATAGGCAATGCGGCAAAACCCAATCCCGATCTTTCGGGAGCCGATCTTGTTCTGTGCGATGTACCCTGCTCAGGATTCGGCGTTATACGCCGCAAGCCCGAGATAAAATACAAAAGCCGTGAATCTGTATCGGGACTTCCGAGCGTTCAGCGTGATATATTGACAAACAGTGCAGGATATGTAAAGCAGGGCGGGGTGCTGATATATTCCACCTGTACGCTGATCAAGAACGAGAACGAGGGGGTTGTCGATTGGTTCCTGGCAAACAATGCCGATTTTTGTCCGCTCGATCTGCCCCAAAAGATACAGGGCATTTTCGGAGGCGGCGGACACACCCTGACCATGATGCCCGACACCATCCACAACGATGGATTCTTTTTAGCCGCAATGAGGAAGATTTGATATGCAAAAAGCCGATATAAAATCACTCACCCTGTCTGAACTTACCTGCTCTCTGACCGCTCTCGGCATGGAGGGTTACAGAGCAAAACAGGTTTTTGATTGGATTCATGCCAAAAATGTTAATAGTTTCGCAAAGTTTACTAATATAAATTCACAACAAATACGGTTGCTTGAAGATAACTTTTATATAACTTTGCTGAAAATATCAAAAACGCTTGTATCAAGCATAGATAATACTGTAAAATACTTATATGAACTTTGCGATGGCGAGTGTATCGAGACGGTTCTGATGGATTATCATCATGGGAAGTCTCTCTGCATTTCGACCCAGGCAGGATGCCGAATGGGATGCTCATTCTGCGCCTCCGCCCTGAACGGGCTTGCGAGAAGTCTGACAGCGGCAGAGATGCTGGAGCAGGTGTACGCCTCCGAGGCAAACGCCGGAGTTAGGTTATCGGGAATAGTTCTTATGGGAATAGGCGAGCCGCTCGACAATATGGAGAATGTTCTCAGATTCCTTGAGATTGTCAGCTGCGATGCGGGGCGAAACATGAGCCTGCGAAACATAACCATTTCCACCTGCGGACTTGTTGACAGAATAGCCGAGCTGAAAAACCGATCTATGCCTATAACCCTTTCGGTTTCTCTCCATGCTCCTAACGACAGCATCAGACAAAGACTGATGCCGGTCGCTAAAAAATACAGCATAGAAAGCCTAATAGCAGAATGCAGGGATTATTTTAGACATACGGGCAGGCGGGTTTCTTTTGAATATGCGCTTATCGGCGGCGTCAATGACAGAGAGTGCCACGCATCAGAACTTGCCGACAGATTATCCGGATTTGTCTGCCATGTAAATTTGATTAACATAAACCCCATACCCGAAAAAGGACATAAGCCGGGGTCAAATGCGGCCCTGTTTAAAAAAACACTCACCGACAGAAATATCAGCGTTACCGTAAGAAGAACATTAGGGGCCGATATAAACGCCGCTTGCGGACAACTTAGGACAATGACAATGCAGAATGAAGAATGCAGAATGCAGAATGATGAAGAATGAATGATGAATAAAGACAGGAGGTGTATCTTATGGAGATATACGGCAAGACCGACATAGGCAGGAAACGCCGCTCAAATCAAGATACATTCGCCTTACACAGGTTTGATGACCGAGCGGTGTTCGCCCTTATTTGCGATGGCATGGGCGGGGTTTCGGGCGGGGATGTTGCAAGCGAAACGGCGCGTGACATAATCCTGTCGAGAGTGACAGATGGGTACCGTCCGGGCATGGAGAGCAATTCGGTGCGTAATCTGCTTAATACAGCTATAAATGCCGCCAACATCGCTATCTATGAAAAGGCGCAGAAAGATCCGCAGTATGCAGATATGGGAACAACGGCCGATGCCGTTATCATAACGGCCGATACGGCGCATATCGTTCATGTGGGGGATTCGAGGGTGTATCTTTTAGAGGGAGATAGGTTTGAAAAAATCACCCGTGACCATTCTGTGGTTCAGGAGCTTGTTGAAGAGGGCAAGATAACCGAGGAACAGGCCGAGAAGCACCCCGATAAAAACTATATCACACGGGCTCTTGGGATAGAATCACCCCCTAAGATTGACTATATAGAGATAATCTTTAACAGACAAAGCAAACTGCTCCTTTGTACAGACGGATTGACCAATCAATGCTCAGCGGACGACATTGCGGACATATTAGACAAGCATGACGCAGAGAGCGCCTGTGAGGTTTTGGTAGGCAGGGCAAACGAAAGCGGAGGAAGAGATAATATCACTGTTGTAATAATCGAAAATAACGATTAGTATTATAGTATAAGTAAGAAAGGCATGGTTATATGGATAAATATTTAGGAAAACGGCTTGACGGACGTTACGAGATTACAGAACACGTTGGAATGGGCGGAATGGCAAATGTTTATATGGCAAAGGATGTCGTTGAGGATAAGCCTGTCGCTCTCAAGATTCTGCGGGACGAGTTTATCGACGATGAGGATTTTCTGAGACAATTCCGCAACGAATCCAAGGCTATTGCGGCGCTCTCTCATCCCAACATCGTGAAGATTCTCGATGTTAATTTCGGCAACCGTATACAGTATATCGTTATGGAGTATATAGGCGGGATAACCCTCAAAGAATATATCGAGCAGCAGGGCACCATCTCGTGGAAAGACACGGTGCATTTTACCATACAGATACTGCGGGCATTGCAGAACGCCCACGACAAGGGAATCGTTCACCGTGACATAAAACCCCATAACATCATGCTGTTGCAGGACGGAACCATCAAGGTCATGGATTTCGGCATTGCCAGGTTTGTTCGGGATGAAGCACGCAGATCTTCTGAAAAAACCATAGGATCGGTGCATTATATATCACCAGAGCAGGCTAAAGGCGAACCGACAGACGAAAAATCGGACATATATTCGGTTGGTATCATGCTCTATGAGATGCTTACCGGAAAGCTCCCCTTTGAGGGAGGCAAGCCGGAGCAGATAGCGGTTATGCAGATGCAGGCAACCCCAAAGATGCCGAGGCAGATCAACGAGAACATCCCCGAGGGATTAGAAGAGATAATCATACGCACTATGCAGAAATCCCCCGATCAGCGCTATCAGTCGGCAGCAGAGATGCTGCGTGATATAGACGAGTTTAAACGCAATCCGAGCATCGTGTTTGAGTATAAATATTTTGCGAGCGAGGATAAAACAAGGTATTTCAACGCTATACCCTCCGACGGTGACAGCGAGCCTGATGAAGACGAGGATATATACGAAGAAGAGAAAAAATCCCGAACAATACCCATTCTTGCGGGTGTTGCGGGCGGGGTTGTCATCGTAACCATTCTGACATTTATTTTCTTGTGGATCTTTAATGTAAATAGTGACGAAGTTCTCATCCCCCGTTTGGTGGGAGAGGAGCTGGAGGCCGTCAAACAGCTGCACGGAGAAAATTTTGAATTTTACGAAGAAGCACGGGAACTCCATGACCAATATGATGAAGGCATAATCATATCGGCATTTATGGATGGCAGAGACATTAGCAGAAGAATGGGTGAGACTGTAAAATCAGGCAGGAGAGTCAATCTCAGAATAAGCGCAGGATTGAAAGAATACGAAGTGCCTGATGTATACAATATGCCTGAATCGGAGGCGCGGGCTCGTCTTGAATCGGAGGGATTCAGCGTCAATAAGATAGAGTCGTTCGCAAACCCAAGCCAGGTCAGCAGGGGTAATGTTATAAAAACCATACCCGAACGCAACCAAAAGGTTCCGAAGGGTTCATCCATAGATATGTATATAAATACAGGCAATCAAGACGGACAAATAGAGGTACCGAGGGTTGTGGGCAAGACGGCCGAGGCGGCAAAGGCTGAGCTGTCCGCACTGGGACTTCCTGTGCAGGAAAGAAGCGTTGATTCGGATAAACCTGAGGGTACCGTTATCGCACAAAGCCCCGACGGCGGCGAACAGGTAGGAGCAGGTACAACCGTAACCATTTCGGTCAGCACGGGTAAACCCGCTGAAAACACCGTTACCATAACGGTAGAGTTACCTGAAGACCGCACGGGATCATATGTGTTCAGAACAACGGTAGGCGGCACTGAGGTTAAAAAAGAGACGGTCAATATATCGACCGTTACAAGATACTCGGTATCTGTGACCGATACAGGCACCAAAGATGTCGCTATTATGGTATCACGGGAGGGGTCGTCTTCGAGCGAGAACAGGCTTGTCCTCTATACCGTCAACTTTGCAACATCACAGCAAACCCTCAAAGCAGGGCCGAATTACGGGGTCTTTGCCCCGCCTGTACAGGATATGGTAGAGGTGCCTGATGTTATGGGAAAACCGCATGGCACGGCAAGAACCATGATAGTGGCGCTGGGTCTGCAGTTTGAGATGGATTGGGACGACAGCTCCGACAGACCTCTTAACGAGGTTGTGTGGCAGAGCCACAGTCCCGGCACCAAACTTGCACCCGGAACCAAGGTCACCGTGCTTGCAAGCAAGGGAACTGTATCCAGCTCTTCATCATCCTCATCCTCAGAACCCGAAGACGAGTAGAATATGAGCAGGAAAACACCGAAAGAAAAAACATCCCCAACGCTCGGTCAAAAGAGCGTTGGGGAGTTGTGTATAAAGGGCATGGTCATAAAGGCGATGAGCGGTCTCTATACCGTTAGAACAGACGAGGGCGATTATCGCTGCTCTGTTCGGGGAATCATGCGTAAACACAACATGACCCCGTTTTGCGGTGATAATGTTATGATCGAGATAACAGACCAAGCAGACAGCGAGGGGATCATATCGGAGATTCTTCCCCGCCGCAACTCATTCAAGCGTCCTCCGCTTGCTAATATCGACCTGCTCATCTTTGTCGTATCCTCATGCGAACCAATGCCCAACACGCTGATCATCGACAAACTTATCGCCATAGCAGAGTATAAGGATATAAATCCTGTCTTGATACTCACCAAACTCGATCTCGACAATCTTGATAACCTAGAAGAGATATATTCGTCATGCGGGTTTGATGTGATGTATAACACCGAAACCGATAGAATCAAGAGCCTTCTGTCCGGAAAGGTCAGCGCGCTTGCGGGTAACACGGGTGTCGGAAAATCAACACTGCTCAACAATCTGGGTATAGGTCTTGATCTATCTACAGGCGAGGTAAGCAAAAAACTCGGCAGGGGAAGACACACGACCCGCCATGTCGAGCTGTTCGCTTTGGGTTGCGGCGGCTATGTCGGCGACACACCCGGATTCTCGACCGTTGACCCGCTTGCATACGATTCTATCGACAAACAGGATCTGCATCTCTGCTTTCGTGAATTTGCGCCCTATATAGAAAAGTGCAAATTCTCAGGATGTTCCCACACGGTTGAAAAGGGATGCGCCGTTCTGCAGGCGCTAAGCGAGGGCAAAATCCACCCAAGCCGCCACAAAAGTTATGTGGAAATGCGTGCGGCGATGAACGGATGACCGAGGGCGGTCATCCCTACAACCCTCTCATCTATTTGACTGTTATAGATGCACGCAGGTAACCCTGCGTGTTTTTCTTTTAACAGGCCGTATATTTTTTCACAGATTATATTCTCGGTATAATAATGTCCGGCACAGATTAGGTTTATGCCTTTTTCCTGAGCCGATAGCTTTATATGGTGACGAGCTTCTCCTGTAAAGAATGTATCTATCCCCGATTCGGCCGCCTGAACAAAGAGGAAATCGCCGCCTCCGCAGACCAACGCAACATTGCGGCAGGGCTGTCTGCCCTCTATGTAACTCACATAGGGCGCATTTAGAGCCGCAGCCGTATCTCTTGCAAACTCGTGTGCGGGTTTCGGACAGGGTAACTCACCAACACGGCAAAGACCGTTGGTATCAGGCATAACCGTGATGTCGGCAAGCCCTATCCTCTCGGCTAAAATATCGTTTATACCACCCGGTGCAATGTCTATGTTAGTATGAGCGCAGATTATATTAACGCCCCGCCTAATTGCCTTTGCAACGGGACTGTCAAAATCAACCCTGTAAAGCGGCTTGTATATCACAGGATGATGAGCTATTATCAGATTCGCTCCTTGGGTAACGGCATACTCGACAGCGGCCGAGGTCACGTCCAGCGATATAACCGCCCCGCTAACCTCATCCGCCATACACCCCGCAAGAAGTCCCACATTGTCGCCATCCTCTATCACATCAAACGGGGCAAATCCATCTATGGTATTATATATATCACGCACTGTTGTCACGCCAACCACTCTCCTTGCCTTCAATTGTATAGGGTTAGACGGCAATTGTCAATAGGCTACCCGTTTTCTCCACGAATGGTCTCTACGATACTGCCGCCCCGCAGTCTGCGTGACGCCGCCTGCATAGCGATCCATGTCAGCACAAACACCCCTGCCGTGCATTGCAAGACAATCATCCACGGCACATCAAACCGCCATGTGTTCTCTTCGGCGACAATTCGGTGGGTTATATACGAAAGCAGCAGACCTCCGGGTATGCCGAACAACACAGCCCGCATACTGCAGAGCAGACTTTCCAGCCGCAGCATTTTTACTATCCCCGATTTTGTCATGCCAACGCTCTCTAAGGTCGCAAATTCTTTAGCGCGGGTGCGTACATTGGTGGATATTGTGCTGATGACGTTGGTCAGACCAATCAGGGTGAGCATGGCGATAAACAGATATGCCGCCGTCATAATAACCCGAACAATGGCCTTCTCCTGATCACGCTGGGCCTGCAGATTGTATACACCAAAGGTGCCGTGTCTGCCATCCTGAAGCGGCTTGATGAGCTCATACACCGTTGTTTCAAACTCGGCCGAGTTTTCCGACTCGACAAACCATGAGAAGCCCGCTCCTATGCCGCTTTGGCTGTTTTGTGCGAACAGATAGCTGTCAGGCGGCACAATAACCATGCTGTCACCCATTTGGGATGCTATTTCGGGCGGAACCCGATCCAAACCCAAAACGCCGTCCAGCTTTATGCTCAGTCCCGATTGGTAGCTGAATTTCCCCGATACCCCGTCATAAATCTCACGAATCAGCTCCCATGTCTGCCCTGAGAAGACATACGGCTCTACCCTGACCTCACGAAGATGGTCGTCGCTCCACTGCCGCTCAAAATTTACGAGAATATTGCCGCCGATCGGCACCCCCGCAAGCTCCGATACCCTTGCATAGGTTTGGTCGTCGAGTATCACAAAACTCACCCAGCGATACCCGGGTTTGTCCCGTGTTTCTATCGCCGTAAAATCATCGTCATAAAGAGGGTAGGCATCGGGTGTTCGTTCTTGGGGTGTGATTTTGGCACGGAAGGAGCTGGCCGCCTCGGCAAGCATGATAACATCGCCATGCCGCTTAAAATTCTCGGTCAGCTCCAGCGCCTGCTCATACGAAAGAGAACCCCACCCGCCATCGGGATCTCTTTCATCCAGCCTGCTGCTCCAATTGTTGATACGGATGTTCGCCGCAACGCCGCTCATCCAGTCGAGTTCGGTCAGGTTTTTCATCTGCAAACCAAATGCTCCTGCTCCGATGAAGAGAACCATGCTAACCGCAAGCGAAACTATGGTCGCCCGCAGATTGCGGCGTGAGCGTTTGAGCGATTTTGACGCAAGAACTCCCTCAAATCCGAAAAGCCATCCTGCAGGGGCGGTTTGCAACCGCCCGAAAAAATCTCGTAACGGATGGGGGCGATTTTTAGCCGCCTCTGCAAACTCGTCTGTTCTGCGAATGGCTTCTATCGCAGGGATTTTCGCCGCCTTTCGTGCCGGACGCCATGCCGAGAAGAGTACCGTCAGGCTCGAAAGAGCAACCGACAGCAAAACTGCAATCGGCGAGAATACGAACGGAATCGATATATCCCGCACAAAACTCCCCTGCATCCCGCTTAGAATGTCGTTAGCAAGATAAATGCCGCTCCAATGGAACAGACTTCCAAGCATTATACCGAGCGGCACCCCAATAGCAAGCAGGAACAACCCTTCGTAGACAACGGTGCGGGTGATCTGCTTTTTGGTGGCGCCCGTGCTTTTTAATATGCCGAACTGCCCCGTGCGTTCCCCTGCGCTAACCCGGAATCCGTTGGATATGACGACAAAGGACATCCCGATCACCAGCAGGTTTACCACCACGCTCATGCCGAAAACAATGCTGTTATACATCAATGTATCGGGGGTGTTTGCAACCCGCTCTACCCATGTGATTCCGCTTGCCGCAACGCCGAAAACCGCCGTAATGAGCGCACTTGAAAAGACAACCCCCAAAAGCGTCCAAAATGTACGCCTGCGATTGACCTTTAGCTGGCTGTATGCCAATTTAGCTGTAAGATTCATCACCGCACCTCCTCGTCACGAACGATCAGCCCGTCCTCGATTGTGATGATGCGGTCGGCCTGGAGCGCAACCTTCTCGTCATGGGTGATGATAAGCAGGGTCTGGTTGTACCGCTTGTTGGACAGCTTTAGCAGGTCGATGATCTCACGGCTTGACTTGCTGTCGAGATTGCCTGTCGGTTCATCGGCAAGAATGAGCGCCGGATCGTTGATCAACGCCCTGCCGATCGATACCCTCTGCTGCTGACCGCCCGACAGTTGGCTGGGCAGATGCTTCGCCCGATCGGACAGTCCGATGGTCTCAAGGATGGTCCGCAGTTTAACCTTGTCGGGCTTGCGGTTGTCGAGCAATCGGGGCAGCATGATGTTTTCTTCGGCCGTGAGTGTTGGGATGAGATTGTAGAACTGATAGATCAGCCCGATGTTGCGGCGGCGAAAGATGGCAAGCTCGCTCTCGTTCTGTTTAAAAATCTCGTTGCCGTCTACGAACACTCCGCCCGCTGTCGGACGGTCAACGCCGCCGATCAGGTGCATGAGTGTGGACTTGCCCGATCCGGATGCACCGACAATGGCGACAAACTCGCCCTTGTTCACGCTGAAACTCACGCCTCCCAGCGCCGTGACGACCGTATCATCCTTGCCGTATGTTTTGGTTAGGTCTCTGACCTGCAAAATAGCCATAAATATACCTCCAATTTAATTCCCCTCCGGGGTGGTTGATAGGGCTATTCTAACAAGCCAAAGTGACTGTTCGGTGACTATTTGAGGGGATGAAAGTGACAGTTTTGTCACCTGCCCTCTCCGTCACGCCACGGCGTGACACCTCTCCCAAAGGGAGATGCAAGGACACCCACAGGATTTGTATAGGACACTCTTGGCTCTCCCTTTGGGAGAGCTGTCG
>WRME01000021.1 GCA_009777275.1 Oscillospiraceae bacterium
GGGGGGAGGGAGGGGGTACGGACGGGGGCCCGTCCCCTACGGGGGTAAACCCCCCGCCGCTGCGGCGGGTGTTTTACCCCTTGTGCATCTGCAGTTGAGCCGTTACGAGATTGTAGTATATGCCCTTTGCCTCGATCAGTTGGTTGTGGGAGCCTGATTCTGCAACCTTTTGTTTGTCCAGCACGATTATCCTGTCGGCTCCTCGCAGTGTCGAGAGCCTGTGGGCGATTGCGATGGTCGTTCTGCCCTTTACCAGCCTGCCGAGCGCTTCCTGGATAGCGTGTTCGTTCTCGGTATCGAGACTGCTTGTAGCCTCATCGAGTATCAGTATGCGAGGATCATGCAGAATAGCCCGTGCTATTGCGATTCGCTGACGTTCTCCGCCTGAGAGTGTATGTCCGCCTTCCCCGACATAGGTGTTGTAACCGTCGGGGCTTTTTAGTATAAAATCGTGGGCGTTAGCGATCTTGGCGCACCTTATGACCTGCTCGTAATCGGCTGTCGGGTGGGCATATCGCAGATTGTCGAGAATGGTTCCCGCAAACAGATAGGTCTCCTGCAGAACAACGCCGATCTGCCTGTGCATATTTGCCGAATCAAGATCGTTTATGTCAACGCCGTCTATCTTGACAAGACCCTCGTCAACCCGATAGAGACCCATGACCAGATTGATAAATGTAGACTTTCCTGAGCCTGAAGAGCCGACAAGACCAACCATCTCGCCCTCTTTTATGGTGACATTGATGTTTTCAAGCACCTGTTCATAGGACATATAGCCAAAGGAAACATTATCAAAGGTTATTTCGCCTTTGATCTCCTGCTTGACGGCGTTTTGACCGTCTGATTCGGGACGTTCTTCCATAACATCGTTTATTCTGTTGACACAGTTGAGTGTTCTTATGAGCATCCTCGGCAGATGGCTGAGCCATCGGAGCGGCCCGTATATGTTGCCCGCAAAGGCCTGAAACAGCATGAGATCGCCTATCTCAAACTTATCCGACAGCACATATATACCGCCGAACAGCAGCACCATGAATCCTCCCGTACTCATCAGATACCATATTATCGGGGTAAAGGTTGACCAGTATACCTCGTTGCGGGTCTGGACAACGGTATAGCGGGATATTTCGCTGTTAAGACGCAGGCTTTCGTCCTCTTCTCTGCCGAAAAGTTTGACTATCCTAATTCCGCTGAGAATATCCTGCAGACGTGTCTGCAATCGGTCATGCAATCGATTTTGGTTGCGGTAGAGTTTGTGTATCCGTCTGTGCTGGGTTCTGAATATAACGGTAAGAGCGGGTATAAACGCAAGAATAAGCAATGCCAGCTTCCAATCGAGTATCATCATCACGACAATCGATCCTGTCATGGTAACAATATGGGTCAGGAGTACATTGAATATATCACCCATAAATCCCCGTATATGATTGACATCGTTCATAACCCTGTTCATAAATTCGCCGATATGATGCTTGTTTATAAAACTCAGAGAGACCTCCTGCACCTTGTTGAACATCTTTTCACGCAGGTCTGCCCCCAATCTTGCCCCTAACCGCGCGTTATATTTTTTTATAAAGAAGTTCAGCACCTGTAAAAAAAGATGTCCCGCAGCAAATACCGCTATAAAGAACATAATGTCGCCTACACTGCCCTGTCCATATTCGGCACTGTCGGGCGCCATAAATCTGTTGACAAATCCACGCTGCCAAAACTGTATGCCCAGCCCCGTCAGCATGACGATAAAGGTTGACACAGACAGCACTAAGTATGGGTTTATGTAGGGTTTTATGAGTTCGATAAGTCTTTTCCATGTTCTCGATGTTCCTTGGCAGGAGTGGCAGTAATCGGCGCCGAACATGGGTTTGCCGCATATGTGGCAGAGTTTTTCCTTTTCTCCGCCCGTTACTCTGATATTGCGGCCGTCTATTATATAATTTATGGCACGGGCAATATAGGCATATCGTGACAGATGCCTAACAGAGTAGTTGAGAACGGCGACCGAGTCGAGTATCAGCGTTCCGCAGCCGAGACTCACCGAGGTGCGGGCCTTTTTATAATCGCCTATATTATATTTCTCCAGCAGTTCGCCGCTGCGAATCAGATAAATCATGCTGCCGGTCACGATGGTGTACCCGTCGGTAAATTGGTTTTCCCCGTTTAGATCAAACGGAACACAGTAGACAGGCTGCTCATCGGTAAGAGCGGCAAGGCACCGAGCGTTGTCATCGGGGAGTGTGTATAATAAATTCATACAACCATTGTACGCCCTCAAAAGGATTATGTCAAGGGGGGACGAACAATTAACAATGAACAATTAACAATGAACAATGTACAATTGACAATTAAAAACACCCGCCGCAATAGGACGGTACGCACGGGGGTGCGTACCCTACGGAGAAAAACACCCGCCGCTGCGGCGGCACCCTCTTTGCCAAAGAGGGCAGGGGCTTGAAATTATAGCGGCATCGAAAATACCATTTGACAATTTTCTTGTAATAGATTATACTTGGTGTAGCGTATCACAGCAGTCCCCGCAAATACACGGGATTGTGGCAAGACCACCCCGTCAAACACTATCGCAACTTTGTTGCGAGTGTTTGCCACCCCTCCCCAGAGGGGAATTGGAAATTATAGTTCGCAAGCCCCAATTCCCCTCTGGGGAGGGGTGCCGCCGCAGCGGCGGGGTGGTCTGCTGCAGGGTGTCACGCCTTGGCGTGACGGAGAGGGCGATGTAGAGACAAGAAAAATAGATAATAATATTACGGAGGTAAATTATGCCATTAGATAGGTCGATAAAGAAAGCGCTTGTGATAGGTTCGGGTCCTATTGTGATAGGACAAGCGGCCGAGTTTGATTATGCGGGAACACAAGCCTGCCGAATGCTCAAGGAGGATGGGATCGAAATTGTTCTCATCAATTCTAACCCCGCTACAATAATGACCGACAACTCGATGGCGGACAAGATATACATCGAGCCGCTAACCCTTACTACAATAAAGCGAATCATCAGAAAAGAGCGCCCCGATAGCATACTGTCCGGTCTTGGCGGTCAGACAGGGCTAACCCTGTGTATGCAGCTGGCTAAAGAGGGCTTTTTAGATGAAATGAATGTCAAGCTGTTAGGGTCATCGCCCGAAACGATTGATAAGGCTGAGGACAGAAAGATATTCAAAGAAACCATGGAATCTATCGGTCAGCCCTGCATACCGTCGGTCATTGCTACCGACCTGCAGACGGCCGCAGACTTTGCCGCAAGCAACGGATACCCCGTTATAATTCGTCCTGCCTTTACGCTGGGAGGAAGCGGCGGCGGTATCGCCAACGATCCAAAGGAACTGCGAGAGATAGTTGCGAGCGGAATCACCGCATCTCCGATAGGGCAGATACTTGTCGAACGCTGTATTGCGGGATGGAAAGAGATAGAGTTTGAGGTGATGCGTGACAAGGCGGGTAATGTTATATCGGTCTGTTCTATGGAAAATGTCGATCCCGTTGGTGTCCATACGGGTGACAGTATTGTTATTGCACCAACCGTTACCCTTGCCGAGAAGGAATTTAATATGCTGCGTACTGCCTCTCTCGATATTGTAACGGCTCTGGGGGTTGAGGGAGGATGCAATGTTCAGCTGGCTCTCGACCCGAATTCCTTTGAGTATGCCGTAATAGAGGTAAATCCCCGTGTGTCACGTTCCTCTGCGTTGGCGTCTAAGGCGACAGGATACCCCATAGCAAAGGTATCGACAAAGATAGCTATAGGCTACAATCTTGACGAAATCGTCAACGGAGTTACCGGGAAGACATATGCCGCTCTTGAGCCGTCTATAGATTATGTTGCGGTAAAGCTGCCCAAGTGGCCGTTTGACAAGTTTGTATATGCCAAGAAGGATTTGGGAACTCAGATGAAGGCGACAGGAGAGGTCATGGCAATATCCGATTCATTTGAGGATGCTCTGTTAAAGGCGGTCAGAGGAGCCGAGATCGGACTGTCGGATCTGAATCTCCCTAAGCTGAAAAAGCTCAGTGACGATGATGTAAAGGCATTGCTCTTTACAATAACAGATGAGCGTATTTTCGTGGTTTATGAGGCAATCCTGAGAGGGATAACCATTGATGAGATATACGATATTACCAAGATAGACCGCTGGTTCCTACACGGTTTGAAAAATATAAGCAACCGTCAACCGTCAACCGTCAATGGTCAACTGGTGTATAAGATGGTCGATACCTGTGCGGGTGAATATGCCGCACAAACCCCGTATTTCTATTCTATAGCAGGGGATGGCGAGAACGAAGCTCTCGAGTTTGCCAACAAGAACGATAAAAAGAAGATACTCGTGCTTGGATCGGGTCCGATACGAATAGGGCAGGGGATAGAGTTTGATTATGCCTGTGTGCATTGTGTAAACTGTCTGCGTGAATTGGGGTATGAGGTAATAGTAATAAACAACAATCCCGAAACGGTATCTACCGACTTTGATACGGCGGACAGGCTCTATTTTGAGCCGCTCTGTATAGAGGATGTTATGAGCGTTATAGATCTCGAAAAACCGATCGGAGTTATAGTCGCATTCGGCGGAGGAACGGCGATAAAGCTGACCAACAAACTTGTCGAGAGGGGAGTGCGGATCATCGGAACCTCGGCCGACAGCATAGACATATGTGAGGATAGAGAGAGATTCGACAATCTGCTCGGCGATCTCGGCATAAACCGTCCTGCAGGATACACCATTATGACCGAAAGCGATGCGCTTGCGGCGGCTCAAAAGCTGGGATTCCCCGTGCTGATGCGTCCGTCATATGTCCTGGGCGGGCAGAATATGATCATTGCCTTTACCCCCGATGATATAAGGGAATATATGGAAATAATAATGCGTACACGTCACGACAATCCCGTGCTTATCGACAAATATCTCAGCGGTCTTGAGGTTGAGGTGGATGCCATATGCGACGGAAATCCCGAAACAGGCGGGGGAGGGAACATACTCATTCCCGGCATCATGGAGCACATAGAGAGAACCGGAGTTCATTCGGGTGACAGTATTGCGGTATATCCCGCTATGAATATTGAAGATAAGATGGCCGAAAAACTATACGAGCAGACCAAAAAGATCTGTCTCGCCCTCGATGTCAGGGGTCTTGTGAATCTGCAGTATATCGTTATTGATGATGAGATATATGTAATAGAGGTAAATCCGAGGGCGTCCAGAACGGTACCCTATCTCAGCAAGGTAACCGGAGTTCCCATGTGTGACCTTGCCACAAGAACAGCTATCGGAGAAAAACTCACCGACATGGGTTACAGTTCGGGTATCTACAAACATCCGCCATATTCGGCGGTAAAGGTTCCTGTCTTCTCCTTTGAAAAACTGGCCGACCTCGATACCCATTTAGGACCTGAAATGAAATCGACAGGAGAGGTGCTGGGAATCGGTAAGAATATAAAAGAAGCCCTCTACAAGGGGCTTGTGGCGGCAGGATATAAAATGCGTAAGAGCGGCGGGGTATTCGTGACCGTTCGTGATAACGACAAGGGTGAGATTCCTGAGGTTGCAAAGAAATTCTATGACCTGGGATTCGATCTCTACTCTACTAAAGGAACGGCGAAGGTGCTGCAAAACGCCGGAATGAAGATTCAGGTTATCAACAAAATCCGTGAGAGCGATCAGAATAACACCATGGGATTATTGCAGAGCGGAAAGCTCGCCTATGTCATATCAACCTCGGAAAAAGGACGTGATCCTGCCGATGATGATGTTAAGATACGCAGGAGAGCCTGTGCTTTGGGAATACCCTGTCTTACCTCGCTCGATACCGCAAACGCTCTTGCCGACAGTCTTCTCAGCCGATACAGCGAAATAAACACAGAGCTTGTAAACATCAACCAAATGAGAGAAGAGCGGCTAAAACTCAAGTTCACCAAGATGCACGGAGCCGGAAACGATTATATCTATATCAGCTGCATGGAAGATGATCCCATCAACTGTCCCGAATCGTTATCCGCAATTCTTGCCGACCGTCACTACGGAATCGGGGGAGACGGTATCGTTCTCATCTGCAGAAGTAACACTGCCGATGCGAAAATGCGCACCTTCAACAGGGACGGCAGTGAGGCAATGATATGCGGAAACGCCATACGCTGCGTTGCGAAATATCTGTATGACAATAACATAGTACGCAAGCAGGTTATGAGAATAGAGACACTCAGCGGCATAAAGGAGCTGTATATCAACACGAGAAACGGGTTTGTTTCGTCGGTCAAGGTTGATATGGGCAGACCTGAGTTCAACCCCGCAAAAATCCCGGTAAATCTCGATGGAGATAATGTCATCGGCAGACCCGTAACCATCGGCGGCGAGCAGTATGAAATCACCTGCCTGTCTGTGGGAAATCCTCATGCCATAGTTTTCTGCGGTGAGGTAGACGGTCTTGACCTTGAAAAAATCGGGCCCGCTTTTGAGAACAACACCGAGTTGTTCCCCGAAAAGATCAACGCCGCCCTTGTGAAAATTATCGACAAAAACACACTGAGAATGAGGGTCTGGGAACGAGGCAGCGGTGAAACCCTATCCTGCGGCACAAGCGCCGGAGCGGCTGCGGTTGCGGCTGTCTTGGGCGGACATTCGCAAAAAGGCGAGGATATAAAGGTCATCCTGCCCGGAGGAGATCTCGTCATAAACTACACAGACGATCATGTATACATCACAGGCGACTGCACCACGGTATATGAAGGGGTTATCAATGTGTAATGTCGCCCTCTCCGTCACGCCGGGGCGTGACACCTCTCCCAAAGGGAGAGGCAAGGGGATATACGAGGTTTGCGGTAACAACGGGAAAAACACCCGCCGCTGCGGCGGCACCCTCTTTACGAAAGAGGGCTTAGGGGCTTGAAATTATAAACTATTCATTATTCATCATTCGTTATTCATTGCCTAAATTTGCTTTGGCAGATTCAATGTTCTTCTTTTAATGAATAATGAAGTCGGTCGCTTTGCTTCCTGATGAATAATGAATAATGCAAAAATGTGCCGCAAAACCCGTAATTGTTCATTGTAAATCGTACATTGTTAATTGTTCAAGCCCCCATTCCCCTTTGGGGAGGGGTGCCGCCGCAGCGGCGGGGTGGTCGGTAGGGATGACCGCCTCGGTCATCCGTGGTTATCGCAAGGGCGGGTGTTTTTCTCGTGGTTACCGCAAATTCCGTGGGTGTTCTTGGCTCTCCCTTTGGGAGAGCTGTCGGCGGTAACGCCGACTGAGAGGGCGGGTAGGGTACGCACCCCCGTGCGTACCGTGGGTATAAAAACGCCTCGTTTATGCCAACGGATGACCGACTGAGAGGGCAAAAATATAAAAAATATAAATTTCGATTGAAAAAATAGTATATATAGTATATAATAGAAGAAAACCCTCCAAAACAAATCTGAAAGGTAAAAATTATATGTTATTTGATAAACTTGAATCGGCGGCGGTAAGATACGATGAAATCAGCGAGAAACTCACGGATCCGAATATTATCGGCGACAATCTTCTCTACCGTGATTATATGAAAGAATATAAGAATCTAACCCCTCTTATAGAAAAATACCGCAGTTATAAAAAGGCGGAGTCGGATGCAGAAGAAGCGGGGCAGCTGATAAAAGACTCAAGTCTCGACAGGGATTTTAAAGAAATGGCGCAGGAAGAATATGATCTCAACTGCAAATTAATGGAAGATCTTGAGAGAGATATAAAGATACTGCTGATACCCCGTGATCCCGATGACGACAAGAATGTTATTGTAGAGATCCGCAGCGGGGCGGGAGGGGAAGAGGCGGCCCTGTTTGCGTACAATCTGCACCGTATGTATTCTATGTATGCCGAGAGAAAGGGATGGAAGGTTGAGGTTATGAATCTCAACGAGACCGAACTCGGCGGATATAAAGAAATAAGTTTTAATATCATGGGAGAGGGCGTCTACTCAAAACTAAAATATGAAAGCGGAGTTCACAGGGTTCAGCGGGTGCCTGAAACCGAAACACAGGGTAGGGTGCATACCTCAACCGTTACGGTTGCGGTACTGCCTGAGGCCGAGGATGTCGAGATAGAGATAAATCCTACCGATCTTGAGATAGACACATTCCGAGCCAGCGGAGCGGGAGGACAGCACGTCAACAAGACCGAATCGGCAATACGGATCACCCATGTTCCGTCGGGGGTAGTCATCGAATGTCAGGACGAACGCAGTCAGTTTAAGAATAAAGACAAGGCGATGAAACTGCTCAGAACAAAACTCTATGAGGCAAAATTACGGGAACAGACCGAAAAGATAGCATCGGAACGAAAATCGCAGGTAGGGACGGGAGACAGGAGCGAACGCATACGCACCTACAACTATCCGCAGGGCAGATTGACCGATCATCGAATCGGACTTACCCTCTATCATCTTGAGCAGAATCTCAACGGAGATATAGACGAGGTTATCGATCCGCTCATAACGGCGGCACAGGCGGAAAAATTATAATTATATATATGAAAGGTTGGTATTTAAAATGGCATTTAACGCAAAGGGTGACAGGTATCAAAAGATGGTTTACAACAGAGTGGGGGTCAGCGGATTAAAACTACCCGCAATATCTCTCGGATTGTGGCAGAATTTCGGCAGTGTGAATGTGTTTGAAAACTGCCGCGAGATCCTGCTCAGAGCATTTGATCTCGGCATTACCCATTTCGATCTTGCTGACAACTACGGCCCTATAGCAGGATCGGCCGAAGAGACATTCGGCAGGGTATTGCAAAAGGATCTCATGCTCTATCGGGACGAGCTGATAATATCCACAAAGGCGGGATACGGAATGTGGCCCGGTCCATATGGCGACGGTGGCAGCCGCAAACACGTCTTGGCCTCGCTCGATCAGGCGCTGGGACGCATGGGGCTTGACTATGTTGACATATTCTATTCCCACCGATATGACCCCGATACTCCGCTCGAAGAAACGATGGGAGCGTTGGCGACTGCCGTCAATCAAGGCAAGGCGCTCTATGCAGGCATCTCCAACTATCGTCCGCAACAGGCGAGAGAGGCTATAGAATTGCTTAAATCGATGGGAATACGCTGTCTTATCCATCAACCCTGCTATAACATATACGATCGCTGGATCGAGGGAGGGTTGCAGGACATACTGGACGAATACGGAATGGGTACAATCGCATTTTCCCCGCTTGCCCAAGGAACCTTGACCGACCGCTATCTCAAAGGAATACCGGACGATTCCCGTGCCGCTCGTACAGGTCACCTCAAAGACCGCATGACCTCCGAGGAGCAGCTTTCCGTCACCCGCAAACTCAACGACATTGCCCAGTCAAGAGGACAAACCCTGGCACAGATGGCCTTGGCATGGGTGCTTCGAGGCGGGCGTGTTACATCGGCGTTGATAGGAGCGTCGAGCGTAAAGCAGCTCGAAAGCAACCTCGGCGCATTAAACAATCTCGAGTTTTCCGAAAGCGAGCTCACGGAAATAGACAGCGCAATTCGGAAGTAGGGGAGGGACACATGAACAAATTCAGCCTTGTCAGTTTTGGTTTGGCGATTCTCTTTGCGTTGGGAGGGGGGTATGCCATAACCGTTATGTCGGGTGTGCCGCCGCAGGTATATGCAGATTTCAGGGAAGAGGAGAAGATTCCCCGCAACGACATAATAGAAGAGCCCGAACCCGATCGGTATGAGCCGAAGGGATCCGAGCCTGAATCTGACCAGACGATCCCGGATGATTCGTCCGAACCGTCCGAGCCGTCCGAATCGTCGGCATCAGGATCCTCTGTCCTTTCGGGAAGATCGCAGAGCCAGAGCCAACCTATGGCATCTCAATCTACGGCATCTCAGTCACCATCGGCATCTTCGGCCCTGTCGTCACCATCGGTCTCCTCTGCACCGCAGACGAGTTTGCCGCCATCTAATCCCGCTCCGCCTATGCAGGGAGGGGGAACGCTGCTGGTCACCGTTAGCGGGGTGCGGAAAGAACTTCCCGCCGTAGAGGTAGTGTCCTATTTTACAACGGCGGAGGTAAGCGATTCTTTTGAGAGAGAAGCGATAAAGGCTCAGGCGGTGGCATCGCATACATATGTAGCCTACAACAATTCTGTGGGAAGGGCTCCGGATATGCCGACATGGCGAACCCCGAGCAATCATATAGTTTCGATCGTGAGCGAGGTCATAGATAAAAAAATATACTATGGCGGCAATCTTATAAACGCCGTGTATCATGCGTCGTCGGCGGGCAGGACAAATTCTGCGGCCGAGGTATGGGGATCGCACATACCCTATTTAGTAAGCGTTGAGAGCAAATACGACAATGCCGCAAATTGGGATCTGAGAAAAGTTTTTTCGACAAAAGAAACGACCGACCTGTTGTATAATAATGCTAAGATACAGACAAGCGGACCTACTGAGAGCTGGTTTACCATACTATCCCGCACAAGCGGGGGGTATGCAGACAGGGTGAACATATGCGGGAATACGCATTTTACCAACAGAGCGGGTGTGTCGGCTCCTATAACGGGGCGGGCGATACGGGAACAGATCATGGATCCCTTTAGCCTGCGGAGCGCATGGTTTAACATCACTATCGAGGGGGACAATATAGTTTTTACAACGAGAGGATGGGGACACGGAGCGGGAATGCCGCAAAACGGCGCTAACGAATATGCAAGGCGGGAAGGCTGGACATACGAGCAGATACTCAGGCATTACTACACGGGTGTCAGTGTTGGTTAGTTTATCGCAGTCTGATATACTTCAGATGCTTTTGCAGATTGTTTATTCCTCTCTTGAGTGTTCTTGAGACTGTGGATTTATTCAGCCCAAGTTCCCGTGCAATCTGCACGGTGTTAAGACCATCGGAATAGTATAGGCATACTATCTGCTTCTGGCGGGGAGACAGGTCTGCTTTTATTGCCTGCCTGATAACCTGACGGGCGTGTTCTATTTTTGTGCTGTTGCTCACACCCGCTTGCGGACTGCTTATGTAATCGCTTACTAATTCAAACGGAACTTCTTTCATATTCTCACAGTCTTTCTGTTACATATATCATAATAACCCGCAAGATAATGAGCCGTCTTCATAAGCTCATAGTATTGGCTTGTGAGTAGATTTACCCGTGTATACAGCTGATCGCCCGGTTCGCAGTTGTTGGTCTTTATTTTTTTCTTCAGCTCTATGATTCTCTCTTTTATCAATTCAGCGCTGTCTGTATATTGGCTTGACAGTTGGTGCAGCTCCATGCCTGTAACCATTCCTTTCAAATATAAATGACTTTATTTACCATTTATATAATATCACACGTTTTGTGTGATGTCAAGAGAAAAATAAAAAATCTTTAATTTGAGCGTGATAATTTGAACAGAAAAAAATTAACGGCACTGAGAAAAAGCCACGGACTTACACAGGAGCAGCTTGCAAAACTTGTAGGCGTAACCACAAGCGCAGTCAGCAACTATGAGCAGGGAACAAGGCTGCCCAAGGAAGAAACGCTCATAAAATTATCCAATCATTTTAATGTATCGATAGATTATCTTATGGATAATGAATCGGAGGAACAGACCGCCACAATAGAAGATTTTTTATGCGTGCTTAATACCGAGATAAGAAAAAAACCCATCACAATAGAAGGACGGGTCTTAAATGAAACACAATTAACCGGACTGATGACCCTCATACGAGATGGGATAGAATCGATGCACTTGTAATTTGTACCAGTAGTTAATTCCCACTTATAATTAGACTGCAAAAAGCAATAATTATAAGCAAAGGGGATATAACTATGGATAAGAATGCAAAAATCGGAAACGCAAGCCTGATAAACGCAGACCAAATAGATTCAAATGTCACAAAAGCAAAGCAGGAATGGGACAAATTTGCCAAAAGCGGCAAGGTTGCCGACTATATAAATTATATGCAGGAATACAAGCAGGGGAAGACAGCTGATGGAAAAAACAGTAAAAGGGTTGATTCTCAAATCCCGGAATTTATGTGAATATGATAGAATTGCTACAATCCTGACCGAGCAGGGGATTATTGAGGCGGTAATCAGAGGCAAAAACCGCATTACGAATAATCCTCTTGCCTCGGTTTCGGTCTTTGGGTATTACGAGTTCTCGGTCTTTTTTGGCAAAAAAACCAACTACATAAATTCTGCGGCGGCAATCAACGGCTTTTACGATCTAAGGCTGGATGTTGTAAAGGTATCCCTCGCATCATATTTCAGCGAGCTGACCATCGAGCTGTCCCCTCAGGGAAAACAATCGGCCGACATACTCCGTCTTTTTCTCAACACCCTCTACCTTCTTGAGACAGACAAGCGGGAAATGCCGCTGTTAAAGGCGGTATTCGAGCTGCGTCTAATCTCGTCTGCCGGGTTTATGCCCAATCTTGTCTCCTGTGCCGAATGTCATTGTTACGAAAACGAAACATTTCTGCTCATTCCCGAAAAAGGCGGAATATATTGCACCGGATGTGCCAAATCCGGAGACTGCCTTGCCATAGAGATAAACATACATATCCTGACCGCCATGAGGCACATAGTTTACAGCGAGCCGGACAAGCTCTTTAATTTCAAATGCAGCGGAGCCGAAACCCTATCCCGAATCACCGAAAAATACGCAATCTATCACATACAAAAAGACTTCAATTCGCTTGAGATGTATAGAAGGCTTGGGGTTTGAAAAATTCCCCCTTGCTTTTTCTTCGCCGATGCTATAGAATAGATATTAACTATTCTATAGAACTGAGAGGGTTATGATAAAATGGAGCGGTATAATAAAATTCCGACGGCTCCCAGGAACGAGTTAATGAAGATACTCGACAATGCTTCCTCAAAACGCATCACCTATATTCACGCACCCGCAGGATACGGCAAAAGTTTTTCCATACGCATATGGCTCGAACACAGCCGCATACATAACGCATGGGAGTCTATAAACGCATTGACGGGACGAAAACCCGCAGAGTTCTGCGGGAGGTTCTTGGCTGCGCTCTCGACATTGCAACCCCAAAATGCACCCCTCAAGGATATAATCACACACAAATCTTTCGGGAAGGCGCCATTTGAGTTTGCCGAGAAGGCTCTCAGCTATTTTCGGGATTTTTCTCAGGCTATCCCCCATAAAAAATACGCTCTGGTTATCGATGATCTGCATTTGATCACAAAACCGAGCATACTAAAACAGCTCTGCAGATTGTTTTGGGGTCTGCCCGAATCGGTAAAGCTGTTTATACTCAGCCGATCCGAGCCGCCCGAGTGTCTGTCCGAGTTTATCGTCAAGGACATGATGTCGATCATAGATGCCGAGTATCTCAACTTTTCCGCAGAGGAGATCAAATCATTCTTCGCATCATGCGACCAGATACTTACCGAAAAGCAGACCGATGATATTATGTCTGCAACCAAGGGCTGGGCTATCGGTCTGAATGCCATCCTGCTATCCG
The DNA here is from genome assembly GCA_009777275.1 of Oscillospiraceae bacterium. GTDB lineage: Bacteria > Bacillota > Clostridia > Oscillospirales > Ruminococcaceae > WRME01. The sequence continues at coordinate 13,458 of WRME01000021.1, forward strand.
GTTATCGGCTGAGGGGACGCAAATTTCATTCACGTTATCTTGAGGCATTTATCAGGGAACAGATTTGGGAAAACTGGGATTTAGGCCGAAAGAACTTTATGCTCTGTGTATCGGTTGAGGAGGAGCTGTCGCCGGAGTTTTGCGATTATATGACCGGACGCACAGACAGCGAAGAGATACTCGATGATCTTGTTCGGGAAAACGCATTTATCAGCACCGACAATGATAATGTCTATTATTTCCATCATCTGTTTCAGGAATTTTTGCGGAATATGCTCGAAAAAGAGGACGAGAGGACAAAGAGCGATCTCTATAAAAAGGCAGGGGACTGGTTCTTTGAGCGTGAGGATTATTACGGAGCCGTCCGTCATTATATGAATTGCAACAACAAAAACGGCATAACAAAGGCGCTCAAGCTGATGTATGACTACAACTCACCCTATGCGGCCATCGAGGATACCGTGTGGATCATACATATGTCGGTAAACGAATCGATAGTTACCGAGTATCCGTTCCTGCTTGAGGTGCAGGCATGGGCGGCCTTTGTTGAGGGACGTGGCGCAGATATGGAGGGATATATCGACAGATATTTCAAACAGCTCCCCAAGATAATCATCCAGAATCCCGCATCCGCCCAAACGTCACTGCTGATTAGCTGTATGGATTACAGAAACAGCACCATTGATATGACCAAGAGACTAAAGAACATCCCGCTCAAGTGGTTCTCAAAGGCGAAGGGACCGTCATTTTCTCAGAATCTGCCCTTTTTCCACAAATCAGGACGTGATTTCTCCGAATATGCGAATAACACCGAAGAGAATCTCAGTATGCTCAAAAAGACAATAGGGTTTGTTATAGGCGAGGCTTTTGAGGTTATGTCGGCGCTGATAAAGGCCGGAATAGCATATGAACAGGGCGAACTCAACAACGCCCACAGGCTGGCGGTATATACCAATGCGAATCTCAAGGAGAGCCATGCTCCTGAGCTGCAGTTCTGCTCCTATATGCTGCTTGCCGCAATACTCGATGCACAGGAATACGGCGATGATGCGCAGGACATTCTCGACAGAGCCTCTGAGATGATAGAACGCAACAAGGCATATTATCTTAACGACAACTTCCGTGCATTTGTCTGCCGTATAAAAATGGCGGACGGGGACACAAATGCCGCTCTCGATTGGATAAGACACTTTGCCGATGAAACACGCAATTCGCTCTCATTTTACAAGATCTATCAGCATTTTACAACCGCCAGGGCCTATATCGTTACAGGCGACTTTAATGCGGCGATACTTCTGCTGAAAAAACTACAGGCGCTCTGCGAACAATATCGCAGAACCATTGATATAATCGAGGTAAACATACTTCTCGCCATTGCATATTGGAACAGACCGAGGGGCAACAGCAACGATGCCTTTGCTCCGCTCGAAGATGCCATTATCAAGGCCCGTCAGTACCGATATACCCAGATATTCACCAACGACGGAGCCGATCTCTGCAATATGCTCCACAAACTGCAAAAAAGAGTGGTGCAAAAAGGCTATACGGGTGACATTGGTTTGGCCGAGGTAAAAAACCTCTATGTGACGGCGGTTGCCCGTTCTAAATATTCCTGCGGGCTTACGGGCAGCCGAGAGACCGATGGCCTTATCTTTACCGACCGCCAGAAAACGGTCATGTTCTATCTCAACAAGGGATTGACCCACAAGGAAATCGGCGACCAAATGGGGCTCAAATTCTCATCGATAAAATCGCACCTGATATTGATATACAAAAAGCTGAATGTATCAAACAATGTCGATGCAATAGTTAAAATACGGGAACTCGGTCTTTTAGACGGAGAGGGCGTGTAGGGGAAAACACCCGCCGCTGCGGCGGCACCCTCTTTACGAAAGAGGGCAGGGGCTTGAAATTTTAGGCTCCTGTAGGGTCCGTCACCCCCGTGCGTACCGTCAACACATAGAAAGGAATGATCTTACATGAAAAGAACCAAAGCAACCACAATCTTGGCGTTTGCGGTGATGGCGGCTATTCTGGCCGTCATGTTCGGCTGATGTGCAGGAGTAAGCAAGCCAACGGCGGAGGTCGTTATTTTCCACACAAATGATATGCACGGGCGAATCGTCAATGATGAGGAGCAGGGCATTATCGGCATCGACAGGGTTGCGGCGCTGCATAAATCTACCCCCAACTCCATCCTGATCGATGCGGGCGATACTCTGCACGGGCTGCCGATCGCTACTCTCAACCGTGGCGCCGATGTCGCAGAGTTGATGAGGGCGGCGGGATATTCCGCTATGGCCATGGGCAATCACGAGTTTAATTACGGCTGGGAACGTCTGCCGCAGTTGCGTGAGATTGCGGGCTTTCCCTTTCTTGCATCGAATGTAACCAAAAACGGTGAGCCGATACTGGACGACACTGCCGTGATCGAAGTAGACGGCGTGAGAATCGGTCTGTTCGGCATTACGACCGAATCGGCGGGCGACACTGTCATGCCCGCCTTTGTCGAGGGTATCGAGTTTGAGGATCCCGTGGCAACCGCTCAGGAGCGGGTCAAGCGGCTCAAAAAGGAGTCTGTCCATGTAATTATCGCCATCACCCATTCGGGGATTGAGGGTGTCAAGGGAACGCTTTCGACACAGTTAGCCGATAGGGTTCCCGAAATAGACATTATCATCGATGGCCACAGTCATACCGAAATGCCGGAAGGTCTGACCGAAAGCGGCGTTTTGATCGCACAAACAGGCGGTCACGGCGGCAGTGTGGGCAGGGTCACGGTCACGGTCACAGACGGCGAAATCACCGCCAAAACCGCTGTGATTATAGATTTTGACACGGCTCAAAACACACCGCCCGACACAACCGTTGCCGACAAATTATCGGCAATATCGGGCGAGATGGAGAGCCTGTTGAGCGAGTCTGTCGGCCAATCGGGCGATGAGATGTCGAGTGCAAGAGCGCCGGGTGTCCGCACACAGGAGATGCCGCTCGGAAGCCTTGTCGCCGATGCCTACCGACAGGCCGCAAATACCGAAATAGCCATAGCCAACGGCGGCGACATACGCGCCGACCTGCCGCAGGGAACCGTCACAAAAGGCGACATAATCAGTATTCTGCCCTATGGAAACACACTGATGGTCAAGACGGTCACACCCGCATTGCTCAAAGAGATTCTCGAAAACGGGGTCAGCGGCATTGTTTTGGATTCGTCCGGCAGCATCGACATAGAGGAATCGCCGCAGGGACGGTTTTTGCAGGTATCGGGCTTTAGTTTCAGCTATGATCCCTCCGCACCGATCGGACAGCGTGTCCTTTCTATCACGCTTGACGGCGGCAGGGAGCTTGCTCTGGACGACACCGCTGCCAAAATCACCCTCGCCGCAACCAACTATGTTATGACAGGCGGCGATTACTACACCATGCTTGCCGATCTGCCTGTCGAGCGGGAACTCGGCTCTGCCGATGAGGCTCTGTCTGAGTATATCGAGAACAATTCACCCGTTACCGCACCGCAAGCGGGACGGATTATAGGTAAATAATGTTATGAAAATAAGATTCTCCCCCTCATCACTGTCGGGCGACGTTACCATTCCGCCCTCTAAGAGCGTTCTGCACAGAGCGATTATCTGCGCCTCGCTTGCATATGGAAGTTCGGTGGTTTCCAACGTCAATCTTTCGGATGATATTGAGGCAACCATCGGCTGTATGAACGCCCTCGGAGCATCGATTGTCAAGGATGGTTCACGCCTGATAATCGATGGTATTGCAGGCAATCCCGCAAGCGAATCGATTCTCGATTGCGCCGAATCCGGCTCTACTCTGCGGTTTTTGATTCCAATTGCGGCGGCGCTTGGGGTAAGGGCGGAGTTTTGCGGCAGGGGTAAGCTGCCCGAACGTCCCGTGCAGCTTGACGGACTTTGCGGTGTTCATTCAAATTATAGCGGAACTATGCCTTTTTCGATTTCAGGCAGACTGATCGGCGGCGATTTTACAATAGACGGCGGGGTTTCGTCACAGTTTGTGACAGGTCTGCTTTTGGCGCTACCGATGGTTACCGGCAACAGCACCATTACCGTAAAGGGCATACTGCAATCGAGACCCTATGTCGATATAACCCTCGATGTTATGGAGCGTTTCGGCGTTACGGCGGATTATTATGACGGCAAATATCATATCAACGGCGGTCAGAGGTATAGACCCTGCGACTACCCTGCGGAGGGTGACTACTCTCAGGCGGCTTTTTTCGCCGTTGCCAACAGAATCGGTTCCGACATAAATATTTGCGGACTTGACCGCAACACAAAACAGGGTGACAAACAGATCTTTGATATAATCGGCGGTCTTGACGACAGTAAAGGCTTTGAGCTTGACGCATCCGATATTCCCGATCTTGTGCCTATTTTAGCGGTTCTCGGCACATATTGCAGACGGGGCGCCGTTAGCAGAATCACAGGGGCGGCAAGACTGCGAATCAAAGAAAGCGATCGGTTATCCGCTATCGCATCGGCTCTGAGCGCTCTCGGCGGCAGGGTTACCGTGACTGAAGACGGGCTTGTCATCTACGGCGTGAATAGTCTTGTCGGCGGAGAGTGCGACAGCTGCGGAGACCATCGCATAGCTATGTCGGTGGCTATTGCGGCATTAGGATGCAGGGGCGACGTGATTTTGACCGGGGCGGAAGCGGTTAATAAATCATACCCCGTGTTTTATGAGGATTACAAAAAACTTGGAGGGATAGTATGTGGAACAGAGGAATAGGGATCTCGGTATTCGGTGAATCTCACGGACCCGCTATCGGGGTTACTATCGAGAATCTGCCGTCGGGACAGGCTATAGACATGGATAAGGTCATGCGGTTTATGCAGAGACGGGCCCCGGGTTACAGCGAAATATCGACACCCCGAAAAGAGGCCGACATACCCTCTGTACTGTCGGGAATCTACAACGGATTTACCACCGGAACTCCCCTGACCTGTGTTATAAATAACACCGACACACGCTCATCCGATTATGCCGACATTCCCAACCGTCCGGGACACGCCGATTATACGGGATTCGTCCGGTATGGCGGTTATGCCGACCCTCGAGGAGGAGGGCATTTTTCAGGCAGACTGACCGCTCCTCTGACATTTGCGGGGGCGATTTGCGGTCAAATCCTTGAGAGTCACGGGATTTTTACAGGGGCGCATATCTCTTCGGTTGCCGATATTACCGACAGGCCTTTTGACAGGGTTAATGTCAATAAAGATATGCTGCTCAGGCTCCGTGACAAGCCTATCCCCGTAAATGATGACAGCATCGCAGAGAAAATCATAGCTAAGGTAAAATCCGCCATGAATGAGAAGGATTCGATCGGCGGGGTTATAGAATGTGCTATCGTCGGGCTTGCTCCCGGCATAGGATCGCCCATCTTCGGCGGTATAGAGAACGAGATAGCGGCCATGATTTTCGCCGTTCCCGCCGTTAAGGGCATCGAGTTCGGAGCGGGATTCGCCTGTTCCGATATGCTCGGCTCGGAATGTAATGACGAGTTTTATATAGATTCGGGCTCTATAAAAACCAAAACCAACAACAACGGCGGCATTTTAGGCGGAATCTCGACAGGTATGCCTATCTGTTTCCGTGCCGCAATCAAGCCTACGCCCTCTATAGCCAAGGAGCAGAAGACCGTCTGTCTGCGTTCGGGCAAGGAAACGGTCATAAGCGTGCAGGGGCGACACGACCCATGTATCGCCGTCAGAGCGGTCCCGGTCATAGAAGCCGCCGCCAATATTGCGGTGATGGGGGTTTTTCTTGCCTCTCCCTTTGGGAGAGGTGTCATGCGTTAGCATGACGGAGAGGGCGACGGACAATTAACAGTTGACAATGTACAATTGTCAATTGTATCAGACCACCCCGTCAAACACTATCGCAACTTTGTTGCGAGTGTTTGCCACCCCTCCCCAGAGGGGAATTAGAAATTATAGTATGCAAGCCCCATTCCCCTCTGGGGAGGGGTGCCGCCGCAGCGGCGGGGGGGGCTTCCCCTGGTGCCGCCGCAGCGGCGGGGGGGTTTTC
>WRME01000022.1 GCA_009777275.1 Oscillospiraceae bacterium
AAAGACCCGGTCAAGGATGTACTTGAGGTATCGGGGCTTGACATGACTGCGGGTACAAAGGAGCTTGTATCGGGGTTGGATTTTGAACTCAAGCGGGGAGAAAAGATAGCGGTTATCGGAGCAAACGGCATAGGCAAAACAACATTTCTCAGGTCTATACTAAACCTTGCCCGTCAAGACAAAGGAAACATAACATGGGGCAAGAATGTAACGGTGAGCTATTACGAGCAGGAGGGTGCCTTTCCCAATCAAAACAACACCGCTCTTGAGGAACTGTGGCGGCGTTTTCCCCGTCAAGACGAATTTACCGTGCGTTCAGCCTTGGCACGGGTTCTGCTGCAGGGTGAGAATGTATTCAAGCCCGTATTTGTGCTGAGCGGCGGAGAAAAGGCCAAACTGGCCTTTGCGGTGATCCTGATGGAAAGACGCAACACCCTCATTCTCGATGAACCGACCAACCATCTCGACCTTGCCACAAAGGAGGTACTCGAGCAGAGCCTGAAAGATTTTGCGGGAACACTGCTCTTTGTTTCCCACGACAGGTATCTGCTCAACAATCTGCCATCCAAGATAGCCGAACTAACCCCTGATGGATTTGTTATATATGACGGCAACTTTGACTACTACGCAGAGAAAAAGCGGCAGGAGCAAGAACTCCCGCAAAACAACAATGCAGTGCGTGGAACTAAGGCAACAAACCCCAATAACAAGAAGCTGCGGAGGACAGAGCAGACTCAAAAGCGGGTCAGGCTATCAGAGCTTGAGAAAAAAATAGCCGATCTTGAGCGGCAAACAGCCGAACTTGCCGCTCAAATGAATGACCCCGCCAATCAATCGGACTATCTGCTCATAACCTCCCTCTGCAACAGCCTTGAGGAACACAAGCAGCAACTGGACATATATATGCAGGAATGGCTGGAACTGGAGTGATATTTTTTCATATCACGCTATAGAGCAGTTTTGCGTATGTGGGGAATGGCCAGTGTTTTTTCGGTGCAAATGTTTCCAGCTCGTCAACGATCAAACGCAGTTCTGACATTGCGGCAAAGACTCTATCACGGTAAAAGGCGGCTTGTTCGTATATTTCCCGTGTTTCTTTAGAATCCAGGATTGCGTTTTCGAGTGTTTTCAGCTTTTTGATCATGCAGGAGGACAGCTTTGAGATATTAGCAAGCAGCTGTTCTTCCATGCCTGTATCATACTCTCCGCAGACCTTTTTCTGGCTCAGCAGATTGGCTAAATCGCTCTGATAATCAACACAGGCAGGGATAATATCACCCTTTACCATATCTACCATGGTCAGCGCCTCGATATGGATGGTCTTGCAATAGCTTTCCATGAGTATCTCGTAACGGGAGTGTATCTCAGACTCTGCAAAAACACCGTGGGCTGTGAAGAGATCTATGCTCTTCTCACAAACAAACTGAGGGAGAGCATCTACAGTGGTTTTGAGGTTAGACAGACCCCTCTTTGCCGCCTCGGACAACCATTCGTCCGAATAGTTGTTACCGTTGAAAACGATTCTCTTGTGTTCACGGAAATATTTTCGTATCATATGGGCTAAATCCGCCGTAAAGTCTTCCGCATTTTCTAAGCGGTCGGCAAGCTGCCGCAGGGTTTCTGCCACTATCGTGTTCAGCACGATGTTGGGACCCGCTATAGAGAATGCCGAGCCGAGCATACGGAACTCGAATTTGTTTCCGGTAAAGGCAAAGGGCGACGTTCTGTTGCGATCGGTTGTGTCCTTGGCAAAATGCGGCAGGGCAGTAACCCCTATCTCCATCTGGTTCTGTTCCTTTTCGTGGTAATTATCCTTGGCTTCGAGCGTTTCTAATATCTCTGTAAGTTCTTCTCCCAAAAACATGGATATAACAGCGGGAGGGGCTTCGTTAGCGCCAAGCCTGTGATCGTTTCCTGAGCTGGCGGCCGAGATGCGAATCAGATCCTGATAATCATCGACAGCCTTTATGACCGCTACCAAAAAGAGCAGGAACTGTGCATTTTCATGGGGGGTTTTGCCCGGTTCGAGCAGATTGATTCCCGTATCGGTGCTGATTGACCAATTGTTGTGTTTGCCGCTTCCGTTTACTCCGGCAAAGGGCTTTTCGTGCAGGAGACAGGCTAATCCATGCTTATCCGCAACAACCTTCATGGTTTCCATAGCAAGCTGATTGTGGTCGGTAGCGATGTTGGCGGTGCCGTATACAGGGGCAATCTCATGCTGAGCGGGAGCAACCTCATTATGCTTGGTTTTAGCACAAACACCCAGCTTCCAGAGTTCCTGATCAAGCTCCTTCATAAACGCCGACACCCGTGGCTTGATACTGCCGAAATAGTGATCGTCAAGTTCCTGACCTTTTGGAGGACGGGCTCCGAAAAGAGTTCTCCCCGTATATATCAGATCGGGACGCTGTAAGAACATCTGCTTGTCGATAAGAAAGTATTCCTGCTCCGGGCCAACCTGTGAAACCACACGCTGAGCGGTTGTGTTGCCGAATAACCGCAGAATCCGCAGCGCCTGCCTGTTTACCGCTTCCATCGAGCGTAACAGCGGCGTTTTTTTGTCGAGAGCCTCCCCGCTGTAGGAGCAGAAAGCTGTAGGAATACACAATGTCCCGTCTTTGATAAAGGCATAGGAGGTTGTATCCCAGACCGTGTATCCCCTCGCTTCAAAGGTAGCGCGCAGACCGCCGGACGGAAAGCTTGAGGCATCAGGCTCTCCCCGTACCAATTCACTGCCCGAAAACTCCATTATGATCTTCCCGTTTCCGCAGGGTGAGATAAAGCTGTCGTGCTTTTCAGCCGTAATGCCTGTCATGGGCTGGAACCAGTGGGTAAAGTGGGTTGCGCCTCTCTCCACCGCCCATTCTTTCATAACACCCGCCACGACGTTAGCGACATCAAGCTCCAAATGCGTACCCTGCAGCATGGTTTTTTTCAGCGCCTTATAGATGTCCTTGGGCAGTTTTTGCCGCATAACATCATCGCCGAACACCATGCTCCCAAATAATTCTGTAATGTTTTTCATTAGACCATCACCTCTATAAAAATTTTTTTTATTTACTCACCAAAACCCGAATCCTGCAATGCGTCGTATCCCTGTTCGCCCGTGCGTACCTTAACCACGTTTTCAACATCATATACAAATATCTTACCGTCTCCGATATTACCTGTATAGAGTACATTTTTGATCGACTCAACCAAATAGTCTACAGGAACCTTGCTGACAACAATATCTATCTTGATCTTAGGCAGTAACGGAGATTCCAAGGGTACACCTCGGTATGTATGGGTATGCCCTCGCTGAACGCCGTATCCCATTACGTTGGTAACGGTGATTCCGGTAATGCCTATATTATCGAGAGTATGCCTGAGTTCGTTGAATTTGGTTGCTTTTGTTATAACCGTTACCTTAGTGAGTTTTGTGCCGCTCGATAGATCGGTAACCGGGACAGCCGCCTCAGGGGTGACAGCAGGTTTGATGGTGTCATTGACGGTTGATATTGTCTGCAGACCGGGATTGACGATCGGGAGAAAGTCGGCATAACTGCTATCAAGACCATGTTCGGTTGTATCAAGACCAAGTATCTCGTCCTCGGCCGATACACGCAGTCCGTGCAGTTTTTTTACAAGCAGGAATGTTATGGTCATAATAACAGCCGTCCATGCAGCTATCGACAGCACGCCGATAATTTGCACTCCGAGCAGTTCGGCTCCGCCGCCGTAGAACAACCCTCTTGCCTCGGAGATAATATCATCGCCCGCTACAATCGGAGTTGCAAAGAGACCCACGGCAATAGTTCCCCATATACCGTTTACGCCGTGTACCGCTATCGCTCCGACAGGGTCGTCAACGCATAGCTTTATGTCGATAAACTCAACCGCCAATACTATTAATATACCCGCTACAGCTCCTATTACAAGAGTTCCGAGCGCATCAACATTGGAGGTTCCGGCCGTTATACCGACAAGACCGCCGAGAGCGCCGTTGAGCGTCATGGAAACATCGGGTTTGCCGTTCTTTATCCATGTAAATGCCATGGTTACTACCGCACCCATAGCGGGAGCTAGTGTGGTGGTCAGGAATATTGAGCCGAGCTGAGATACATTTTCGGCCGCCGCTCCGTTAAATCCGTACCATCCGAACCATAGCACAAAGCATCCGAGTGCGCCGAGTGTCATCGAATGACCGGGAATGGCGTTGACTATTTTTTTGCCTGTGGTTTTATTCTTGGTATATTTACCGATACGGGGACCCAGGATAGCGGCTCCGATCAAGGCGGATATACCTCCTACCATATGTATAGCGGAAGATCCTGCAAAATCAACATAACCCAGCTGAGCGAGCCATCCGTTCTCGTTCCACACCCATCCCGCTTGAATGGGATATACGACCGATGTTATAACAAGCGTATAGATGCAATAGGAGCTGAACTTTGTCCGTTCCGCCATCGCTCCCGATACGATTGTAGCGGCCGTAGCACAGAAAACAAGATTGAAGACAAAACCCGAAAAATCAAAATTGCTGAAATCGGTGAAGATAGCCATATTCGGCACCCCGATAAAACCGAGCAGATAATCCTCTGCACACATAATGCTAAAGCCTATTAACAAAAACGCTATTGTACCCATGCAAAAATCCATTGTATTCTTCATTATGATGTTTCCGGCGTTTTTCGCGCGGGTAAATCCCGCCTCCACCATCGTAAATCCGCATTGCATAAAGAACACCATCGCTGCTGCGAGTAAAAACCAAATGTTAAAATCCATAAAATATCATCCTTTCTTATAGCATTTCGCTATAATAAAAAATAGGTGCATCCCGCCGCCGACAAGGGCAGCAGGACACACACCGTTGTGCATCCGTGTTTTCGGTTCTCCGGATAACCGAAAAAATAAAGGTACTGCGGACATAAAATCCACAGCACCTTTGCTGTTTACTATCTGAGTATAGCATATGAAAATTCGTTTGTCAAGGGGTTTGGGGAAAATATTTTTGGATGGGGAAATATTTTTTTGATGGGGAAATATTTTACCAAACCAACCCCCAATACTATATACTATATACTATATACTATCCCCGACGTTTTTGTTGGCTCGGTCGTATTAATAGCGAAGGGAGGAATGAGCGTGGTAAAATCATTGTTGCGTACGGACAGTGAAATTGCGGAAATATATCAACGCCATGTGAAAACTGTATACAGAGTGTGTTATACCTACATGAAAAACACCGCCGACACCGAAGATGCCACATCTGAAACATTTGTTAGGATGATAAAGACCTCACCCGTGTTTAAGAGCGGGGAGCATGAAAAGGCGTGGCTGATCAGAACGGCTATCAATGTATGCAAGGATTACTTAAAACGCTCCTGCAGAAAAGACGAGGGTTTGGAGAACCACTCAGAAACCCTGAGCTGCGAATCGGTATTTGAAACAGACGGCGTTATCACGGCGGTGCTGGAGTTACCCGATAAATACAAATCGGTTGTGTATATGTATTATTACGAAGGTTACACAAGTGTACAGATTTCAGCAATGCTAAAAAAACCGCAATCTACCATCCGTAATTATTTAAGTGAAGCGAGAAACATTCTCCGTGAAAGGTTAGGTGATTCATATGAATAACAACAAAATAAAACAGGCTCTGCAAAAAATAGAGCCGGACAATCAGGCAAAAGAACGTATGCTTGAGCAGATTCTTTGCCGAAAACATATTGAAACAAGAAAGGATATAAAGGTGAGTTCTATGAATAATATAATTAAGTGGGTAATCCCCGCAGCAGCGTGTTTGGTCATTGCTATAACGGCGGTGCTGGCATCAGAGTTGTTTACAGATTATGGCACGATAGACATCGACAAAGGCAAAGAAGGCAGTATGTCTATTGATGTTTCGCAAAAATCCGGGACTGAAGATTCCTCGACAGAAGATAAGGACAGACCTATTGTCCCCTGGAACCAAAGGCACGTCACTCAGCAGTTCTATACCATCAAATTCGGCGGGGCCGAATATATCACTACATCTCCTAAGGCGATAGCGGCCGCAGATATACAGGCGCAGCTGGGCGAGATCACGGTAACGGGGTATGATCGGAGCGAAAAGACAAGCACAACCGAGTATAACATAAACTGTGAGGTCTATTCGGTTAAAAACATCTCAAGCAATGCTGTTATCGCTGTCAAATTCAACGGACACGGCGGATATTTCCCCTTTGTCAGCACAACCTACTCCCCCATAACGCTTGAGGATTTTGTGAATGACATGAATTTGCAGGAAAATCTCAAATTCGGCAAAATATACGATAACAGCGAAAAAGGTCAAGACGGCACAATAGCATACACATTGGAGGATCAGTCGGTACTATGGGATATGCTCTTTTCGGACACATCCATAAAGGCGCAGACCAATATACCCTATTCGGATATGCTTATGTCCATTTCGGTAGCGGTTGATATTATCGGGATCGAGGATGATCAGTTCCTGCTAAACCAAGACGGTTATCTGAGGACGAATTTAGTTGCATCATCGAGGGGCATATCATTCTTTATCGGCAAAGACAAGTCGTCGGAAATTATAGAATATGTTAGGCAAAACGCCACCCAAACAAAAGAGTTGTGGTGATGACCGAAAAACCCCCGATGCTACTGCATCGGGGGTTTACTCTATCTTTTCTCTACCTTTTCCCCAGTATATAATCTCGAATAGCAAGAATGTCCTTGATGCTTACATCCTTTTCTCCGATTACCTTTGCCGCTTCGAGTGCGGTTCCGCTCAGGATTGTTCTGCCTACGATATGGTCTCTTATTATAATCATGTCGAATATATTGACCACTCCATCGTTATTGACATCACCCCACGCATGAGGGATGCCGCCCTCTTCTAAGGCATCAATTGCCGCCTGCAGGCGAGCCTCTGCCTCCTTGAGTTCTATTATGGCATCTGCGGCCTCCATCTCAAGACGGGCATACTCAAGAGCTTCGATATATGCGTTGTAGGATTCTGCGGTGTATATTCCCCTCGGAATAACATTTTCTATCATGCTCTTTAATATCTCCCGCTCCTCCTCAAAGGTTATGTCCACAATCCGTACATCGGACAATGTCATTCTAAAGGTGATGTTGGCATCCTTAGAGGCGTTGCTTGGGTTTATGTATATCAGCATACGCTCGACAGCGGCCCAGTCCATGATACCCCGAATGTGGGTCTGACCATACATAACGCCGCCATTGCTGCCGATAACATTGTTTAGGGCGCTCTCAAGAGGAATATCGATATAGTTGTCGCCTATCCGCAGATTCCATGAGGAATTTATATTCCAGCCATAACGATGCTCACGGTTGTTCGCTCCATCGGGATCGTTTGCTTTCTGTCCATCGGTAGATCTGATTCTGAGGACACCGTCGCCGAATAAGCTGTTTGTATCTATGCCTGTCAGAGGGTCGTCTGTTTCGAGTTTCATGTTCATCCGCAGATAGAGTTTCTTGGGATCTATATTGGTAATGTCAACCGGAGAGCGGCTATCGTTCCACTGCCAATCGGCGTAGATCATGGCAGGTCTGTTGTTGGTTTCACGGTTTTGATTATGTGTACCTTCGATTCCGCCAAACCGCATAATCTCATAGGGAGGATATATATCCTCGTCCTCTATGCCCAGGGTCATTGACTGAAAATTCAGCCATCCATCAGGGAATCTGACATATATATCATGCACACCCGGCTGAATCTCGCCCGTGATCTCGGCTCTGAAATCCATATAGGTACTCCACGATCCTGTCTGTTCTACATATCCGACAGCGACAGGATCGGCGGTCAAACTGCCGATACGCATTTCTATACGCGCATTTACGGACGGGTTGCCGTCTCTGGATGCACGGAAAATCACATAGTCGGGTATTTTTGCAAAGTTTATACTGCTATACTTCGCCCATCCGCCCGCCTCTGTATTGCCGAGGTTTTGGTCGCCGCCGGGTCTAACTCCATTTAGATCGCTGTAGGACAATGCCCCGATGGTACAGGGTACGGCAAGATTGTTGTTACCCGGGTCTTTTGTAAAGGTGACATTCATGTATCTGTTACGCCGCCAAACCCTCAGCGTAATGTCGTCACCGTCGGGAACGTCATCATAAAGATCGATAAGCGTATAGGCATCGTCAATCTTGATTCCGTTGAGACTTGTGATAATATCCAGCCGCTTTAGCCCCAATGCAAGCAGGTAACTCCCTGTCTCAAACGATTCTACAAACACACCGTCGAACAATCCTATTTCGGGAGGAGCAAAGACGTTGGCGTGTATCGTATCTGAATGCAGATTGTTCACCGTTGCCCGCAGGAAAGTAACAGGCCGTGGAGCAGGCAGGGTAAAGGGGGTGTGTTTGACAACCGTGCCTCTTGTCAAACCGCTGTCGTTGTATGAATCAATCGAGAAATAGTAATCTACACCTCTGTTGAGTATTCGTATTGTAGCGGAGGTGTTTCCCATAACCTTAAAATGATTGTGCATGAGATCCTCTCTGATTCCGAGACGGATGATATACCCCTCCGCTCCCGCAACAGGATCCCAGCTCAGCTGCACGCTGCGTTCGTCCGAAACGGGACGGGTAGCGGTAAAGTCGCTCACAGCATCAGGAGCATCAGACTGACCGCTGCCGAAGAAACGCAGTCCGCTTATGGCGAACAGTCCTCCCGCCTCATTCATGGGAACGGGGGCGGTGTTGGTGATTCTTATATACCGCAGACCGATGGTCTTTGCCAGCTCAAAGTATTGATGGGTATAGTCCTGCGCCTTTTTCGGCTGGGCGGTTGCATTCCGTGCGTCAACAAGCGTGTGCCAGGTGACGCCGTCTATAGAGAACTCCAGCAGATATTTATGTACATATTCATTCAGCCGTCCGGTAAGAGAGTTGATCGCTCCCTCTGTCAGTACATTTTGCTCCGCAAAATTTACCTGAAAGGCATTGACGGCCTTGACCTCGCCGAAATCCGCCTCGAGCCATTCGCCGCCTGTGCCTGTAGCGGCGCTCCACCATGTCTTCATGTTCTCGTCAAAGGCCGACTCGGGTGAGTTAGACTGCGGATCCTTGTTATCGGTGCCTCTGTTAGCGCTTGCAGGATAGTAGGTCTTTTTATCCATAGTAAGCGTGGATGAAGCCGTAACTTCTTTGGGATTGTATGAAACCAAATGCCAATCAGGGCCTTTTTGCTCAAAGGTCATGTCGGTAAGATCGTGTTTGTACATGGGATAGTCTGCAAACATTGTATTAGATATAAGTTCGTCTTGGTCGGAATGGGTTGCGGGGAAGAGGATCAGTCTGCGTTCAAACCCCGTGGTTGACGAGATAGATACCGTGTCCACCTTCCACCAGTTGCCGTATTTGTCCTCGAATGTGCATCCGTGACCCGCTCCCCGCACAAAGCCTGTACCCTTGTAGCTGACGGGACTGTGATCCGAATGTCTGAAGGGGCCGAGAGGATCATCCGCCACAGCAACACCGTCGGCATATGAGCCAAACTGCGTACCCGGAACTCCGAACTCAAGATAGTATTTACCGTTATACTTTGTCACCCATGCTCCCTCAAGGAACGGACGGTTGCCGAATTGGTCATTCCAGTCTCCGTTGACCTCATAACCATGAGCCTCTCTGTTGCTGTTGTAGAGCGGGATAGGGCCGGCTATCAAGGGCATATCCGGTTGTTTGTGATCCAGTTCAATCACATACAACGGCTCGGTAAGTGACGTTCCGTAATAGCAGAAGGTTCTGTCGAGTTCCTTGTCATAAAAGAGCGCAGGATCTCCCCAGCCGTTGTAATGCGGTCTGACATATTCCCACGAATTTGGGTCTTTGGGATCGTTGGACTTTAAGATCGCACCGCCCTCCGAGTGGGTTATGTAGAGATAATCGTCTATAACCATGGTAGCGGGGGCAAAGCGGGTAAACTCATGCCTGCCTTCACGGACTATAAGTTTGCTGTTATCCATGACATAGACATAGTTCCACTCGGCCAGATCGTCCGACCACCAGTACCCAGAGCCGTGTGAGGCAAAGAGCCAATAGAGCTGATCGCCATGTTTGTCGGTGAAAAGCGCTACGGCAGGATCGGCCGACTCACGGGAGTTGTACATCTCCTGAAACTGATAGCTTATACTAACGGGATTTATGAATGTGTCCATCTCTTCCCCGTTTCTGAATACAACCTCCGTGGCGTCCTCAAGTGCGCCGGACGGCGGTGCGGGCGGATTTGCCGTGCGGGTTCGTGTGTCTGTGACAACCAAGATGTCTTGTGCGAAAACCCCGAGCGGTATAAAGCTCAGGACAATCGCAAATGCTGTTATCAGCGAAATTACGGGTGATATAACAGTCTTTTTCATAGGGGTACCTCCTGTTTTTTGATTTTATTTGGGTTTCTGCAAGGTATGCACGGGGGTGTTTATTAAGGACGGTACGCACAGGGGTGCGTACCCTACAGTAATCTATGATAACCACGGGCGGCAGATTGCCGCCCCTACAGCCTACCACCTATCCCTGCGGAAGATGACATTATCACACGCTAATGAAAATTTTGTATTAGGATGTATGTAAGGTTCCGGTTTCGGATTATCTATAAAGTAAAAACAATCATTCAAGTTATCTTGAAACGGCATAAAATATTCAATCACATTGTCACCCAAAAGATTCTGTTTAACATCCATGCTTTTAGGAGAAAAAGCCCATACGCCCGTTAGCAATCTTCTTCCGACAATCAACCCCGGAATTTGAAACAGATAACCCGAAGCAGTACCGACATATCCTCCGATTGACACTTCTTTTCGAGGAAGTTTATCTAAATTATACCATTCGTAACGCTCACGGTTTATAACCGTTAAATACGCACCCGTATCATACATAAATAATATTTCATCAGAATCAGTGCTGCCCTCACACACAATGGGTATATGAAGATATACCTGCCCCTTAAAACGATTGAATCTAATTTTTGTTTTTTCATTAAATTCTATTGTCAAGGTCTTTACCCTCCACATTAATTATATCATAAATACCTGTCAAACCGGGTGTGTTCTCATAATCAAAATCATAATCTGTTCTCGGTGCATATTCAGGCGCGCGGAATTTATCATAAAATCCGTCTTTGTGTCCTTCAAATATGCGATCTGCTACGGCAACAGGGAATCCGCTGGAAAAAGCATGGTTCGGATTGGGTTGGCAATTTGTTACCAAAACCCACTTGCCTGCAAACTCTTTTTCCATTTCTTCATAGGTCATAAAAACAGGGTTTTCTACTAATTTTCGCATTTGGTTCCCTCCTTAAAATATTTTCCCCTCACAACAATCCTCTTAGTTCCTCTAAAAATTCCGGGGTTTGGCTGAGAAGCGTTTCGGTGTTCTTTTCGGCTGCCAATCGCTCTAAGCGATATGCCTTGTCGGAGAGTTCTGTTTTTCCGATTCCGGCAAGAGCGCTCTTTATTCCATGCACGGCGATCTCATAGTTATATATATCGGTGTCGCCGGGTGTACCCGGTTTTTCGCAAATCTCCTCTATGATCTCTATAGCGTTTTGTGCATCGAGACGGAATATCTTGTATAATTCGGAATTTTCCCCGGCGCTGTATGATGCGGCCGTTGCACTGCTCATTCGATCTCCACGCTGTTTGCGGCGTACCTCCTCAACAACCTCGGGCGGCTGTTTGTCACGGATAAGCTCGTTGAGAACAGAATTTAGTTCCCGTGAATCAATGGGCTTTGACACAAATGCGTCAAATCCGTTTTGCAGGAACATCTCAGCATGACCTACCAGAGCGTTTGCGGTTAGGGCTACTATGCTGTGTGTATAACCCATACTGCGTATGATCTCTACCGCTTCGATTCCGTCCATTTCAGGCATCATGTGATCCATGAATATAACATCATACACCCTGCCGCTCTTGACCTTTTCGATCGCCTCCATGCCGCTGACTGCCGTATCTATCTGCAGACCGTATGGCAGCAGCATACCCTTAGCGACATAGACATTAGACTGCACATCGTCTACGACAAGGACACTTCCGTATGGCATATATTCACGCAGCATACGGGTCTTCTTGTTTATTGATGTGCTTTTAAAGCTGAAATCCTGCAATCTTTCGGCCAATCCTTTGCCGCAGACAAGTCCGTTTATCCGCCTCTGCGGTATTCGCACGGTGAATGTCGATCCCTTGTCTAATTCGCTTTCTACCTCTATCGTCCCATTCATCATATCTACAAGACGTTTTGTGATATTCATGCCCAGCCCTGTTCCGACGGTAGAACGGTTAGCCGCCATATTAAAACGAGTGTATTCCTCAAAGAGCTTTGCCACCTGCTGATCGGTCATACCCTGTCCCGTATCGGTTATGGTGAAGACCATGATAACATCGCTCCCGGCAATGCCGTTTGTCTCGCCTAAGTTAGGAACAGCCTCGGTCTTCTCAAAGGATACCGACAGCCTGACCGTTCCCTTGTTGGTGTACTTATATGCGTTGGATATAATATTGCTTAGTATCTGTTTTATACGCAGTTCATCACCAAACATATTGAGCGGTGTTTTGGGATCTATCTCAAGCGCAAACTCTATAGGCTTGCTCTCATAACGCATACGGTTTATCTGAACAACATCGTTTATCAGGCTGGGAATGTCATATTTAGTCGGGTTGAGTTCTAACTTGCCCGCCTCTATCTTAGAGAGGTCGAGTATGTCGTTGATGATATTGAGCAGCAGATTCCCCGATTCATACATTGTGGTAAAGGCTTCCATGGTATCCTGCGGGTGTGATTCCTTTTGCAGCTCTATCTCGGTTATGCCCAATATAGCGTTCATAGGCGTGCGTATCTCATGGCTCATGTTGGCAAGGAACTGTGTCTTTGCCTTGTTAGCGAGTTTTACAGCCTCAAGCTGTTTGACCTCGGCAAGAACTATTCTTCGCACGGTATAGAATCCGACAGCGGCAAAGGCCAACGAGAACAGCAGAATTATGGCTCCCAGAATGATATACACATATGTACGCTCACGCAGTATCTCATCTATGGCAATAGCGACATTCGCATAGGCGGCAACACTTCCGTCTGTACGAAAAACCGGCTCTGCTGATGTGAAGAGCCGTCCCCATTCGGTATCAACAACAAAGGGTTCCACCCTTTGACCATCCGCAAGCGCCTGTAATATATCGTCAAACTGCAGGTCATCGAGCGGGATTATAAAACCCAAATCTACCTCTTCTGTATCCTCGGCATCAAAGACAATGATTTCTTCTCTTCCGTTTATCTGCGATATGTAGATATATGCAACCTCACTCTCCTGCTGCTGGACCATCAGATGACCCAAGATTCGGTCATACTCATCGTCCTTTTCAAGCGTTGAGACATATCGGTCAACCGAATCGCCGTCCACCAAAGATGCCGCAATCTTCGAGAGCAAAACCGCCTTGTTTGTATATTCGGTCTCGACACGCTGCTGAAAAATCATCGACAGCAGTAACATCATAGCAATCCCTATAACAAGAGCCGAAACGACCAACACAACCATCAGCCGAAAATTCAGCAGTCTCTTTTTCGATTGAGCAGAGGCCGATTCATCGCTGTCGCTGAGTTTTTGGAAGGTTTCTTTTATTTGCATCATTTGCATAGCCACTCCTTTGTGATCTACCTACCATTTTATCAGTTGTTCGTGTTAATGTCAAGGGTTTTTATATTTTTGGCAGGGTTACTCTAAGTCTCACCCCGTCAGCGGAATCAAGTCGGTGCTGATTCGCAGTGTCGGGGTTGCGTTGGCGGCGGATATTCCGGCGAAACGCACCGGAACGCTTATACGCACAGGTGGATTATTACACCAACTACATCAAGAGCTGCGAAGACTGGACTTTCATTTCCGTCTTCACGGAGGCGAATAGTTTTTTGCGTACATTTATGTACCCTGCCCAATCTCTCACTCCTACACCCCAAAAATCCGCCCGACGTCTTTCTCATCAATCACTCGCTTACTCTTTTTCTTTGCGTTTTTAAGAAGATTTTTCATCTTTTCGTCCACGGATTTTTTGATGAGCAATGCCGGGTCTATACCCCGCAGTGTGAAAAACAACAGCGGGTCGGTGTCCAGTTTAGCCGCCACGCCATACAGAGCGGCCGCGATGTGTTTGCACATATCCGCCCAGTCGGGACAATCGCAGTCCATGTGAATCTCTTTCGGCGACGGAAATAACCCGCTCCCTTGCTGCATAAAAGTTTCGCCAAATTCTTCGGGAAACTTTCCCTCGGCAAGTGCGGCTAAGCTGTCTATGCGATTGGCACATTGCTCGGCGATTCCCTTCCACTTTTGCTCGGGTAATTTGTCAATTTTTATCGTGATTTTATATACGCTGCTCCCGCTGACCTGTGCGGCAATCACCCCTTGCGAAATTCGCAAATCCAGCACCAATCCGTTCTTGACATAGCTCCGTCCACGCCCGATACGGTTCTCATAATCGGCGTATCTTTCGAGATTCTTGCACCACGACATTCCCCACCAGGTTTTAGTAATTTTAGTCCCCTCTATGGCAATTGGCTGAATGTCAGGGTCTTTTTTGCGTAGCTTGGTAAGACGTTTCTCAGCCTGCCGCTTTCGCTCTCCCACAGATGGTGTCCGATAATATTCCCAACCCATGCACCTACACCTCCAGCCTAAACAGATTCATCAGGTCACTGTCGGACATTTCGGTCACCCATTTTTCGCCGGAACTTTCGGCAATAATGTCCTTTGCCAGCTTGCTTTTATCCTCGATGATTCTGTCAATCTTTTCCTCAATAGTGCCGGTGGTGACAAATTTATGCACCATCACATCTTTTGTCTGCCCAATACGAAAAGCCCGGTCGGTGGCTTGATTTTCAATCGCCGGATTCCACCAGCGATCAAAATGAATGACATGGTTGGCGGATGTCAGATTCAACCCCACACCGCCTGCTTTTAACGACAGAACCATAAACGGGACATATTTGCTGTTGAATTGTTCAACAATTGCCCCTCGTTTTTTAGGCGTTGTCCCGCCGTGAATAACCAACCCATCCCGCTCGAACACCGTTTCCAAGAAAGACCGGAGCGGACCGCACATTTCCCTAAATTGTGTAAAAACTAGAACGCTTTCACGCTTGTCCCGAATCGTTTTGCAAAGTTCGGCCAGCGCATCAAATTTACCGCTGTGTCTGGGGTCAAATCCGGCTTGTCCGCTGTATTGGTCAGGGTGATTGCAAATTTGTTTGAACTTCATAATAGCGGCCAAGATTTTGCCTTTTCGCTCTATACCGCCCAAATCGTTTTCGGATGAATTAAACAATTCTTCCAACTCTTTAACCAAAGAATTGTACAGTGCAACCTGTTTTTTGGATAGAGTAGTGTACTGTTTGATTTCGGTTTTGTCGGGCAAATCGGAGATAACAGACTTGTCCGTTTTCAGCCTGCGTAAAATAAACGGCGATACTGCACCCCGGAGCTTTGCGTATCCTTCCGGCGTTTCTTTGAGCTTCCCGGTAAAACTCTTGAACTCTTTAGGACTGCCCAAAAGACCGGTATTGAGAAAATCGAATAACGACCACAAGTCCGACAGTCTGTTTTCAATGGGCGTGCCGGTCATGGCGATTCTCACACCGGATTGTAATTCCTTGACAGCTTTTGTCTGTTTTACGCCGGGGTTTTTGATAGCCTGTGCCTCATCGAGAATCACCAAATCCCACTTATCCGCCCGCAGTGATTCCAGCCTAGCGACCATGCCGTATGTCGTGACGAACAAATCTCCATTGTCTAAATTGTAATCGCTTCCGGTGCCGTGAACAATGCAGATTTTTAGTTTGGGCGTGAATTTTGCGGCTTCTTTCTGCCAGTTGATTAGCAGTGAAGCTGGCACGACCAACAATGTCTTTGTGCCGGGTTTTGTTTCCCGCAGTTTGTCGAGAAGCGCCAATATTTGCACGGTTTTACCCAGCCCCATGTCATCGGCAAGCAATGCGCCAAACCCCATAGAACGCATGAAATCCAGCCAATTCAACCCTGTTTGCTGATAATGCCGCAAGGTTGCATCAAAGTCTTTTGATGGTGTTATGCCATCGATATTGGTAGGGTCTCGCATTTTGTCCATTACTGACGCCAGCCATTCGCCGTTGGTTACGCCGATTTCGGCGTCTTCCGGTAAATCGGCAAGCTCGGCAATTCCGGCTTGTAATTTTAAAGCCTCGGCGAAGGTTAGTCCATCGTGTTTTTCCACATCATCGAGTACCGAAAGTATCTGCGCTATCCGGTCTTTGTTAATTTCCACCCATTTGCCCTTGAGAAAAGCCAGACCGTTTTCTTCTGCAAGTAAAGATTCAAGCTCTTCCCGGCTCAGCTCAGTATCGCCGAAATACACACTGGGTGAAAAAGCAATCAACGATTGTAACCCCAGTGCGGACGGCTCTTTTGAGCCGAGGGAAAGTGATAGTTTTGATTTTGCCTTACGCTTCCAAAAGTCGGGAATCCGGCAGACAATACCGCATTCTTCATACAACGGCACTTCCCGCAAAAAATCATAAGCGTCGTTCGGTTCAAATTTTAGCGGACTGAACAACTCGCCGCTTTCCACAAGCGAAGTCATCAGATCACTTTTATCCGCCGCCCGGCTAACCGCACCCAATAACCTTAACAGTTCTGCTTGGTTATTGCTAAACTCTTTCAATGCCTGCTTCAGCGGCAAATGCGTGACGTTACCCGCTTGTTTTGTAGAATATGTCGCCATAAAAGCGAACGGGAACGCGTCTTCCCGAGTTTGGACAAGATGGAAAAACACCCGTCCGCACACTGTCAATGCTTCGTTTTTGGATTTGAAGTATTCCTCGGGTGTTCCGTCAAAAGCTGAAAGTTCGGCGTTCAGCACGGCGGCTAATTCGCTGTATTGTTTTTCAATCCAGTTGATGTTGACAAATTCCGCACCCAAAACATACGGCAGTTCCGCCAGCAAAGGAAGAAACGCCGCCGGTTCGGGTGTTTTTGCCGTGCGGGTCAAGGATATATCCGGGTCTTGCCGGGTATTTTCTACAAGCATTGAGACAATACGCCCAAGATACAAAAACCCCGGATCATCCGGCCGGGTCGTATCGAAAGCTGTGTTGTATATATCTGTATAGTGCAATTCGCCGCCGTCAACAGCATACCCGTCCGACCTGAATATGACTTGCATAGTATCACTCCATCGAAATTGAAATAACAACACGAATTATAACACTGTTATTTCATTATGTCAAGAAAAAATGAAATAACAGTGTTTTTACGAATAACGAAGTAACCGCCGCAAAATCGCATGGATACTGGTTTTATCTTTAATTTGTCGATATAAATGTACGCAATGTATATTTACGATGACACCTACACCGTCCGCTTTTCCGCCCTGCCGAAGTATAAATAATGCTTAGCTTGACAAATTGAATTTGACGATCATGTACAAAGTCTTCCAATTGCCGCTATCTTTCCCAACGGCATTCGGATTACTTCCCAGCGTTCGGCTTCTTTCGATGGTTGTATTAACAAGTTCCGGTCCAACCTTATCCATCATTTCTAATGGATTTTCTCTCCATTCATAAAAACCGTCTTTTTCAATTACCATAGCTCTAAATGCTCCGAGAATCGGATAGAGGAAAGCGACCGGGCTTGAAAAATCCATAATTTGTTGATAAAATTTAGACTTGAACCCACCTTTTCCCTTCGTCCCGCTCACGCCTTTAACCGAGCCGTATTTTGCGTTTGGATTTGGGTTTCTTTCTTTATAGTAGTCACCGATTTTAGTTTCTAATTTGTTATAAAGTTTAAAAATATCAAGCATGATTGGTTTCATCTTAACATATGGATTATCGCTGTTTTCGCCGTGTTTTTTATGAAGGGTTATATATCGTTCTGTGCATTTGCTTTTACTCGAATACGATTGTATGGCAACGCTTTCAGTTTGGGTAGTAGGATATTCATCAATATTAAATAAATTTAATATTTGCAATATTTCAGAAATATCCACATCACCTTTAGCGTTCTGTTTATAAATGATGCGGTCAAAAAGACCTTGGTCGCCTTCAAGTACGCTTTTTATGATTTCAAAACGATCTTCAAGTTCGGCAATTGATTTACTCTGAACTTGTACTGATGTATTTCTTGCAGCGGCCAATTCAGTAAAAATATCCTCTACACCAGTTAGTATTTCGATTTTAACAAATTGTGTTCCCGGAGTTATTTTTTCTTTTAGCTCTTTGATTATTCGATATGTGTGACCGCCGTCAACATTACCATGAAATTCTGTGTCCTCAAAAATAATAGTCATTTCATTTTTATTGTTTTCAAATGACACATTCTTTGCAGATAAAAGAATTCCCCGATTTAGTAAATAAAAACTGTTTTTTGCCTCTGCTTTCAATGATTCGTGAATCGCTCTTGCTACTCCTGTGTTTAAGTTTTGGTCTCTCGGATTTGTCTCCATTGGAAAATCGACAGGTAAATTTGTTACATCGCACAACGCCACATACATTTGCGGGATGTTTTCTGCTCCATCTGATTGAGTATAGGGGTTAGGGAGTTTCCTAAACGATTGGACTTTAAAAGTAGTTTTCATTTGTTTTCCTTTCTCGCTGTTACACGAATAAAAATATTGATACGCAGCTTGCACCACCATCTGATTTGTAGTATACTACGAACTACACGATTTGTAAATACTCATTTATGATTGGGGTAAATAATATAGCAATTCCCCTTGACATTAGCAACATAATATGATATAATATAATCAAGGAAAGGGTGATTATATGAAAC
>WRME01000023.1 GCA_009777275.1 Oscillospiraceae bacterium
GCACCACACCCAAGAGGGGAATGGGGGCTTGCATACTATAATTTCCAATTCCCCTCTGGGGAGGGGTGGCAAACACTCGCAACAAAGTTGCGATAGTGTTTGACGGGGTGGTCTGACGCCAATTGACAATTGTCCGTCACCTTGGCTCTCCCTTTGGGAGAGCTGTCGGCGGCAACGCCGACTGAGAGGGCGTTTCGGGGCAGAAATGAGGTAATCATTTGAAAATATTAAACAAGATCAGGGGACCCAAGGATATAAAAAGGCTCAGACTGCCTCAGCTTGAGCAGCTTTGTGCTGAAATAAGGGCATTTCTTGTCAAGACCGTCTCGGATACGGGCGGGCATTTAGCCTCCAATCTCGGTGTTGTCGAGCTGACGGTTGCTATACATAAGGTCTTCGATTCTCCCAATGACAAGATAATCTGGGATGTCGGACATCAGTGCTACACCCACAAAATCATTACAGGAAGACTCAAGGATTTTCACACCCTCAGGCAGGAGGGCGGGGTCTCGGGATTCCCAAGGGCGAGCGAAAGCCGTCACGACAGCTTTGTTGCGGGTCATGCCAGCACATCTATCTCAGCGGCCTGCGGTCTCTGTACGGCAAATATGCTGGCGGGCAAAAACGACCATGTTATCGCCGTTATAGGAGACGGCTCCTTCACAGGCGGGATGGCATATGAGGCGCTGAACAACGCAGGATCGCTCGAAAACTTTGTGGTCATTCTCAACCACAATCAGATGTCTATATCGAAAAATGTCGGGACATTCGCCCGTTATCTTGCGTCACTGCGGTCAAAACCTGTCTATGTAAAATTCAAGAGCATGGTTGACGATACAATGGAAAACATACCGTTGGTGGGCAAAAATCTCAAAAGGGCTGTTTGGAATTCTAAATCTGCATTCAAGAACATGGTCTTTCGTTCAAACTTTTTTACCGACCTCGGATTTGCATACTACGGCCCGTCAGACGGTCATAGTTTAGAGGAGCTAATAAACGTATTGGAGCGAGCCAAGCATACAAAACAGCCTGTATTCCTCCATGTAGACACTGTAAAGGGCAAGGGCTATACACACGCCGAGGAGAATCCCGGAGCATTCCACGGGGTTGCGAGTTTTGATGTAGAGACAGGCAACCCTGATATAGCCGAAGAGGACAGCTTTTCATCGGTATTCGGCAAGGTTCTAACCGAGCTTGCAACCAAGGACAGAAAAATCTGCGCCGTTACAGCCGCTATGAAGTATGGAACGGGTCTTCAAAAGTTCGCCAAGATACACAGGGATAGATTTTTCGATGTCGGCATAGCAGAGCCGCACGCCGTTACATTTTCCGCGGCCCTTGCAGCAGGGGGATTCGTTCCGGTTTTTGCGGTATATTCCACATTTTTGCAGCGAAGCATAGATCAGGTCATACACGATGCCGCCATAGAAAACCGCCATATCGTCCTTGCCGTTGATAGGGCGGGCTTTGTCAGCAACGATGGGGAGACCCACCAGGGCATATTCGATGTTGCACTGCTCTCTGCCATTCCGAATGTTACAATATATTCACCCGCCAATTATAAAGAGCTTGAAAGATGCTTGGTAAAGGCTATATATCATACCGATGGAATTGCCGCCGTCAGATACCCCAGAGGTAACGAGGACAGCTCATTTCCCGCCTGCAACAAGGATTACAGCTATATTTACGACAGGCCTGAAGATGCCATGATAGATATGAACACGCTGGTTATAACCTATGGGCGTACTGCCATAAATGCCGCAAACGCCGTAAAATATCTGCGTGACGAGGGACTGGGAATAGGTCTGCTAAAGCTCTGTAAAATAATGCCGATACCCGAAAACGCCGTCAGATCTGCGTTAAAATATAAAAACATAATCTTCTTTGAGGAAGGCAGTCAAAAAGGCGGCATCGGTGAGCATATGTTAGCTGAGTTAATGGCGGCGGGATTCGGCGGTTATTATAAAATCACGGCTGTAAATAGCGGCTTTCCGCCTTTGGCAAGCGCAGAAAGTATGCTGTCGAAATACGGTCTCGACAGTGAATCGATGAAACTAACCATACTCGAGATACTGCATGATGAACAGACGTCTTGACAGGGTCATATATGAGATGGGGCTTGCCGACAGCAGAACACGGGCAGGTCAGCTGATCAAGAGCGGAAATGTCCGTGTAAACGGAGAGATAATAACAAAACCCTCCCATATCGCAGGGCAGGATTCGGTTATTCATGTTGAGCAGAGCAGCGGGTATGTGAGCAGGGGAGGATACAAGCTCAAAGAGGCGATAGACAGCTTTGGTATAAGCCTTGACGGGATTGTCTGTCTCGATATAGGAGCCTCAACCGGAGGATTTACCGATTGTATGCTGCAGCATGGAGCTAAAAAGGTATATGCGGTAGACGTCGGAAAGGATCAGCTGGCATTACCGCTCAGAAAGGATCGGCGTGTTGTTTCTCTGGAAAAAACCGATATAAGAAATCTTGGCGCCGATATGATAGAACCCGTATCCTTTGCCGCTGTCGATCTTTCGTTTATATCACTGAAATCGGTATTACCGCATATAGTGTCGCTGCTTGGCGGGGAATCAGAGCTGGTCGCTCTTATAAAGCCGCAGTTTGAGGGCAGGCATAAAAATAAAAAAGGCGTAATCAAAGATAAAAGAATCCACGACAGCGTCGTTGCCGAAATCACCGAGTTCTGCAGACAAAACGGATTCCCCGTAAAAAGCATAATACCATCCCCAATCAAGGGAAAAGAAGGAAACACGGAGTTTTTGGCGTGGATTGAAACACGATCCATCACGCCCTCTCCGTCATGCTAACGCATGACACCTCCCCCAAAGGGAGAGGCAAGGACACCCACGGAATTTGTATAGGACACTCTTGGCTCTCCCTTTGGGAGAGCTGTCGGCGGCAACGCCGACTGAGAGGGCTTGTAGGGATGACCGCCCTCGGTCATCCGTGGTTATTTCCGACTGAGAGGGCGTTTCGGGGAAAAACACCCGCCGCTGCGGCGGCACCCTCTTTACGAAAGAGGGCAGGGGATTGAAATTTAGGTGGTGCAGATATATGAAATGTGATTGTGATAATCAAAAGATGTGGGAGTTTGAGGATATAGATATAACGCAGTTGGAGGCGGCCCTGCAAAAACACGGCGGCAGTCCCGGCGGGCTTATTTCGGTCCTGCAGGAGGCTCAGGATCTGTACGGATGGCTCTCTCCGCAGCTGTTGGCCTATATCGCCCATCGCACCAAGATAAAACCCGCCAAGGTTATGGGTGTGGTTACTTTTTACACGCAATTTCGTCTGAAACCCGCAGGGAAAAACCTGATTCTGCTCTGCCAGGGAACCGCCTGTCATGTCAACGGATCGGGCGGTATAGAGGAGGCTATCAAGGAATATCTGGGCGTGGATGAAGGCCAAATAACGGCCGACGGTCTGTTCAGCTACAGCAATGTCGCCTGTCTCGGTTGCTGCAGTCTTTCTCCGGTTATGATGATCGGGGACAAGACCTATGGGAATTTGACCAAAGAAAGCGTGTCTGATATTTTGAAGAAATATGAGGGAAATCGCCAATGAAGATAACTGTAGGAAAAGGAAGCTGCGGCATTGCCGCAGGAGCGGGAGAGATTTTTGAGCTGCTGCAAAACTCTGAGCATGAGGTGTCGGTAACGGGCTGTATAGGTATGTGTTATCTTGAGCCTATAGTGAATCTTGAAACAAAGGGCGGCACCAAGACCTTTGTTAGGGTTACACCCGATGCCGCCAAAGAGATATTAAAACTTGCAGACGGAGAGGATAACAAGGCGGAAGAGTATGCTATGCCGAGCACGGATGCAGATAATCTGAATACACAGTTCCGCATAGCTTTAAAGAATTGCGGCGTTATAAATCCCGAAAACATAGATGAATATATCGCGCGTGACGGATACAAGGCGGCTGAAAAATGCGTTACGGAATTTACCCCCGAACAGATAATAGAGCAGATAAAGGAGTCGGGTCTTGCCGGACGGGGCGGGGCTGGATTCCCGACCTGGATAAAATGGCAGGCGGCTCGAAATTCGCCCGGAAACGAGAAATATATCATCTGCAATGCCGATGAGGGAGATCCGGGTGCGTTTATGGACAGGGCCGTAATCGAGGGAGACCCCCACGCTGTTCTGGAGGGGATGCTTATCGCCGCCAGAGCTATCGGCTCAAACGAGGGGATCATCTATGCCCGTGCCGAAAACCCCCTTGCTATAGCGCGCCTAAAAACAGCTATCGAGCAGGCACATAACAAGGGTTTGCTGGGCAGGGGATTATTCGGATCTAATTTTGATTTTAACATACGCATAAAGGCAGGAGCGGGAGCGTTTGTTTGCGGCGAAGAGACGGCGCTCATTGCATCGCTTGAGGGAGAGCGGGGAATGCCCCGACTTAAACCGCCCTTTCCTGCCCAGAGGGGTTATCTCGGCAAACCCAGCAATATAAACAATGTAGAGACATACGCCAATATCCCGTGGATAATCAGGAACGGCGGGGCGGCGTTTGCAGAGATGGGTACCGAACATTCTAAGGGAACAAAGGTTTTTGCACTAACAGGCAAGATCGCAAACGGAGGTCTTGCCGAGGTTCCGATGGGCATGACCATCCGTGATGTCATATACAAATTGGGGGGCGGAATCAAAGACGGCAAGAAATTTAAGGCTGTCCAGATGGGAGGACCGTCCGGAGGATGTATTCCCGAAGAGCTTTTAGACACCCCCGTTGACTATCGAGAGTTGGCCGCAACAGGAGCCATCATGGGTTCGGGCGGAATGGTCGTCATGGATCAAAACACCTGCATGGTAGAGATGGCACGGTTCTTTCTCGAGTTCACCTGCAACGAGAGCTGCGGGAAATGCACACATTGCAGGATAGGCAACCGCAGGCTGCTTGAGATACTCGACAGAATCTGTGAGGGTAACGGGCAGGAGGGTGACATCGAGCTGCTGGAAGAGCTGTCGGAACGTATAAAAGAGGGGTCTCTCTGTGCGTTGGGGCAGACCGCTCCAAACCCTGTTCTGACCGCCGTTAAATACTTTAGGGATGAATACGAATCCCACATCAAAGACAAAAAATGCGCCGCAGGTCAATGCAAACCGCTGCTGACCTATACCATCAACAGAAACTGTGCCGGATGCACTCTCTGTGCAAAAAAATGCCCCGTATCCGCAATAAGCGGCGAGGCAAGAAAGCTCCATGTGATCGACAGCCAAAAATGCACAAAATGCGGAAAATGCGCGGAGGTATGCAAATTCGGAGCCATCACCCCATAACCTTTCTCACTATCTTCATAGCGGCATTGAACCAGAATGGCTCCATGCGTTTTTGGACCCTGTCGAGCGATTGCATGATTTTTATGTTCTGCGGGCAGTGTTTTTCGCATTTCCCGCATTTAATACAATTTTTGGCGCCATAGTTCTTATCGGGATTGGTGACGTCCGTTCCTATCGAGTAGAGCGTCATTCCTGCCGCAAAACCGGATGCGTATGAAACATTATAGGCGGTAAAACAGACGGGGATGTTGACACCCTTGGGGCAGGGCAGACAGTAGTTACATTCTGTGCAGGGGATTTTGTATGATTCCTTGAATATGGCGGTTACCCTGCCGATTGTTTCGGCATCGCTATCGGTCATCATGCCAATATCGGCTGTGTCGGCGGTCTTTATGTTATCATCCAGCTGCTGCATACTACCCATGCCCGACAACACCACCGTTACCTGCCTGTGATTCCACAACCACCGCAACGCCCACGCCGCCGCAGAAACGGTACTGTCCTGCTCATGCAGGAGTTTTTTTGCCTTTTTAGGCAGGTTTGCCAGCTTGCCGCCGAGCAGCGGCTCCATGATCATAACAGGCAGTCCCTTTTCATGCGCCTTTATCAGACCCTTGCGGCCCGCCTGATAGTTCTCGTTTATATAGTTATACTGAATCATGCAAAATTCCCAGTCGTATTGATCCAGCAGAGCCAAAAATTCACTCTGAACTCCGTGGAAAGAAAAGCCTATCTGCTTTATCTGACCTGCGGATTTTTTTTGAGCGATCCAGTCCTCAATGCCCAGCAGACGAATCCTCTCCCAATCGGCAACGCTTGTCAGCTTGTGCATCAGGTAGTAATCTATATAATCCGTTCCCAGCCTCTCGAGCTGTATGTTGAATATCCTGTCAAAATCCGCATATTCCTTACATTGGTTAAATGGCAGTTTGGTAGACAGATAGATCTTCTCCCTCATTCCTTGGTTCCGTCTTAATATCTCGCCCAGTGCCTGTTCATTTCCTGCATAGATATATCCGGTGTCGAAATAATTAATCCCCCGCTCTATTGCCGAGATCATCAGAGCTTCCGACTTTGGAATATCTATCTTCATACCCGGACCGCGGGGAAAACGCATACAACCGAATCCCAGAGCAGAAAGCTCCCTGCCCGATTTTAAATCTGTACGATATTTCATATATCTATCCTTTCTGTGAAATATTGCCTCTGTGCATACAAATCGATTAATTTTAATATACATAGACAAACAGGACAACTGTCAATTGTAATTGAGGGATTTAATGAAAAAGCAGAATTTAGTAGCGGGTGCGATAATTCTTACGGCGGCATCTACCCTAACACGGGTTTTGGGGTTTGTGTTCAGGGTATATCTATCGGGCAAAATAGGGGCGGAGGGAATGGGAATATATCAACTGACATTCTCGCTCTATCTGATGTTTATGACCCTGGCATCGGGAGGAATAAGCATAGCCATAACAAAACTTATATCAGAACATATCGTGTCGCACGGGGAGGACGGCGTTGGGGTGATAGTAAAAAAAGCCCTGCTGTGGTCGGTCTTTTCATCGGTAGTGATAGGTTGGCTGATGTTTGCGGGCAGTGAGTTTCTGTCTGTGAATGTCCTAAAGGATGCAAGAACAGCACTGTCGCTAAAGTTTTTAGCGCCGACATTGCCTGTGATAGCGGTTTCGTCCTGCCTGAACGGATACTTCTATTCCATGAGGAATGTCATAAAACCCGCTCTTACCCAGATAGTAGAGCAAATATCGAAAATAGTGATAGTTGTAGCGATCTTCATACTCTGGACACCCCAAAGCATCGAATACGCCTGTGCGGCAACCGTCCTCGGCTTAGGACTGGGTGAGGTAATATGCTGCATATTCATCGGAGCAGGATATAGAATGAAGAAACGCAAAAACCTGATAAATCCGGCAAATGCGCCCGTAAATGTGCTAAAACGAATGTTGGGTGTATCGGTTCCCATTGTCGCAAGTTCCACATTGTCATCAGGCTTTAGGATGGCGGAAAATGTGCTTATAATAGAAAAGCTCAAGCAATACGGAGACTCGCAGTCGGAGGCTGTCGGCACCTACGGAATGCTCAAGGGTATGGTGCTGCCGCTGCTGCTGTTCCCGTCGTCACTGCTCCATGCCTTTGTGACCACCCTTGTTCCGGAGGTTGCCCGTGCCAATGCGGGAGGGAACGACACAAGGATAACATCGCTCATATCAAAGGTTTTACAGATAACAGCAATGGTAAGTATACTGATCGTCTGTGTATTTCTTGTCTTCTCATACGAACTCGGTACTCTGATCTACAAGAGCAACACGGTCGGAACAATGCTGGCAATGCTGTCTATACTATGCCCGTTCATGTATCTTGAGATGGTGGTTGTCGGCATATTGAGCGCACTGGGACAGCAGGTTCATTCGCTGAAATATAACATAATGGACTCGGTCATACGGATTACCCTCATATTCTTCCTCATTCCGATTTGGGGAATAAAGGCGTTTTTGTGGGTAATGATCGTTTCCAATCTCTTTACATCCATCCTCAACATCAAGCGATTGCTCAAGGTTACTTTGGTATCGTTCAACATCGGGGATTGGCTGATAAAGCCCACTCTGGCGGCAATGGCCGCAGGGACTGCCGTAAAACTCATCTGCCGATATACGGTTGGAGAGATGTTCCCGCTATGGATAACCGTCATCATAGGTGTCGCCGTAATGTCCCTGCTCTATTTATTAGCTCTATTCCTGATGGCCTGCATCAGAAAAAAGGATATAATAATGTTAGCCGATCATTTCAGACAAGCGAAAGCAAGAGTATCTTGATCTTACCCTCTATTCTTGATTTTCTCCAGCGCCATTTCCGCAAACTGTTCGGCCGTCATAACCTGAGTGCCTCCTGTCGAGCGGTCACGGGCGGCTACAGTGCCGCCGTCAACCTCGTTATCACCGATAACAAGCATATACGGGATTTTTTCAAGCTGAGCCTCTCGAATCTTATAGCCTATCTTCTCGTTGCGTTTATCGGTTTCGGTCCGCAGTCCTACGGCGGTTAGTTGTTCCTGAAGTTGGCGGGCATATTCAAAATGGCTCTCGGCTATGGGTATTATTTTTACCTGCACGGGTGACAGCCACAGAGGAAACGCCCCTGCATAATGCTCGGTCAATATCGCTATAAACCGCTCGATACTGCCGAACACAACCCTGTGTATCATAACGGGGCGGTGTTTTTCATCGTCTGCCCCGACATAGTAGAGGTCGAATCGCTCGGGCATCTGAAAATCAAGCTGTATCGTCCCGCACTGCCACGTTCTGCCGATAGAATCCTCTAAATGAAAATCTATCTTAGGCCCGTAAAAGGCGCCGTCGCCCTCGTTGATTCTATATGACTTACCGCTCTTGTCGAGTACGTTTTTCAGCGCCGCCGTCGCCATTTCCCACTGCTCGTCCGTTCCCATCGAATCTTCCGGACGTGTTGACAGCTCCAGTTTGTATTTGAATCCGAAAACAGCGTAAAAGCGGTCGATAAGCTCCATAACGCCGCCGACTTCGCCCTCTATCTGTTCAGGCGTCATAAATATATGGGCATCATCCTGCGTGAAACACCGCACTCGCATAAGCCCGTGGAGAGCGCCCGACAGTTCATGCCTGTGTACCAACCCAAGCTCGGCTATTCTCTGCGGCATATCCCTGTATGAATGTTGTCTGCGTTTGAACGCAAGCATACCTCCGGGACAGTTCATGGGTTTTATGGCGTGGTTATTTTGGTCTATACAGGTGACATACATATTATCCTTGTAATGATCCCAGTGCCCTGAATTACGCCATAATTCCTGATTGAGTATAACCGGTGTTCTTATTTCCTTGTATCCGTGCAGAGTGTGTTCCGCCCGCCAAAACTCTTCCAAGAGATTCCGCAGTATCATGCCTTTGGGGTAGAAGAAAGGGAATCCCTTGCCCTCTTCAAGAATGTCGAATAGGTCAAGCTCACGGCCCAGCTTTCTGTGGTCGCGTTTTTTTGCCTCTTCCAGCATTGCAAGATGGGCGGCAAGCATAGATTTATCGGGAAAGGCAACGCCGTATACACGGCAAAGCTGGCGGTTGTTTATATCCCCCCGCCAATAGGCTCCCGTGGTTTGTATTAGCTTAAAAGACTTTACGGCGGCGGTATTGGTAAGATGGGGGCCTTCGCAGAGATCCCAAAACTCTCCCTGCTTAAAAAAGCTGATGCTCAGCCCCTTGTCCGCCAATTCCTTTGCAAGCTCTATCTTGTACTTCTCACCCATGGTTTCGAGCTTTTCAAGAGCCTCCTGCGGTGAGAACTCGTATCTCTCAAGCGGCAGAGATTCTTTTACTATCTTAGACATTTCTTTTTCGATAGCGGTCAGATCTTCCGGAGTAAAGGGCTTGTCCGTGTCGAAATCATAATAAAACCCGGTCTCGATAGCAGGGCCTATCGCAAGTTTTGCCGCAGGGTACAGCCGCTTGACCGCCTGAGCCAAAATATGCGATGCCGTGTGGCGAAAGGCCGCCCTGCCGCCCTCGTCCTCAAAACCAAGCCGCTCTATCTCCCCGCTCTTTGATATTATATTCAGCATTATCGTATCATCCTATTCCGATTTTTTTGTACCCCTATTGTACCACAAAAATCATATGTATGCAATAAATATTTTACTAAGCGATTTTATGTGCAAAAAACAAGCGTTGACTTATATAAATATATGTGATACTATGTACCTACTCCCCCTACCCCCATACCTCTAATATCTCTCCGATGTAGAAATAGTGATAATCCTTGCCGGGGTAGTTTTGATCGATACTCGGGTCGATGAAAAATTCGGGTTTTATGGTATCACGGTAGATTTTTTTGCAGACAAGTGCAGTCTTTGCCTGCTCAAAGGTGACGGCGTTTTCATAACCCTCAAGATAGAGCGGACGGAGTCCGGTCAGGGCTATCTTATCAACATCACGTCCCGACTGTCTTCCGCAGACATCGTGCGCCTTTTTAAATTCGGGAGCAAGCACTGATATTGTAAAAATATCATGCTTGTCAAAAAACACCTTTGTGTGGCGCTGGGGTCTTAGATAGACGGTAGCGACATTCTTCATCCACAGAACGCCCAGCCCTCCCCAGCTTGCGGTCATGGTTCCGATTCCGCTGCGATCTCCGGCTGTCAGCAGCAGCCATTCATCGCCTATCATGGTAAATGGGTTGCAAAGAAATTCCTTTGCCTCTATCTTTTTCATAACAATACCTCTTTCTGGAGTTTGATTATATGGTCGGGATTCTATTAGCCGCTCGAAACAGTGAGAAATATTTGCAGGAACAGCTGGATTCTATCGCTAACCAAACATATGCGGATTGGAGGCTGTTTATTCGTGACAACCTATCTTCCGACAGTACGGCGGAAATTCTGTCAGAGTTTTCGCAGAATCATCCTGCCGTGGTTGTAGAGAGCTGTAACGCTCTCTGTGCTAAGGGCAGTTTTTTTGATCTGATGCAAAGGGCGGAACACTGCGATTACTATATGTTTTGCGATCACGATGATGTCTGGAACGCCGACAAAATAGAGACAATGCTTGCGGCAATGGTGCGGGCCGAGAATAGCTACGGGAGTGTCCCGATTGTCGTACATTCAGACCTTGCCGTAACCGATCAAAATCTAAATGTAATATCGCAGTCATATTTTAAACATCAAAAGATAAGACCGAATAAGAACAGGCTCAACAACTATCTATATCAAAACACCGTAACAGGATGCGCATCCATGATAAACAATAGTATGCGGGATCTTTCGCTCTTGTCCGATACAGACGGGGTTATCATGCACGACTGGTGGATAGCAATGACGGCATCGGTTTTCGGCAGGATAGTGACGGTACCGCAATCAACGGTGTTTTATCGGCAGCACGGCGATAATCAGGTCGGAGCCCGCAACCGCAATCTCCGGTCATATATAAAATTTGTATGGAATCAGGTCACAAAGGCTGTAAAGAGCGGCTATCCGCTCAAACCCGACACGGTAAGACAGGCCGAGAGGTTCAGGAGCGTTTATAAAGACAGATTGCCGCAAGAACAGCTCAAGATAATAGATAGCTATCTCGCTCTGCAAAATGCGGGCAGAATCAAAAGACTGCGTATAATATTAAAGCACGGCTTTTTGGTCAACGGTCCCAAGCGAATAACCGCACAGATTGCAGCTGCGGTACTGCTGGGAAGACCAAAATCACAACTCGTCTAAATCATACGGGGTGCTTTGGTATACAAAATAGTTGAGCCAGTTTGAGAATAGCAAATTGGCGTGGCTCCTCCAGTTGAAGACGGGAGGTTTTGTCTCATCCCCGCACGGGTAGTAGTTGACGGGAGGTTTTGTTTGCAGTCCCGCTCCCAAATCCCGCCGATATTCGGCGTCCAAAGTATCGGCATCATACTCGGCATGACCTGTGACGAAGATCTGCCGTCCCGCTTTATCTGCGGCTATGTAGATTCCCGCTGTATCTGAAACAGAGAGCAGCTCGATCGTGTCACAGTTTGCTATGTCTTGTTGGCTAACGGTTGTGTGGCGGGAGTGCGGTGCGAAAAACACATCGTCAAACCCGCGGGTGAGACAATGATTCTTATTCAGAATACGATGGGGGAATATGCCGAACATCTTTTCAGCTAAAGGTGTTTTTTTAATACCGTGGTGATAAAACAGACCCGCCTGCGCCCCCCAGCATATATGCAGGGTAGAGTATACATTCTTTTTGCTCCACTCCATAACGGTGCATAGCTCATCCCAGTAGGCAACCTTGTCAAACTCAAGATTTTCTACAGGAGCTCCTGTGATTATCATTCCGTCAAACTTCTGCCCCTTTATCTCATCAAAGGTTTTGTAGAACTTTAACAAATGCTCAGGCGATGTGTTCTTAGGCTGATAGCTGGCGGTCTTCATAAACTCGACGTCCACCTGCAATGGTGTGTTGCTGAGCAGACGAAGTATCTGTATCTCTGTCTCTATTTTTTTGGGCATAAGGTTGAGGAGCAATATCTTGAGCGGACGAATGTCCTGCCTTTCGGCACGGGTTTCGTTCATAATAAAGATGTTCTCATTCTCAAGCACCTTGCTTGCAGGGAGTTGTTCACTTATTCTTATCGGCATCTTGTTCCACCCTGCCTTCGATTTTGTTTTTATACTTCAAGGTAACAGGCAATATCGCAATCGCAACAGCGCCGCCTATCGAGGCTGTTACTAACTGTGTAACCGAGAAGGCTCCTGAAATTGCAGTCGCTTGCGATGCAGGAAGATCTAACAAAAACGGTATTGCAATCTTTACTATGCCGAAATACAGCACTAAAAACTTTACGCCCGCTGCGGAGATAAGCGCTGTAATGCGGACTATCTGCACATTTGCAAATTTCATTTTGCATACATAGTGCCATACTATGACAAGCGCTGCGTTTCCAAGCATAATAAAAGGGATAAGAGACCAAAGCGGCGTCCCGATTCCGAGAAGTTTTGCAAAGACAGGCGAAACGAGCGACACGGTCAATCCCGACATAAGTCCGCAGGTCATAACCGACATTATCAGTGTCAGATTAACCAAAGAGCCTGTAACCAATTGCCCGAGGGCTGCCGAAGCCGCCTGGAATCCGATCAGTATAGCTATGTCAAGCGCCGTTGATGTTATTTGTGATACCTTCCTGTTTTTCATGTGTATACATCCTTTACTGTTTTTTTATTTTATAACCCCGCCGCCGACAACTATGTCACCGTCATACAGCACGACCGCCTGACCCTTTGCTATCGCCCGCTGAGGTTGGTCAAACTCGACATGAACCGTGTCTTCGCCTGTCGGTGTCACGGTTGCCCATTGCTCAACCTGATTATACCGAATCTTTGCTTTTGTACGCATGGGTGCGTCTGCTGCGGAGATCGCAATCCAGTTAAAACCATCCGCATCAAAGGACTTTTTATATAACTCATCGCCTTGGCAAAGGGTAACAGTGTTATTATCGGTGCATTTTGACAGAACATACATCGGACTGTCGAAGGAAAGACCGATCCCCCTGCGTTGCCCCACCGTATAGCGTATGATTCCTTTATGCCTGCCGAGAATGTTGCCGTGCGTATCGACAAAATCTCCGCTCTGACATTCGGTATTAGTATAGTTTTCGATAAACCCGGCATAATCACCGTCACGAACAAAGCATATATCCTGGCTGTCTCCCTTATCGGCATTGATAAATCCCTGCTCTGCGGCAATCCTGCGTACCTCTGATTTGCACAACTCTCCCAGCGGGAAGACGGTGCGGCTCAGCTGCCGCTGGGTCATTGAATAGAGCACATAACTCTGGTCTTTTGTTGTATCGGCGGCCTTTTTAAGAAGATAGCGGTCATCGCTATACTCGATGCGAGCGTAATGCCCGGTAACAATACAGTCAAGGCCGAGCTGTTCGGCACGATCGAGAAGTTTTTCAAACTTCATATACCTATTGCAGTCTATGCAGGGGTTGGGGGTGGCGCCCTTTTGATAGGCGGAAACAAATCGATCTATGACCTGTTTCTTAAAATCTTCGGCAAAATTTAAAACATAAAACGGCATATCCATAGAACAGGCGACATTGCGGGCATCTTGGGTGTCGGCAAGAGAGCAGCAGGTTTTGTCGCTGCCCATCCCGATGTCCTCATTGTCAAACAGTTTCATGGTAACGCCGATACAATCGCAGCCCCGCTGTTTCATTATATATGCGGCTACAGAGCTGTCAACCCCGCCGCTCATGGCAATTAACATTTTTTCATTATTCACTATTCATCATTCATCATTCATCATTCATCATTCATCATTTATCATTCATCATTGCCGAATTTATTCGGCATCTTTTGGTCGGGGTGACGCGATTCGAACACGCGACCCCCTGGTCCCAAACCAGGTACTCTACCAAACTGAGCCACACCCCGACATATTATCATTTTATATAATATCCCAATCGAACGAAAAAGTCAAGAAAAAGTTTTTGGGGTTCTCTCAGTCGGCAATAACCACGGATGACCGAGGGCGGTCATCCCTACCCGCCCTCTCCGTCATGCTAACGCATGACACCTCTCCCAAAGGGAGAGGCAAGGAGACACACGGGGTTTGCGAGAGCCACGGGAAAAACACCCGCCCTTGCGAGGGCACCCTCTTTGCCAAAGAGGGCAGGGGCTTGAACAATTAACAATGTACGATTAACAATGAACAATTATAATTTCAAGCTCTGTAGGGTACGCACCCCTGTGCGTACCGTGGTTATAGCAAGGGCGGGTGTTTTTCCCTTTTCATGTCTTTCCGTGGTTAAAATAGTAAAATAAATGCGGTGACTGTGGGGGATATTACACAAAATGTTCATATTTTTATTGTATAATAGTATAGAAAGGCGGGTTGAAAATCATGGTTGATATTTTAAACAAAGCAGATATATATAAGGACGAAATCAGCAGACTTCGTCCTTTTGAGGGAGATATATTAAGGCAGATTCGTGATTATTACAGAATCGGTCTTACATGGTCGTCTAATGCGCTTGAGGGCAATTCGCTAACCGAAATGGAAACCAAGGTGCTGCTTGAGGACGGACTGACGATCGGCGGAAAGCCTTTGCGTGATACCCTTGAAGCGGTCGGTCATTCTCTCGCTTATGATTATATGTTCAGCTTGCTTAGAGAGCGAAAGATTACCATAGAGGACATAAAATCGCTCCACCATTTGTTCTTTAGGTCGATTGACCAAAAAAACGCCGGAGTTTGGCGTGAAGTTCCTGTAATTGTTACCGGAACGGATTATGTCTTTCCGGCTCCGTCCGAGCTTGAAAATCTTATGACAGACCTCGGGCGCTGGATAGAAGAAGAGCGGGACACAATGCACCCGGTCAGATTTGCCGCCATGCTGCATTTGAGATTTGTAACGATCCACCCGTATATTGATGGAAACGGAAGGGTAGCAAGGCTCCTGATGAATACTGCGCTTATTCAGGACGGCTATATGCTTGCTGTTGTCCCGCCTATTCTGCGAACCGTCTATATGTCGTATATACGGCGTTACCAACAAAAAGGAGATGCAGAATCATTCTGCAACCTGATTGCCGAACAGGTGGTTGAATCACAAAAAGACATTATGCGACTTCTTCATATTCAGATATAACGGACGAGGACGGTCGAAGACCGCCCCTACATCCCCTTCCTAACCGTCAATACATTCCTCTCTCCCTCACGGCGATATTCTACCGAATCCATGATCTTCTTGACCAGAAACACCCCGAGTCCGCCGATCTCTCTCTCCTCTGCCGACAGGGTTATGTCGGGGTCTTCCTGTGCCAGCGGGTTGTACTGAACTCCGCTGTCCTCAAATTCTATCGCAATCTCACTGCCGGCGGCAATGCGGACGGTCACACTGCCGACATTGGGATGATAGGCATAGCGGGCGATGTTTGAGAATATCTCATCGGCCGCTATTTCGATTTGGCTCAGGATTTTTTGCGGGCAGGTCTCCAGACGCTCCCGAACAAAATCCAGCAGGGTATCTATGTTCTCGGGTCTTGCTTCGATACAAATCTCATTCATGGCGGCCGTCTCCTTTGTACAACAGTGCAAGCATGGTGATGTCGTCCGCCTGCTCCCTGTCGGCGGCAAAGACGTCAACCTCACGCTTGACCGATTCGAGCAGCTCTTTTACCGAGCAGTCGGCCGATTTGTTGACGACCTTCTCTAACTCTGCCGCCGAAAACAGGTCTCCGTTTGTGTTCTCAGCTTCGGTAACGCCGTCTGTGTAGAGATAGATCATGTCGCCGGGGCTCAGCTGTATCTCGTTTTCGGTATATTCCCGCCCGTCAAAACAGGCAAGAACGAGAGATGGCGGGGTTTCTATAAACTCATACCTGCCGTGACCGTTCTGCGGGTGTAACGTTGGATCATTCTGCGGACGAACACACTGCGGACGAACACAGTTCGTCCCTACGGCGTTCCGCATTAACGGCGGGTTGTGTCCGGCGTTTACATATGTGAATCTGCCGCTCTGCAGATCGAGATAGCCCATAAATGCCGTCACAAACATACATTCGTGATTGTTTTCGCAGAGGGTGTTGTTGACCGTCTCGAAGACCTCTTTGGGGCTTTTGCCGAGCTGCGCGTTGTTCTTGATGAGCGTCTTTGCGATAACCATAAACAAGGCCGCAGGTACGCCCTTTCCCGACACATCTGCTATGACCACCGCAAGGGTGTTCCCGTCAACCAAAAAGAAGTCGTAGAAGTCCCCTCCAACCTCTTTTGCGGGGAACATTGTTGCGTATATGTCAAACTCCTCCCTTTCGGGAAATGCGGGGAATATGCAGGGCAGCAGACCCGCCTGTATCCGAGTAGCAATGTCGAGTTCTGCTCCTATGCGTTCTTTTTCGGCCGTTACAGCCGCTAGATTGTCGATATATTCCTTAATATCATCCGCCATCTTGCAGAATGCCTCCGACAGTGTCTGCATTTCATCCCCTGTTTTTATGTCACATTCAAAACTTGATAACCTATCGCCGCTTGCAAAGTTGAGAGCATTATCGGTCAGCTTGCTTAGCGGTTTTGATATAACCCTCCTGGTTACAAACATCATCCCGACAACCAGCAGAACCGTTATCACAGACGAAAGCAGGATAATTATTCTCAGAAAATCCGCCTGTCCCTCCTGTATATATTGCAGTGAGATCTCTACCCCTGTCATTGCCGCTATACCGCCGCTGCTGTCATAGATCGGGGCATATGCCCATACCGCAAATCCGTAATATTCGTCATAGAGTATAACCTTGTGGACTGTGTCCTTGTTCTCGTTTCGCAAAAAGGCATCGTAATCTATTGCAATATCGTATGTTTCGCCAAGTTCGGACAGCATATCGGGGTCATCGTCATCGAGCTGAGCCTCCATGATAAAGGTGAAG
Source organism: Oscillospiraceae bacterium (assembly GCA_009777275.1). GTDB lineage: Bacteria > Bacillota > Clostridia > Oscillospirales > Ruminococcaceae > WRME01. The sequence goes on from WRME01000023.1 coordinate 17,242, forward strand.
TAGGTATCATCACCCGGCTCGAATATGTAGAGATACATCAGATTCAGGTCACGCTTGATGGTGTTGAGGGTGTCCTGCAGTTGGTTGTAGTAGTCATCGGTCTCCATCGTCTCCAGGTAACCGCCGATCCTGTCCCCATCCACGAAAGAGGCGGTCATTTCGGCAATCTCAAGAGCCGACTCTGCATAGGCCCCGGTATAGGCATCCCATGAGGTCAGATAGGCAAAGACACTCAGGGCAAGGCAGAACAGCACCGCAAACAGCACAAACAAAGCCGTCATCTTCAGCCTGATAGATTTTGTTTTCTTCATACTCCTATCACCTCTCCGTCATGCCCTCTCAGTCATGCTAACGCATGACACCTCTCCCAAAGGGAGAGGCAAGGTGACGGACAAAATTTGCGATAACCACGGATGACCGAGGGCGGTCATCCCTACAGACCACCCCGCCGCTGCGGCGGCACCCCGACGACAATTAACAGTTGACAATGTACAATTGACAATGTACAATTGACAATTATTGTAAATATAAATTTGCTGGCAAAAATAGGGTTAGATTTTAATCCCCCGTAACTGTCAATTGTTCATTGTAAATTGTCAATTGGCATCATTCCCCTCTGGGGAGGGGTGGCAAA
>WRME01000024.1 GCA_009777275.1 Oscillospiraceae bacterium
TGGAAATTATAGTATGCAAGCCCCATTCCCCTCTGGGGAGGGGTGCCGCCGCAGCGGCGGGGGGGTCTGTAGGGATGACCGCCCTCGGTCATCCGTGGTCATCGCAAATTCTGTGGGTGTCCTTGCCTCTCCCTTTGGGAGAGGTGTCATGCGTTAGCATGACGGAGAGGGCAATTGTTAATTGTCAATTGTTAATTGTCAATTGTCCATCACCCTCCATAGTCTTCTATTCTGCCGATAAGTTCTTCGTATGAATAGACTATGATTCCTTCTTCGAGTTCGATTTGGTCGATAAGCGGCAGTGTCTCTGTTGCTACAGGGAGAATGTCGGCGGGTAGTGTATTTCCCGCTTCGTATATCGCTATTCTGCCCTCATAATCCTTGAGCATATACATATATTCCCGCATATCTTGCACGTCCGATTCTGAGCTTGAGCTGATCGGCTGCGACAGATCGCTTAACCGTCCGCTCCTTTCCTCACCTCGAGCGTTGACGTTTAGACTGAAGACTATATATACCAATGAAATCAGCGTTAAGACCGCAGAAGACAGCAATATGATAAATCTTGCCTTTGACATATTAACCACAACTCCTTTGCTACAGTATTGACCGAAATTTCCATGGATATTCATATTTGGAACAAAATGTAAATTTTTCAATATATCTTGACGAGCCATGAATTATGCCGTATAATTTGATATGGATTTTAAATTGATTAGGGGGCGATTTTAAATTGAATTTAATTATCGATTCAAATATGCAGGAGGCTTTTGAAGACTTGCAGAATGAATCTATTGCTAACGGTAACGACAATATGACTATAGATGAGATTAATGCAATTATTTCTTTGTGCAGACAAGAAAAGAGAGAGGAAATATGATAAACAATAAAAATAGAAATAATGAAATAACCGATATATACAGCAGTGTTACAGGGTCCGGTGCTGTTAAAAAGCCTAAGAAGAAAAAAAGAGGTAAAAAGGCGGCCTCTCCTCTCAAGAAGGTGCTGATGTTTGTCGCCAAGATGATTGCCGTCTTTATCTTGGTAGGTACTATCACGGTGAGTATCACCATAACTGCGCTAACCGTCTATGTTATGAGATTCCTCCAGGTTACCGACGACAATGCTATCGACCTTGATCAGGCGAAACTCAGCACTATTACCACCATCTATGCCAACGATGCTGCGGGTAACGAGATTGAATTAAAGAGGCTCTCACGCTCAGAACGGCGTGAATGGGTCGATCTTGACGAGATCCCGGTTCATGTGCAGCTTGCATTTGTGTATATAGAAGACGAACGATTCTTCAACCATGAGGGTGTGGACTGGAAACGGACATTCGGGGCGTTTGCTAACCTGTTTCTCAACATATGGGACACACGTCAGGGCGGCTCGACCATAACCCAGCAGACGGTCAAAAACATCACGGGCGATGATGATCAGCACGGATTTGTCGGTGTCGAGCGTAAGGTTCGAGAGATATTCAGATCCATGAATATGGAGCGGGTCTATTCTAAAAACGAGATTCTGGAGGCATATCTCAACATTGTCCATGTCGGGTTCAACACAGGGGGAATACAGGCGGCCGCCAATCTCTATTTTGACAAGGACGCCTCCGAGCTTACCGTGGTTGAGGGTGCGGCGATAGCCTCTATTCTCAGAAGTCCGTATACCCTTAATCCTATATCAAACCCCGAACGAAACAAGGAGAGACGAGGGTATTGTCTGCGGAAAATGCGGGATTTTAACGTAATAAGCGAGGCTGAGTATCAAAAATATGTAGAGGAAGATTTGGTATTGAGAAGTTCCGGAACAGGCTCTCCCGCCGAGCCTGAAGCTACACAGTCCTACTTTGTTGACCATGTTATCAACAGCGTAATTACCGATCTTGCCGAAAAGCTGAACATATCCGAAAAAGAGGCCGAGGACAGAATCTACGGCGGAGGATACAGAATATACTCCACTATAGATCTTGAAATGCAGGCAAGGCTTGAAGCGGGATTTATGAATCCGGCAAACTTCGGCAATCCAAATGCCGCCCTCCCAACCCCTCCCAGAGACGCATCTGCCTCCTTGCGGGAATCGCTCAGCTCCCCTCCTCAGGCCGCTATGGTTGTGTTTGATCACAACGGCGCCATGAAAGCAGTAGTCGGCGGCAAGGGCGAGAAGACAGGCGGAGACCGAGGCGTGATCAACCGTGCTACACAAACCACCCGTTCGATGGGATCGGCGGTAAAGCCGATCACGGTATATTCGCTTGCGGTTGAGAAAAACTTAGTTACATGGTCGTCCATGGTTGAGGATACACAGGTAACCGAGATCATAAACAATGTGCCTACCAAATGGCCGAGAAACTTCGGCGGATCAAGATACGGACCGATGCCCTTTGTTCAGGCCGTCCAGCGTTCGCTCAATACCGTCCCCGTCAATCTTGTCTACCAGCTCGGCACAAGAAACGCCTTTGATTTTATCAATGATAACTTTAAATTTACCTCTTTGGTCGAGACCGCTCCGCCGGGCGGGGTCAGCGATGCCAGAGCGGGCGCGTTGTGTCTCGGCGATTTTGTCAAGGGGCTGAAACTGCACGAACTTACCGCCTGCTATCAGATCTTTGCAAACGGCGGCGTATATACCCCTCCCCATGCCTACACAAGGGTCATAAATACATTCGGTGAAGAGGTTCTCAATGCCAATGTTGCACCCGTGCGGGTCATAGATGAAACAACAGCGGGGGTTATGAACAGGATACTCTCAAGGGTAGTCGATGCCGCTCCCGGAACTGGAACGGCGGCAAAACTCGACAACCTGCCCGTTTCAGGAAAAACGGGAACATCCAGCGAAACCAAAGACTATGCCTTTATCGGCGTAACTCCGCATTTTATAGCGGGATACTGGACCGGCTTTGACCAGCCCTATCCGATGGAGAGTATGCTGAGTACGGGAGCTCTCTATTCTTCCGCGCGTGCCTGGAAAAATCTTGTCGAACCTCTTACCGAGGGTATGCCCGCTGCGAATTTTAACATCAGTCCCCGTGTTGTTGAAAGAAACGGGGCCTATTACCGCCCGGGAACAGCGCCGTAATAAGGGAGAGAATAAAATTTGTTTGTCTTTTCGCAGATTTTTGCAGGGCTTGCGCTTATCACCGTTATAATATCCATACTCAGCAAGACCAAAAAGAACATATTGTTATACAGGATACTTAATACGATCTTCTATGCCGCCTCCTTTGCTTTTGTTTTTAGATGGGTCACTGTCGGAAATTTGATTTTCGGCAGTGTTAGGTTTTATGTCTACTACCTATATAAAGCCAAGGGCAAAAAACCCAGCCTGCATATACTAATAACATTCATACTGTTATTAATAGCAATGAGCTGGGCTATGTGGCATTTAGGGATTTGGACCGAATGGATCGAGATTCCGATTGTGTTTGTCAGCTTTATAACGGCGTGGGCGTTTTGGCAGGAGAATGAAACGGTTATCAGGCTTATCATGCTCCTTGCAACCTCATGCTGGCTCTATTATAACATAAAAACATCAAACTATATGGGAATCGTTTTAGAATCCATCATACAGGTGTTTCAGGTCATCGCCGTTGTGAGATATGATATTCTAAAAAAAGAGAGCCTGATAAAAGAGAGATAGAAGGCGTGAATTTATGCAGAGAAAGTATTCTATGACAAGGGAAGAGAACATTTTTTGGGCAAAACGCAATATTGTCGATTATATCTGGAAGAGCGCAAGGCTGGAAGGATTGTCGGTGACCTTTCCCGAAACCGATGCTATTTATAACGGAATAAGCGTGTCAAATGTCAAGATCGAAGAAATGATAGCGGTAAACAACATAAAACACGCATGGCAATTTGTGCTTGATAACTTGGACATACCTATCGACTATCATTTTATATGCAGGATCAATCAGCATATCGGAGGGGACAATTTGATTGCAAATTCGGGGTTTTTGCGTAATATCCCTGTGCGGATAGGCGGGACATCCTGGAAGCCGGATATGCCTATCGAATCGCAGATCAGAGAGGAATTAGCGGATATATTTGACATGGCCGAACCTACCGACAGAGCCATAACCCTCATGCTCTACCTGATGCGTAAACAGATGTTTATGGACGGTAACAAACGCACCGCAATGCTGGCCGCCAATCAGGTGCTTATTTCTCACGGCTGCGGGGTTGTTTCTGTCCCCATCGAGAATATTCTGGATTTTAGCAGACTGCTGGTCGAATACTATGAGATCGGGGATGCAGAAAAAATAAAATCTTACATCTACAACCAATGTATCGACGGTGTAGATTTCACCCCAATGATGTAGGGACGAACTGCGTTCGCCCGCATACCGTTCGTCCGCATACCATGCGTGACTAAATCACCACCGTTACATCGTGGGTATTTTTATCGAGCGGGACGGCCTTGACGAGAACTCCGCCGTCGAATATGCCCTTATCCTTTCCTCTTTTGACTATGATGTTTATTCTGCTTCCCATAAAATCCACCTCGGCCGAATATCCATCCCAAAACTCAGGTATTACGGGATTTACCGTTACAAATCCGTCTGCGATCTTTATTCCCGCCAGATATTCGATAACGGCGGTGCAATACCATCCTGCGGCGCCCGTGTAGATGCTCCATCCTCCCCTGCCGTAGCAATCGGGGTTTGTGTATACATCGGCCGCCATATAATAGGGTTCGAGCATATAGTTCGGGCCTGTTTTGTTGTCCTTGTATTTATTAACGGGGCCCAGCATCTTGATAAGCTCGTAACCCCTCATGCCGTCACCGTGTTTGAGCAGTGCCATTGCCATCCATACTGCGGCATGGGTGTACTGACCGCCGTTTTCACGCACACCTGCGGGATATGACTTAACATATCCGGGGTTTTGACGGCTGTTGTCATATGACGGTGTGAATAGCTTTACTATACCGTGTTCTTTGTCGACAAGATTTGTATAGGCACTCTCGAGCGCTGTTTCCTTGCGGCTTTGGTCGGTCATCTCGGCAAGAACGCTAAAACTCTGGGTTAATGAATCTATAGCGCATTCCTCGTTTGCCGCACTGCCCATCCTGTCGCCGTCATCGAAAAATGCACGGATATAGTGGCTTCCGTCCCAGCAGAACTCGTCAACCGCCGCAAGCAGGGTAATGGCCTTAGAATAGTAATCATCCCTCAGCTGAGATCTGCCCGTTCTTGCACAGAGCAGAGAGAATCTCTTGAGAACCATAGCCAGAAACTGAGCAAGCCAGACGCTCTCTCCCTTTCCTCCTGCTCCTACCATGTTATAGCCATCATTCCAGTCTCCGCATCCCATGAGCGGAAGACGATGCTCTCCCAATCTGTATGCCCGCTCAATCGCCCGAACACAGTGGTCGAAGACCGATTCCTTGAGTTCTCCGCTTGTGACCTCAAGGTATTTTTCATTCTCATTCTCGGCAAGTTCGGGAGCGGACAGATACGCAACCTCTATATCGAGTATATCGCTGTCGCCCGTCTTTTCTACATATTCACAGACGGTATAGGGAAGCCACAACAGATCATCGCTGTAGCGGGTTCTCACCCCTTTTTTGCCGCCGCCGTATTTAGGCAGATTGTGCCACCAGTGCAGAACGTCACCCTCGGCAAACTGACAGGAACAGGCTCGGATGATCTGGAGCTTTGCGGCATTGTTGTCGATGAGCATATAGTTGCAGACATCCTGCAGTTGATCACGGAATCCGTATGCGCCGCCGCATTGGCTGAATCCTGTGCGTCCATAGAGACGTCCCATTACCGTTTGACGGGGGAGCCATGTGTTGACAAGATAATTCAGACCCTCATCGGGGGTTTTTAGCCTAATACTGCTCGGAGGTGTATATTTTGTATCGGGTTGCAGTTGCAGCAATTTTTGAACCCCCTCTTCGCTTGAGGCAAATGCCATCGAGAATCTCAGATCTATCTTCTCACCCGGCTCGATGGTTTTGCCGACGATCAGACTTCCGCATGGATCATACTCAGGACCGATGCTTGTATCATCCCATCTGCCGCACAAAAATTCAGGACGGCTGCATACTGTCGTAAATCCCTCGGAGCAGGAGACGCCCATATATGACCTGACGCTCTGATTCACGGGATTCCGCAGACAGAGAATGTTACCCGAGAGTTTCATGCTTATCTGTCCCGCCGTATCTCGGCTTACCCCCATTACAGGCTCGAAATAATATGCGAGCTTTATCTCCGCTCTCTTATCGGAGGTGTTGCGAATCTCGGCATCGATATATTTTATCATGCCCTTTGCAGGAACGGTAACCCTGACTGTGCTTCTCAGATTGCCCGCCATACCGTGCCAGAGGGCAAATTCGGGATTGAAGACCGCCTGTGATCCATTGACAAGGTCATAGTATCGGTTGCCCGATTTTATTATGAGCAGTTCTCCCCGATTGTCTGACATTGTATCGTTAAACCATGGTGTGAGTTTGTTTTCACGAGCATTGACCGCCCATGTGAATCCCAGAGCCTTGTCCGAGACCAATGTGCCGAATCCGGGATTGGCAAGTATATGACACCAAGGGAGTTTTGGGGGTGTTGTGATATAAAAGCTGTTTTTGTAGAAGAATCCCGTGTTTAGCCTGTGCCCCTCGTCTGTATCGAAATAGACGGGTTTGACGGGGGTTAGCTTGATAGGATTGTAATCAAAGGTAACGTCCTCGGGTGTTATCATTTTTTTAGATGCCACATGAGCCGCCGATGCGTATATGAGATTTATCGTTTCCTCACCGCAAACAGCCATGTCGATCAGGAACACTCCGCCTCGGACAGCAACCCGCCTTTCACTGCCCTCCTTGCTTATGAGTGTGTTTATCATCCCTGTAAGCGGTCTTCCGTAATCGCCGCCCTCACGGAAGAGCAGTACCAGGTCAAACATAACCCCGGTAAACCGCAGTTTGTTTTGGCATATGATATAGTTCTTGACCCTGTCGGCATCGGCTTCCGATTTTATCTCAAGCGCAACGATCGGAAGATCTCCTGAGATTCCCAGTGTCCAGAGAAGTTTTATATTAGCATAGTTTTTGCTGACCGCCTCAAGGTTTTTGCCGCCGTCTTTCTTGCCGAACAAAATCTGCGGTAACAGAACCGATGCCAGCCGACCCTCGATGGTATCATGGACAAGGGGGCATTTTGCGGCCTTTTCTTTCGAGACACCGCCCTGTCTCCTGATCTTGAGTATATTCTCGACGGCCTCTTCTAAAGAGGCGGCGGCGCTTACTATCATCACATAGTCCTTGCGGGAACGGGGTCCCAGTTCAGCGGGGAATTTTATAGCAATACAGCTATCGGGAACTCCGCCCTCCCCCTTAAAACTCCCGCCGAATCCGCTGAAGAGCCTGTCGGTATATGACGGACGGGAGAGTATATTTTCCCGTCTGCTCTCAAACTCAAACTCTATATCCTCGGTAAAACCCACCGCCATATATATCAGTTTCTCGTTCTTGCGGCGTTTGCGTTTAGCGGTTATAACATTGGCGGTCTTGTCGTATTCAACATGGACAAACAGCTTTGAAAAGGCAGGATGAGCGGCATCGTCTTTGTAATCGCAGAGAACAGGCTCGAGATATATGAAGACTTCCGCCTTTTGTCTTTTCGAGCCTGTGTTCTTGACCGCCAGCGACACCTGCTGACAAGGAAATGTCGGATGGACAAGTTTTTGCATGGCAAGCTGCATATCCTTGCAGTTTGTCGTCCACATAACGCTGTTTGAAGAAAATGTTACATTTCTTTTGTATTTATCGTGATACTGCGGCGCCTGTGTGAAGGGGATTATATCACTGCCTGTACTAACCGCCGCAAATATGCCCAGAGGACGGCGTAATATATCTTTGGTTCTGCGGGTTACGTCTTGGTTGCGGTAGATGAGATAGTCGCATCCGTTATCGGTGATAACCGATGTAATCTCACCGTTTGACAGCAGTTTTACCCTCGGCAGATGGGGATAGATTTTGTCGTACTCGAGTTCCTCAGCCGTCTCCCTGATGTTCTTTTTAGCGCCTTCTTTTTTATACACACCCTCATAGATAATAGCTCCGTTGCTTATCTTTTCCTGCAACAGCTCTGAGGCAGAGTTCATATATCGGTCGGAGAGGAATCGCTTCTGCATGATTCCTCCGTGCAGAGCGTTGTTTACCGCAACTATGCTCATTCCGACATGATGCGCCATATAGCTCTTGATTATGGCATATTCGTTTGACCCGATACGCTCTTTGGTGAAATCGACAGCCTCATAATGACCGTATTTGCCGAAAACTCCCATGGATTTCAACAGCTCCAGATTGCGGTAGGAGGTATGAGGAGCATGGGATAATGTTAGATAGCTCGAATAGGGTGAAACGACATGGTCGTTGTTCATACCTCGCTTGAGTGCGATTTTTTGAACTCCGTTTGCCTTGTATTGATAGTTCAGCTCTGTATCAAAGGCATAGTATCCGCTCTCGGATATGCCGAATGGGGCCGCATATGCTCTCGCCCGTTTCTTTTGGCAGTAGAGACAGAATCTCAGTCCCTCATACCCAAGTGACCCCTCGGTGTTGTGGAGCAGGAGTTCCGGCATAAAGTATTCAAACATCGTACCCGTCCAGGATATAGGCCCGGTAAAGGAGCCTGACAGGGTCAAGGTGCGTGACAATGCGCTCCAGTGCTTTTTCGGCACCTGCCTCTTTGCAACGGCGAAATAGCTGAGCATCCTTGCCTCGCTCATAAGCATATCATAGTATGACCCGCTAAAGCTCTCGGTTGCAAAATCGTATCCTATAGCAAAGAGCTTTTTGTTCTTGTCATAAAAGACGGTGAGATCGGTGTTGTCTATGAGTATCTCTATTCTGCTTATGGTATCCTGTATTGCGGGGAGTTCGGAGGCGTATTCCTTCAAGCCCTCCTTGAGGGCGACAAGACAACAGAGAAGATTGCCGCTGTCTACAGCCGATACATAGGCAGGTTCCAGTGTCTGCAAGGTTTTGGTGTCATACCAGTTATAGAGATTACCCTTCCACTTGTCCATCCTCTCGATAGTACCGATGGTTTTTGATATTCTGTCCTGCATGGTCTCGGCATCGATAAAATCGAAATCGGCGGCCGATAGTACCGACAGCAACAGCAATCCTATATTAGTAGGGGAGGTTCTGTGGGCTATCTTGAACACGGGAGCTTCCTGAACATTATCGGGAGGCAGCCAGTTTTCGCTTGCTCCTGCATAGTCGCAGTAAAAATTCCACATAGCGGCTGCGTTTGAGGTAAGGGTATCCCGTGTTTTATCGGGGATTTGCTCGATCTGCTGTCTGTATTCTCTTCCGCTGATCCACACCAGCGGAACGGTGAATATAAACAGCAACCCAAACACCCGCATAAATCCATACCCTGAGGTCAGGAAGAAAACACCCGCCAATTCGCCGAACCAGTAGTAGTTGAAGATGCCCGCAAGCGAATCCTTTTTGTTCTCTATCTGTGCCGCCGTCGTCCATTCGAGCATTCTTTTTTTCGACACAAACCGTCGGTATAATCCTCGTATCGCTCCGTCTGCGGCTGTGTAGGCAAACTGCGGCAGGAGTATGAGATTATAAGCCATCTGGTATATAAGTTCAAAGGTGTGGGGCATTACGTTGGAGTAATATTTGCGGCTGAGCGCAAACAATCCCCCGTGGAACAATGCTCCTGCAAGACCGAAGAGATAGGGTGAGATCAGCCCCAACAAAACCACCAGCGTCAAAACCGCAGAGATACCGTGCGGCAGAAAATATGCCGCAAATAGCAGAATCAGAGACAGAACAGGGGTAAGCTCCCGTCTGATGTTATCGAATATCTTAAAGCGATTGATGGCCGACAGCGGATTCTTCTTCCTGCCCGATGCTGTTTCTATACTGCCGCCTATATATGCGACATTCTGGAAATCTCCCCTGATCCAGCGGTGGAGCCGCTTAAAGTAGGGCGTGGCATTTGCGGGGAATCCGTCCGACAATTCTATATCACCCGCAAACCTTGTGCGTAGAAACCCTCCCTCAAGTATATCGTGGCTGAGGACCGTTTCAGACGGGAATAGTCCGCTGAGCAATTGATAGAATGTATCAACGCAGATAAGCCCCTTGCCTGAGAAGATGCCGTCGTCATACAGATCCTGATAAATATCGGCGCATTTAAAATCATATGCCGAAACCCCTCCCGCTCCGCACATTATTTTGGTAAAGGGCGTTTTGAGCGATGACTTGAGCTGGGTTACCATCTTTGGTGCTATGATGCCGTAACCGCTCGTCACAACCCCTCTGTCCTTGTCTATAATCGGTCTGTTGAGGGGATGCTCGGCTACCGCCGCCAACGATGATGCCGATTCGAGCAATGCCCTTGTGTCATAATCAAGTGCAAGAATATATTTTGTATCCTTGAGTGTCTTTATATCCCCGCAAAACTCTGCATAGCGGATGTCCTTGCCCTTTATGAGGCTGACAAGATCGGTTATGGCTCCCCGCTTGCGTTCCTTGCCTGTATATGCGTTTCCTGTAGCGCTGTAGCTTCTTCTTCTCACAAGCAGCATAAACTTGTTTTTATACTTCACATTCAGCCTGTTTATCAGAGCGGCACAGGCTCTGATCTGCGAGTTATCCTCCGGTAATACAGGCAGCTTTGCCTCCTTGAGATCGGCAAGAACAAGAAATGATATACTCCCGTTTCCGTTGGTGTAGTATAGCTTTTCGAGCTTTGCTCCAAGATTGTCAAGCTCCTTTGCCGCAGGTAGCATGGTTGAAAGCACCGCCAATGTCGGGGCTGTTTCGGGTATCGTTCCGTCAAATTCGAGACGTGGGGCATACTCGCTCTCGCTCCCGCTAAGACAGATATGCTCAATGATCGGACGTATCATCTCCCACACGGCAAAAAAGACCGGAACCGTCCATAGCGGATTGCCCATAAGCAGGGACACCCCGACTGAAATTAAAATCGAGAATCCTATCAGCATAGGCAGATGGAGTTTTTTGCCTGTGTGTTTCTTTACTAAGCGGTCATAGTCCTCATAGATATAATAACCGACATGGCTCTTTTTGCCATCGCCCTCATACGCCTTTGATTTGCCGATATAGCTGTGAGCAAGCTCCATCTCGTCGGTGTTTGTCTTGAGTGCGATTTTGCTGAGCTTGTATCGGTATATATGCCTTGTCGTCTCGTTCATTGCGGGATATATATCGTCCTGCTGCAGAAGTATATCCAGCTGATTCTTGTTTTCGTTTATTACATCGAGATTTATAAGATCAATGTTGGCAAGGATTTTTATGCACTTGCTTATCAGCGCCGCCGACTGTTCGGGCAGCATCTTTTCGGTAACGGATTTGTACACGCCCTCTATAGCGCCGATTCTGACAGCGTTTTTGAAAAAATCCAGCTCAAAATTCTGCATAGGACGATGGCTCTCAAAGAGGCTGATCAGCTGTAGAGATGTCTCGGTAGAAAACTCAAATTCGTAATCAAAGACGGCCTCTCTTGTAAAGAGATATATCTGCGGCAGGGATGATTTTTCACATTGCGGCAGAATGACCGTTTTAAGGTCCTTTAGCAGCGACTTGCCGTCCTTTTCAATCATGTAGTAGTTATCACAGAGCCACTCACCCGCAGCGGACAGACCTCCGCGCAGTGTGGTGTGTTTATAGGCGCTGCGTATCCTGCGAAGATGGTATTTCAGCCTATGACGAAGATTCTGTGCAGACCTAAATTCGCAAGTCTTTCCCGATATAGATGCCGATAGCTTTTCTGCGAGACCCGTGTTTTCAAAGTGACTGATATTAATCATACTCATCCTGCCTTGATATAATTATAGAAGGTTATTATTAGCATTTTTGAAAAAATAATACAATCCACAGACATTTTATTCTAAATATATTATTACAACTGCGTATGATTAGCAAAAAGAAAACACACGATTACTCGTGTGTTTTAAGCGGTGTATTTAGGAAGAGATGATGTTACTCGCCTAACTTAGATAATGCTATTGTCACTATGCGCTTGCTCGTTCTTTCACATAGGCTATAAACTTTTGCAATGACCAGATATTACCCCGCTTTTCTTGTGGATATGCTGCTATATATGGTGCGGGTACAACAAGAGTTATGTGTTCTATTTCCATTTCATCAAGCTGCCCGGCTGATATTCCTTGTTGAAGCGTGAAAAGATGTTTGTTGCGTATGCGGTTAGCTTCATTGATAACCTGCCGCCAGCGGTCTTTGCAGGTTGTTTTTGCACCTAAAAAAATCAATCTTTCGGACGGGTAACTCAAATCGTGATAAGCCTTTTCGCTAGGGAACACAAAATCAGGACGTTTATTGCCCTCTGTTTTAGGTTGTGATTGATATACAAGATTATTGCCGTCAAACATAGCTGAAAGATGATGTTCAAGGGATTTTCCCGCACGACTCTTTCTGCGGTTAAGCACCATATTGGCCACTTCGATAAACTGTTCAACGGTCTTAAAACCTTTTGTTATCATATCCCCGTAACGGCTAAATTCTATTTTTCTGAATAGCCGATATTCTGTATCTATCCATGAAATTAAATGATTGTCGGGTTTAAGTATAATGTTTTCCTCATGGTTGTAAACGGCGTTAAATATACATCGCGCCGCCGCCGACATTTCAACAGATGCCGGAAAATCAACGGTTAGCGCTTGTATAAATTCTGTAAATGCAAGTTCGGCACGAGTATCAAGCGGCATATCCTCTTTTTGGATTATTGCCCCTGTGTCGGTCGGTCCCATTGCGAAAGCATCAAGAAAAGCGTTTATGTCATCCTCTGTTTCAAGGATATAACCCGAATAATCTTCATCGGCGTTCTTAACGAACACGAACAAGTCGCCTGTGTGTTCAGTACGCAAGAATGGAAATTCACGCCCAAACCGTGTAATGCGGTATTCATTACGAGTTCCGGTGCCATAATATATAAATCGGCTATCGGTTGTAAAATCATTTTGCCAACGTACTTTTACAAACTTGTCTTTATTTTCACCTTTTATACCGGGTTCGTCAAAAAGAATTGAAATAGCTTTTTTTGCTATATATATTCCCGCTTGATGTCCTCCTGTATCCCCGGTGTCATTTGCAGATAAAAATTTGCAATAGGAAAGTTGCCCATTGTTTACTGCTTGTATTGCGTTGTTAGAAACATTATCCATTTTGTGCTCTCCGTAACTTCATATTCGGCAACGCTTCAAATTGAGCTTTGGGTAAACTTTCAAGCTTTTCCACCATTAGTCCCGCAACCGCACTAACAAGCGGTACAACAACTGAATTTCCGAATTGTCTATATGCCTGTGTGTCGGATACGGGTATCTTAAAATCATCACCATAGCCCTGTAAGCGCGCACACTCTCGCGGGGTCAATCGTCGTGGATTTTTCCCTTGCTGCGGTATAAGTATTTCTGAGCCGTCTTTGTAATAACGCGCACTTAGTGTCCGGGTTACTCCATTAAGGTCAACCATGCCATAACCAAAACCGTTACCCTTTGCCTTATGCTTTGCGGCATAGTCTTGTAAATACTCCCATAAATGGTTGGTTAAGGTATATTTTTCGTCAACTTCATCGACTAAAATATCCTTGACTTTCGGCGATTTAGCGGGGGGCGATATGTCAAATTTAAAATGAATTTTATCTCCGTATATCTGACGGTCAAATCCGACAATAAAAACCCGCTCCCTATGCTGCGGACTGAATAATTGCCCGTCAAGGACAAAAGGGAATATTTTATAATCCAGTTCGTCAAGGGTTTCAGTTATAACTTTCCATGTTTCACCTTTATTATGGCTTTTTAAGTTTTTGACATTTTCAAGCAGGAAAGTGTGGGGTCGTTTTGCATTTATAATCCTCACAACATCAAAAAATAATGTTCCTTGTGTTTTGTCAAGAAAGCCCGTTTCCCGTCCTAAACTATTATTTTTTGAAACGCCCGCAATAGAAAACGGTTGGCAAGGAAAACCCGCAACAAGTATTTCGTGGTCGGGTATATCATACTCGTTTATCTTTGTAATGTCACCAAAAGGCAATACACCAAAATTTTCAAAATAGGTTCGTTGACAATATTTATCCCATTCGCTGGAAAAGACACATTCGCCGCCGTGGTTTTCAAAGGCAATGCGCATACCGCCTATTCCAGCGAAAAGGTCAATAAAGCGGAATTTTGCCGGTTTCGCTTCCGGAGCTGTTAATATCAGCTTAAAAATCCGATCATCGCATGGTGGTAGTATATCTATATCCATTGGTAGTATGCCCATAGTATCGCCCTTTCTCTTTCTCTCTGCTTAATTACATTGTGAACCCGACAATCCGATATTACTTTACAAACTCATAACTGCCCGGCCATTGTGCATATGACCCCGTTCCCACCCCGTTGCGGGTCGTGCCTTCATAGCTGTCCCGTCCGGGGAGGATGCGGATCGTCACCGTTCCCGATTCCCCGTCTTTCAGCACTCCGGCGTGTACCGCCGCCATAGCGATGGTGGAATCATCGGTATATATGTCGTTGCCCCAGACTTGACCGGAGGTCGTGCCGATGACATAAAACTCATGGGTCGTGTCATTTTGACCGCGTAAATGGGTGACGTTGCCCCTATAAACAGTTGGATCCGTGCCGCCTGCGGTATTGCCGCCCGAAGCAGATGCGGCATTGCTGCTCGGCTTGGAGAAATAGAAATGCTCAGGGGCGGGACCTTGCACCCAACTGTTTTCGCTAACAATGATGACGTAAGCGCCATCAATGCTGTTGCGTTCGGAAGTCCAGTCGGCGCTGTCCTTGGTCGGCGGCAGGTAATTGCTTCGTAGTGCTTGCGATATGTTAGACCCATATTTAACAAACATCGCCATGCTGTCAAAGAATCCGGCGTTGCCCACGACAATGCCGTCCGCCGCAATTCTGTCGCCCCATCCCTCTCGTTCAGGGCCGATTTCCATGCCGATTTCCCCGCCGACTTCCCCACTCTGCTTGTTTTGATACGGAATGACATCGGCACGCGGCCAAACGGATTTCATAACCCATTGCACGGGTTCGCCGGACGTGTCATAAGAAACCAAGTGATAAATTTTCTCACCGTCCCACGAAGCAGCCTGCGGGTCATGCAGAATGAGATAGTCGTCCGTCTCGGGACTGAAAAACTCCGCATCGCCGAGGTTGGACGGAAAGCCGTCCGGCATGGGAATTGTTCCGTAGGTCGTGCTGTTGCTTTCCGATACGGATTCGCTTGTGCTATCGGACACCGATCCGCCATTGTTGCCGTTGGTGTGTGATCTACTGCCGCCGCAGGCGACAAGGGTAAGCGCCATCAATATGGCGAGGGTTAGGGTTAGTAATTTTTTCATAATCGTGTATCTCCTTTAATCCTTAGTTTCTGCCTGTTTTAATACCTTTATATTTATTATACCACGATTTACAGTTTTGTCAATTACCTTTTAACTACGAAAAACACGAAATAACACGAAAAATTTATTAAGGACGGTATGCACTCCCGTGCGTACCGTCCCCAAAAAACTTTCGTGCTTTTCGTGGTTAAAAGAGAACAAAAAGTAAATGCGGTCACCGCAGGAATATGAACCTACAACCTCACAACCCCCAGTATCGAGTCTCTTATGGCTATAATATCCTTTACATCGATTATGTCGTCGGCAACCGCATCGGCGGCTCGCAGGCTTCGGGCGGGCAGGATTGTTCTGCCTACAATATGGTCTCGTATTAATATCATGTCGAATATGTTTACTATCCCGTCACCGTTGACGTCACCCTTTGCGTGTTCTCCCTCCATGGTCCAGCGGGCGAATAGGGTGTGGTTAGACGCATCGGCAATAACCGTCATTTCGGTTACGGCGGTTCCGCCTGTCGGCTGTGTATACCATCCGCCCCAGATATATTCATCCCTGTTAGGAACGGGCAGCGTACCATAGTTATCCCCGAATGAGGCTATCACCGATGGCGGATTAGCAACATCCGCTGTCTGGGTGTTGAATGAGATCCGCATGGTCACCGCTGTCCACCCTGCATAGAGAGTGTGGTTCGCATTGTTTGTCACGGTAGAGATTGCATTTATCTTTGTGCCTCCGGACCTTTGGGTAAACCATCCGTCAAAGGCATACCCTCTTCGGACGGGAACGGGGAGTTTGCCGTATTGTCTTCCCTCTATGACCTGAATAGAGTTAGGGGTAGGTACTCCTACTCCTGCCGCCTGAGTGTCAAAGCTCACGGTGACATTTCTGCCCCACCGTGCATAGAGGGTATGGTTAGCAGGGTTGGTCACTATTTTTTCACCCGTTATCTCTTTGCCGGAATTTTGGTGGGTAAACCATCCGTTAAAACTGTACCCCGCTCTGTTTACTATTGGCAGCTCTCCGTACCGACTGCCGAATGTGACTATCTTAGCAGAGGGTGTGCCTACTCCTGCCGCCTGAGTGTCGAAGGTGACGTCTACATTAGTAGTATCGTTGTCCGCTTTCCATATAGCGTATAGTGTCATGGATTCTTTTACGGCGATCTCCTCATTCTCGGCATAGGGCATACCGCTTCCGTCCGGCTCGGTGTTCCATCCTATAAATGTTCTGCCTGTATTAACAAAGGTGTTTAGGTTTGTGTAGTATGTATCATTATAGGCAAGCGATTGGTCTGTTATCGGCTCTCCTGCCGCTCCGTTAGGCATATAGGTTATCCCGTGCTGTGAGCCGTATGCAAAGTTTATGACATAATCCCGCCACGCACTGCCAACTCCGTATGACACTACCGCCCTGCCCGGAGCCTGTTCGGTCTGTTCTATCTCGATAAATTCGGATGTGATTCCGGACGTTACTGCTCTTACAATCGGCGGCTGGGCGCCGTCCTCAAGCAATACCGTGTATTCTCTGATTATCGGATCAAATCCCTGCAGACCTTGACCGTCCAGCGTTATGTCGGACAGTTCCGCCTCGTCCATAACCGTTTCGCTTGGTAGTTCGACATTAAAATTTTTAAATGTCGTGTTAAACGGCGGAGAACTTCCGCTGCTGAATGCCGTGAATCCTACCTTGACATTCTCCATAGGATAGGTTATTGAGGTTCCCAGACGGTTGAACTCACCGCCATTGACCGAATAATAGGCTGTGTAGACATTACCCTCACGGTTCAGCCGCATGGTTACGACATCGCCTGTGTTGATCTGAACATTGCCGCTCGAGAGGTTTCCGGTGTTTTGACCTGTACGCCGTCCGACCATAAGTATATGCAGGTTACTGCTATGCTCGATCACAAACTTTATAAAGGCGTTTGCCACGCCTGCGACAACGGGGGTATCCTCATAGACAACTATGCCCATCTGCTGCCAGTTGGTGTTAGGCACGTTTTCTACGACAATATCGGTGGTGACCGTCCAGTCGCCGAATCCCGATTGCAGGAACATATTGCTGTTGGTTCCGGTTGACGCCTGAATATCCTGATTAGTAACGGTTGTTATCTGTAATCCGTTTTGATTCACCCTGTAGTTGCTGCTGTTGGGTCTTACTATGCTCCACTGCGATCCTATAACCCCGCTCATAAAGTTGTCGGATGTCGGCGGGCGGTTGAAATGAATGGTATAGCTCACGCTGACCCCGCCTCTGCTTGCGGTTATGGATGCCGTTCCGGGAATTGCGGTTGTCTGTCTGATGGCAACCTCTATGCCGTCTTGTGCATATGCGTGGATTGCGGGAATGT